>NZ_LAMX01000011.1:0-16440 GCF_001275035.1 Rheinheimera sp. KL1
TTTGTGTGACAACTTCACCATAATCCCTCGCAGGGAGGGGAGTCCATACATCTACGGCGCTTTTTTTGGTAACACAGCGAAACGACCTTCAAATACAGCAACTTGGTTATCGTCACAAAAAATCCCGACCTTAATATCCAGTTTGGCCTTTCGTTGTTGTGCTAAAGCAGAAAAATCGGGGTGGTGCTGATGACGCAAGCAGCGCCCTTCAGCCAGCCCTGTCACAGGTTTGAGATAACGGATATGGCCATCAGCCAGCACTATATCACCGTCCAGTTGTTGATCTTTTAACAATAACCAGACCATACCCCAGCCTGTTAAAGTACCCAGGGTATAAATACTGCCGGCAAACATAGTCTGATGCAGATTGATATTCGGGGCTAGAGGTACGGTACAAACCAGCTGCTGCCTGTTCACTGACTGTACTTTTAACTGCATATAAGCAGAGAGTGGAATGGTTTGCCAAAAAGTCTGCTGTAGCTCTGGTTGCCATTGCTGCAACACCACTGCTGATGTAGAAAAAGCCAGAGTTTTGACATAACGATGATGCGCAATACCAAACAACGCATTGGCAGGTTCGAGGTAGCTATACCCTGCCTTTTGGTAAAAACCAGCAGCAGTATCACGTGCATTTAAGATGATACGTTGCATGCCCAGCTCCAGCGCTACTTGCTCCAGTTGCTGCAGCACCATAGCGCCTAAACCATGGCCCTGCCATTGATTGGACACGGCCATGTAACGCACCTGAGCAGTGTTTTCATCGACCTTGTGCAAACGACCAACAGCAACAACTTCACCATCTTCAGTGCAGACCATACGGTGAAAAGATTGTGCTTCGAGTTCATCCTGTTCAGAACCTTTAGGTTGACCCCAAGGTGCTCGAAGCACTTGCCAGCGTAATTGATAATAAGCTAACCATTGAGCTTCGGTTTGTGGGGCGCTAAGCTGCCAGTTCACATCTGCGTCCTGTCGTCTGTTGATTTGAGGGTATTGTGGTACAAAAACCTGACGTTATACAACAGCTAGTCTGGTTTCAGCCTGGCCCTCCCCGCTTGGAGCTGATAGAAGAAGGCACTTTTTTATCCCTTTATCTGGACGGCATCATGCAAAGTAAAATGAACCAGTTGGCACCTGCAACAACACTGTCCGCCCATCTGGAGCCTGTTCTGCATTCGTTACAGCGACTTAAGCCTGATGCAGTATTGCAGCTGGGCTTGGGAGGTGGTGATATCAATCGTTTTATGACCACTGTGCTGCCCAATACTCATTTGCTGACCATAGAACTAAGTCATGAAGTGATAGATGCTTATCAACGTTTTTTTTGTCTAAAAGGTAAAGAACAGCTGCTGAGCTTAGCTGCACAAGATTTTCTGCAGTCGAATCAGCAGCAATGGCCTTTTGTGTTTTGGGATATTTACCCGCTCTTTGAAGGCTGGCCGCAGGCCATGCAAACACTACTGCAGCAAAAAGGTACCATATGGATCAATTTATCTCAGCCTGAGTGTCAGCCAGAACTCGAAGTTTTACTCTCCGATCGCCCTTATCAATGCATTCCAATCAAAGGATATTTTAACCTGCTGTACGAGATTAAGCCTCTAACAGAAAAGTGACAGGGCCGTTGTTCACCAAAGCCACCTGCATATCTGCCCCAAACTGTCCTGTCGCTACCTCAACACCCAGGCTTCTGCAGTAAGCAACAAAATCCTGATAAAGCTGAAGTGCGAGTTCAGGATGAGCTGCGGTCGAAAAACTGGGTCTTAAGCCAGAATTCGTGTCTGCGGCCAGAGTAAATTGCGAAACCACTAACAAAGCGCCACCCGCTTGTTGCACATTCAGATTCATTTTGCCGTTTTCATCCGAAAACACTCGATATTTCAGTACCTTCTCAGCCAGCTTTTTCAGTTGCTGCTCTGAATCATCTTTTTCTACTCCCAGCAACACCAGCAAACCTGTGTTGATGGCCCCCACCAGATGCTGATCGACAGTTACACTGGCAGAGCTGACCCGTTGTATTAAAGCCTTCATACCGCAGTCCTGGCTTGAGTTTGTAACCTGTCCGCCATAGCCCTGCTGGCTTGGTATAGGGCTTTTGCGATGCCAGTTTCGGAGGCTGAATGGCCTGCATCCAATACCCAATGTAGTTGGGCATCAGGCCAAAGCGACGCCAGACTAAAAGCATTTTCGGCTTTGCAAATCATGTCATAGCGCCCATGCACTATGTTACAAGGTAAATGACTGATTTTATGTAGATTATCTAACAACTGATTAGGTTCAAAAAAACACTGATGCATAAAATAATGATGTTCAATCAAAGCCAGAGCCAGAGCGGACTGTGCATCCATCTCCCCACCCCAGGAAAACTCATTCGGCATTAAAGTGGCGATACGGGATTCCCAGATACTCCAGGCTAATGCAGCCTCCAGACGGATAGCTTCATCCTGATGATGCAGTTGCAGCTGATAGGCTTGCAACACATCTAAGTGCAGAAGATGAGTAATAGGCTGAAGGAAATCCTGATAATAATCAGGAAAAACCTGGCTGGCACCAAAACCTGCCCGGTAGAGCCAATCGATGTCCTGCTCACGACCAAGGAAAATGCCACGCAAAATAAAGCCCAGACAATACTGCGGATAAGTCTGACCATAAGCTAAAGCCAGCGTACTGCCCCAGGAACCACCAGCAACCACCCAGTTTGGGATCTGAAGATGTTGCCGGATCATCTCCATATCTGCGATCAGGTGTTGGGTACTGTTATTGTTCAGTTGCAATGCGGGTCTGGATAAACCGCAACCACGCTGATCAAACATAATAATGTGGTACAAAGTTGCATCAAACAGCTGGCGATGAAAGGGCGAGCTACCGCCACCAGGCCCGCCATGGCAATAAATTACCGGAATACCGTTCGGGTTACCACTTTGTTCCAGATAAATCTGCTGACCATCAGGAGTGTCAAGCCATTGGGTAGCAAAAGCTTCAATCGCTGTACCTCTGCTCATGCTGTGGCATCCTGTTCTGCTATTTTTTCTTCTTTTGTTGCAGCTAAAAGCCACAGCTCCTGCAACAAAGCCGTTAATTCAGCCCCCAAGAGCACCACCAGCCATACCAGATAGATCCACAAAAACAAGATAGGCACTAAAGCCAGAGCACCATAAATCGCCTGATAAGACGGAAATTGCGTGATGTAGAGAGCAAAACCTTCTTTCAGGAATTCGAACAATAGACTGGCCACTGTGGCACCAATCAAGCATGCCGATACTTCACTTTGCCATTGGGCACCACCAGATACAGTAGAAAAAACGCCAGAATAGAAAACAGATAAGGAGTCAGTGCCAGCAAAACAGAGCTTAACCCGGGGGTATAGCCCTCTGCCAAACTGGATAAAGATAAAATATAAGAGGTCACGGCAATGGACGCACCCAGCAGAATAGGGCCAAAGGTCAGGATCATCCAGTAAATGGAGAACGAAATAATCAGTCTGGGGCGTTTTTGAATGCGGAATATTCTGTTGATGGTTTTGTCGATATTGTGGATCAACATCAGCGCTACTACCACCAAAGCCGCTATACCTACTGCTGTCATTTTTCCAATATTTTCAACAAAACCAGCGATATAGAGCCGCAGTTCATCACCTCTGGACGGCACTACATTGGCATACAAAAAGGCCTCTAACTGCTCACGCCATTCGCTGAACATTGGAAAAGCACCCATCACAGAAAACATCACAGCAATAAAAGGCACCAAAGAGAGTAACGAGATATAGGCCAGGTATCCGCCTATCACATTAATCTGATCATGCTGACAACGCTTCAGATACAAAGTGAAAAAGTCCACACTTTGCCTGAGCCACAGCTGCAGTCTCTGTTTATCCCATCCTTGTGCCATTACCTCTTACTCCTGAAAGCTAAACGCTGTACCTGAAGCGAGTGCCTCTGTTAAAGCCTGGCTTGGTTTTTCAATAAAATTATCACCTTGCTGGTCAATAAAGAGTACTGGTAATTTCAGTTCATCCGCCACTTTTAATCCCTGCTCACTGCCCATGCATAAAAACGCTGTAGACCAGGCATCTCCCCAAGTTGGATCCGGGATCAGAATAGTGGTTGATACTGTATCGTGGGTCACCGGAGTACCAGTACGGGCATCCAGCACGTGGCTGTATCTTACGCCGTCCTGATCGTAAAAATGTCGGTAGGTGCCTGAAGTCATAATAGATAGAGGCTCACTTTGTTGCACACTGATAATTTTTTGTAGTTTTTGCGAATCAGGCAAAGGTTTTTCAATAGCAACACGCCAGGCTTTTGCTTCTGGTTTTTTACCTTTACTAACCAGTTCTCCCCCTACTTCGACCAGGTAATTCTGGATACCAGCCTTATCAAGAATTTTTGCCAGTTGGCCAACTGTGTAGCCCTGCGCGATAGAAGACACGTCCACTCGCAGCGCCGGATTCAACTTGGTTAAGCTACCTTCTTTGCTACTGACTTTATTTAATCCAATGGTTTGTTTTAACGCCTGAATTTGTTCTGTACTGGGTTTGGTGAGCTTATCGCCCCGAAAACCCCAGAGTTCAAAATAGGGCTTCACTGTTAAGTCGTAACAGCCTTCACTGTGCACGGACACTTGTCTGGCAATTTCTACCAGTTGCACCAGTTCCTCACCTACTTCGATGGGTTCCTGACTTTGCTGGGCATTAAAAGCTTCAATCACAGAGTCAGGTCTGTAGTTCGACATCAACAGGTCAATACGGTCCAGTTCGTCTTTTAACTGAGTTTCTAAACTGGTTTTGTCCAGCTCTTGTTCACTCCAAAAACTGACCGTAAAGGTGGAGCCCTGAGCTGGGCCTGAAATACGTTGAATAGGGTCAGGTTGACTACAGGCGGTTAAACCAACAAAAAGGAAGGCAAAAACACTCAGGTTTTTTAACGACATAAGGCACTACAAACAAAAGGATAGATAGGGTCAGTGTAAACAAAACAGGTTGTAAAATCCAGCCACTAAGGCCGTGGATTCTGGCTTACAGCGGGATAAAAACACGAACTGGACGCTTAAATTCAGGTTTTGGTCGCTGGCAAATTGTGCAGTAGGTCACATCGGGTTAGTTTAGTCGTTGTCTAATCAGAAGAGGTTTAACCATGCAAAAGCCCCAAGCCATCAGGCCTTTTATTTACTCCTGTATTGCCAGCACCACCTTACTTTGTGCAGCACCAGTTTTCGCGTCAACAGCAGCAAGCCAGTACTTTGAATCTGAAGATATTTTTGCGCTGGAGTATGCCAACGATCCTCAAGTATCACCGGACGGCAAACAAATAGTTTATGTCCGTAACAGCAACGATATTATGACAGATGGCACCCATAGCAGTTTATGGCTGCTGGATGTCAAAACCGGCCAGCAAAGCCCTTTATTTGTTGATCAGTTTAACTACGGCTCTCCACGCTGGTCTGAAGACGGTAATCGTATTGCTTTTATTTCTGACCGTTCAGGCTCACGTCAAATCCATGTGCATTATGTCAAAGAAAACAAAACCGCTTTAGTCAGCCAACTGACCAAAAGCCCGGGCAACTTAACCTGGTCGCCTGATGGTGAACAACTCGCCTTCACCATGAATGTGCCGGCTCAGGCCACTCCACTGGCTAAAGCCATTAAAATGCCAAAGAAACCTGAAGCTGCCAAATGGTCTGAACCTGCAATCTTGATTGAGCGGGCTCAGTATCAGGCTGACGGTCAGGGTTTTTTAAAATCTGAGTTTCGCCATGTGTTTGTTTTACCTGCAACAGGTGGAAAAGAACGTAAGCTGACAGAGGGTGACTTTAACTACGGCTCGGACTTAAGCTGGACACCGGATGGCAAAGCCTGATTTTTTCGGCCAATACCCATAAAGACTGGGAATATCAGCCACGAGACAGTGACCTGTATCAGTTCACGCTGGCCAACAGTCAGTTAAAGCAACTGACCAATATGCCAGGCCAGGAAACCTCTGCTGTCTTTTCGCCTGATGGTAAATACCTGGCTTTTGTCTGGGGCAACAATGAAAAAGTGCCTTATACCAACGGCAAACTCAAACTGATGGACTGGCGCTCTGGCGAAATTAAAGATCTGACCAAAACACTCGACCGAGACGTGGAAAATCCGCAGTGGCTGGATAATAGCAGCCTGGTGATCCAGTTTGATGACAAAGGCAAGCGCACTCTTGCTTCTGTGTCTTTGTCCGGCAAACTGGAACAAATGACAGACGAGCTGTCTGGTGCCGGATTACCTCAGCCTTATTTAAGTGGCGAATACAGCGTCGCTAATGAAGTAATTGCCTTTACCCGAGGCAATGCGCAGCGTCCGGCTGATGTGGCGGTGATAGCAAACGGCAAAACCCGCACGTTAACCGCCTTAAATGAAGATGTACTTGGTCATAAAAAACTGGGGCAAGTGCATGAAATTAATTACAAATCCTCTTTTGATGGCGAGCCGATCCAGGGCTGGTATATCACACCACCAGACTTTGACCCGACCAAAAAATACCCGATGATGCTGGAAATTCACGGTGGTCCTCATTTAGCTTATGGCCCGCATTTCAGTGCTGAGATGCAACGTTTTGCCAAAGAAGGATATGTGGTGTTTTATGACAATCACAGAGGCAGCTCATCCTATGGCGAACGTTTTGCCATGTTACTGCACGGAAAATACAGCTCACCTGAGGATTACGCCGACCACGACTCAGGCGTAAATGCCATGATCGACCTGGGTTTTATTGATAAAGACAACCTGTTTATCGCGGGTGGTTCTGCCGGTGGTATAGCTACAGCTTATGCGGTGGGTTTAACTCAGCGCTACAAAGCAGCGGCCGTGGTCAAGCCTATTATCAACTGGTTAAGTAAAGTACTGACAGGCGACAGTTATTTGTACCAGACCTTCCATCAGTTCCCTGGAGTACCTTGGGAAAACGTTGAACATTACTGGAAACGTTCGCCTTTATCCTTAGTAGGTAATGTCACCACTCCTACTATGTTGATGACGGGTGAGGCTGACAGACGTACGCCAATCAGTGAGTCTGAGCAGTTTTATCAGGCGCTGAAAATCCGCAAAGTTGATACAGTAATGGTGCGTATTCCGGGTTCTCCGCACGGTATTGCCAATAAACCCAGCCGGATGATCACCAAGATCGAATACATTCTGGCCTGGTTTAATCAATACAAAACCAGTTCAAACTAGCCCGGTTCTCCGGGCTTTTTTCTGCCTCAGCGCTGTCACTTTCTACTTTGTATATCAATGCAGTTTTGTTAGGCTTAACTCAGACTCATCCGACAGGACATCACAAATGGCGCAGTGGCTTAGCGGAACAGTAATAGCAAATACGCACTGGACTGACACTTTATTTAGTCTAAGGGTCAAGACTGAGCCTTTTGATTTTATCGCCGGTCAGTTTGTCCGGCTGGCCATAGAGACTGCAGATGGCAAATTACAGCGTGCTTACTCACTGCTCAATAGTCCCGGCGGCCCAGAACAGGAGTTCTTAATCAGCACAGTCGCGGATGGCCTGCTGACACCTTTGCTGCATCAGCTAAAGCCTGGCGATACAGTCGACATCAGTCAGCCTGCCAGTGGATTCTTTATTCTGGATGAAGTGCCTGATGGTAAAAATCTGTGGCTGATTTCAACAGGCACAGGTATTGGCCCTTATTTATCTATGCTCGGAACCGAAACACCCTGGCAAAGGTTCTCATCAATTATTCTGCTGCATAGTGTGCGCTATGTCGCAGAACTGGTTTACCAGCCGCTGATCAGTCACTTTCAACAACGTTATGGCACGCAACTGCATTATCAGCCCATAGTCACACGGGAAGCCAAGGCTGGCGCTTTACAACAACGTATCCCGGAATTAATCCAAAGTGGCGCACTGCAACAGGCTTGTGGCCACAGCCTGGATCAAGAATCGCAAGTGCTGCTGTGCGGCAATCCGCAGATGATCACCGAAACCAAAGCTGTATTAGAGAGTCTTGGCCTGAAGAAGAACTTGCGCCGCGACCCCGGCCAAATTACGGTGGAGCAATACTGGAAATAGCAGTACAACAGCAGCTTTCGCGCCCTAACACTGAGTTACAGGCAAAGTCAGCGATCCTTTCACTTGCTGTTGCTGATGAATTTCTACCAGACACAACTGACTAGTGACAGTTTCAGAGCTCATTTTTAATGTGGGAACAGTTTTACCTTTAATTTTCAGTTCAACTTCCTTGTCTTTTGCCAGTTCATTCAAACTATGCACCACACAAATATTGTTCGCCAATCTGTGGTTTAGGGCTAAGTCCAAATCGCCCACACCAGCAACCCGGCTTCGATCTCTGTCCAGTTCAATACGTAAATCCGGTTTATGGTCGGCGGTAAAACCGGCAAATTGCAGATTAAAGACCAGTACATCCTCAAAGGCTAAATTATCTTGCTCAGACTGAGGGAATTCCATCGTCAACTGTTGCACAGACCCCAAAGTCGCAGCTTTAACCAAAGCTTCCTCACCCGGCCATACAGCTTTTTCTAACTTCTCAGACCAGGTTGGGCCATAAACCCAACGATATAAATCGGTTTGAGGTTCACGACTTGCTTGCTGATACCAGGTATTTTGCAACGCAGTAATTTTGTCATCTTTTAGGAAATAACGCAGTGCGGTATCTTCCGGGCACGACGCCACTGAATTTACTGGCTTTTTGCCAAGTGCTATCACCTGAGTGTTATTTGGGTCCTGTTTAGTTTGCCACCATTCAGTCGCATACACAGGACTGGCACTTAAAGCCAAAATTAAAACTGCCGAAAATTTCATCACTACTCTCCAGTTGCCGCGCCATTGTAGGAGAACAACATCGTTTTGTAACTATTGATATTTGTCTTATGCGCCTGACTGGCTGCTGAATCTATGGAAAATGCCAGTCTCAACTTTATGGCAGAGAACTCAGATTAAGAAATCAGTAAATAGTTTCAGTCAACAACTGGATCAGCGTGAAGCTACTTTAGCTTTGAGTGGGGAGGTACTGTAACCGGCTTATTCTGACGCTGATGGTAACGCTCAATAGCCAGATTTAATTTTGGCATAATCTCTGGGTTGCGGGCGATATAAGCTTTACTGATGTAAATGCCAAAAGGTAACTGCATCTCCAGTTGCATTGAATACAAAGCTGGATCTAACTTTTCCTGTTGCATCAGGGCCTTTGCCGTCAATTCCGGCAACATGATGGCATCAACGCGCCGGGAATTTAACAAAGTAAATAACATACGAATATCATTTGGCGCTCCTGCAACCTTATAACCCTGCTTCATTAACCACAAATAAGGGTTACTATTTAACTGAGCGGAAACTACAGCGTTTTGCTTAAACTCAGCAGAATCAGGGTCCAATTCAGCGCGCTGCTTTAACCAGACCCAGCTCCAGCCAGTGTAAGACACAGCAGCAGAAAACTCAGCAAATTTGTTTCGCTCATCATTTTCCGACGCCAAAAACAAACCATCGACCAACTGATTTTGCATATCCTTCACTGCCCTGCCGTAATTTGGCTTGGGTACAATTGTAAAGTCCTGCTGCAAATCGGCCATGATGCTCACAAAAGCTTCATAACCAAAGCCCTTATACTCGCCATTCTGAACATAGGTGTAAGGCGGATAATCTGGCATCGCCATGCGCAACGGCTCTTTTGCTTGCGCTCCTGTAAGCGGCAACAAACAACTGAGGATACAAAATTGCAGCAGCTTAGTTAGTCGTCGCATTAGAGATTTTCTCCTGATAGCGACGAATAGCAGCATTTAACTGTTGCATAAATTCCGGGTGTTTTTGCAGATATACTTTATTGATATAGATAGCAAAAGGTAAATTCACCTCCTGCTGGAAGTTAAATAATGCCGTATCAATTTCTTGTTCTGCCATCAGAGTTTTTACCGTTAGCTCTGGTAATAAAATAGCTTCAACGCGTTTAAACTGCAGTAAATTCAAGAGTCCTCGTATATCCGTAGTTCCTGCCGTTATCTTGTAATTCTGCTCTTTCAGCCATTGATAGATATTGCTGTTAGTTTGCGCCGATACCACTGCTTTTTGCTTAAAGCTATTCGAACCAGGCTGTAAGTCCGTGCGCTGCTTTAACCAAACCCAACTCCACTGGATCATCAACACAGGCTCAGAAAACTCTGCACTTTTGTTACGTTCTGCACTCTCGGTAGCAAGAAAAAATCCATCCACGCTGCCTTGTTGCAGGTCTGCTATAGCACGGCCAAAATGAGGCACTAACTGCACAGAAAACGGCAACTGCAGATCCGCCATAATACTTGCCACAGCCTCATAGCCGATGCCTTTGTTACCTCCATTTTCCTGATAAGTGTAAGGCGGATAATCTGGCATCAAAAATCGTAGAGGCTCCTTAGCCAATGCATTTTCAGCAACAAAACAACAGAGCATAAGCCCTAGTAACAACCTGAACATAAATAGCTACCATCAAAAATTAAAAAAGCACGGGAAACAAACTTAACTCTAGCAGCAATAAAGCGAGTGCGACCTAAAACTACAAAGAGGTCGTGACAATATAAAGTGCGCATAGTCGGATACGGTTCAGTGCTCAAGTGCTCAATCACTTTTCATTTCACATTGTTTTCACATTGGCAGCTTTAAGCTCTGTGTCACAGAGAAGATAGCGTGTTTGCATTGGTAGAAATAAGGCACAAGTGATGGCACTGACAAAAGGAAAAAAGACGATGTTAAGCATAGGTATTGTAATGGCAGGAATCGCTGCGCTTTGGTATGGCGTATTTGGTTTAAAACCTTATCACTTAAGCGCAGAGGAACTGACAGCCAGGTATGCTTACTCTGTGCAACAGCAAGTGCAACTGGATCTGAAAGAACTGACCCCACAAAGCTTTGAATTTACTTATCAGAGTTTTGATGGCGTGACTGTGAATGGCCGCATCAGTTATCCACAGGCGCCTAAAACAATTCAAAGCCCAGTACCAGTGCTGATTGGCGCTCATGCGATGGGTCGCAGCCAAATTCGCTGGTGGCAAGACAGTTTTAAAGACAGAGCTACCTTTGAGCAAACCGACAAAATCACAGCAATGGCATTAGCCAAAGGTTATGCGGTAGTCGCCATAGATGCGCGTCATCATGGTTTACGTAAAGACCCGGATCTGACCGTAGTAGATATCATCGAGAATTTGCACTGGTGGGGCGAACGTGAGCCTTACGAAACCATGCTGGTGGATACGGTGCGGGATCATAGAGTGTTGCTGGATTGGTTGGTACAGCAACCTATGCTTGATAAAAATAAGATTAAACTGGCCGGCTACAGCATGGGCGCACAAATTAGCTTGTTATTGGCCGGAGTTGACTCTCGTATTCACAGTGTCGCCGCCATAGTACCGCCCCATATGAACAGCACTACAGCCGTAGTAGCACCAATGAATCTGATGGCTGGCCTTTCGGATAATCAGGTCTGGCTTTTCACCGCAGATGACGATGAATACGCCAGCATCAAACAGAATCAACAACTGTTTGATGCTTTGCCAAACCCAGATAAAAAGCTATTCCGTTTCGACAGTGGTCACTTGTTGCCAGCAGATTATGTAACCAAACTCGGGCCCTGGCTCTAAACCCAAGCTCTTTCTAACTACATATACCCACTAATTGCTAAACTGCAAAGCAGCTAAGCGGGCGTAGAGTTCACTGCTTTGCAAAAGTTCTGTATGTGTGCCCTGCGCCACAATTCGCCCGGCTTCCAGCACCACAATACGATCGGCTGCCAAAACGGTGGCCAACCTGTGTGCTATCACTAGCGTAGTGCGGTTTTGTGCGGCGTTATCCAAAGCCTGTTGTACTTGTCGTTCACTTTGTGCATCCAAAGCACTGGTGGCTTCGTCCAGCAATAACACCGAAGGGTTACTTAAGATAGCTCTGGCAATGGAAATACGCTGGCGCTGACCACCAGATAAACGCACACCCCGTTCGCCTAAATAAGTGTTGTAACCTTCGGGCAGAGCAAGAATAAAGTCGTGTGCTGCTGCCATTTTTGCGGCATCCTGCACTTCTTGCTCGGACGCTTCAGGGCGGGCATAACGGATATTATCCAGCACAGAACCTGCAAATATCACAGTGTCCTGCAGCACTATACCAAAAGGCTGACGGGCATCGGTTAAACGTACGTCTTTTAAATCTGTGCCGTTAAATTTCACCTGGCCGCTTTGTGGATCGTAAAAGCGCAGCAACAGCTGGAACAAAGTGGTTTTACCTGCCCCAGAAGGGCCCACTAAAGCTATATGTTCACCGGGTTTAATCTGCAGTGAAAAGTCCTGTAAGGCCAAGGTATCAGGTCGCGATGGGTAGCTGAAATTAACATTGTTAAACTCAATACCACTGCCCGCCAGATTATGTTCAGGCAAAACCAAAGGCAAAGGATCGGCTCTTTCCACCACAGGAGACTGTACATTTAACAACTGCATCAAACGCTCTGCCGCACCAGCAGCACGTTGTAAATCGCCCCAAACTTCGGCAATAGCGCCGATAGCACCAGCTGTTAATACCGCATATAAAATAAACTGCGACAACTCGCCGCCTGTCATTTCATTAGCCAGCACAGCCTGAGCCCCTAACCACAGCACAAAAGAGATAGCACCAAATACCAGTACTATCGCCACTAAGGTCAGCATAGAGCGGGCGCGAATACGGGATAACGCTGTGGTAAAAGCAGTTTCAACAGATCCAGTAAAACGCGCGGTTTCCCGTTGCTCCTGCCGGTACGACTGCACTGTTGGAATAGCGTTTAACACTTCACCTGCCACAGCACTGGCATCGGCAATACGGTCCTGACTGTCACGCGACAGCTTACGGACTTTGCGGCCAAATAAGAAAATTGGCAAAATTACCAAGACTAAGGTCAGCAGAATGTAAGTGGCTAACTTGGCACTGGTGACAAAAAGCATCACCAAACCGCCAACCAGCAAAAAACTATTGCGTAACCCCATAGACAAACTGGTGCCCACCACGGCCTGAATTAAGGTGGTGTCTGTGGTTAAACGTGATAAAACTTCGCCGGTTTTGGTCAGTTCAAAAAACTGTGGGCTCATTTTCACCACATGAGCATACACAGCGCTGCGTAAATCAGCCGTCACCCGCTCCCCCAGCCAGGATACATAATAAAATCTGAGCGCTGTAGCTACAGCCAGCACCACAGAAAGACCAAACAAGGCCAGAAAGTATTGGTCGATATGACCTGCCTGATCGCTGGAAAAACCAGCGTCAATCAAATACCGAAAAGCCACAGGCAAAGTAAGAGTAGCCACAGCTGCCACTGTTAAAGCAATAAAAGTCAGTAACCAACGGCTGGCATAAGGAGTTAAAAAAGGTAATAAGCTAAAAAGCGGGCCTATTTTTTTAGCTGGAACCTGAACTTCAGTATCAGGCTCAGCTTCTGTTTCGAGGGATCTGCTGCTCACCATTTATAAACCAGCCATGATACGCATCACTACACCCACAGCAGCACCGAGTATAAGCACCATCGCGGCGATAAAACTAATCATAAAACCAGGTCCCCTGCTTTTAGGGTCTTTGATATAACTGACAGAATACAACACACGGCCCACTAACCAGACTAACCCCAAAAGCCCTGCCCAAAGTGGACTGACGTACTCACTGAATAACCAAAGCCCAGGTAAAAACAACACCAATTGCTCCAGCGTGTTCATCTGTACTCTATACACCACCTCAAACTCAACAGCGCCCGTAGTAGCTGGTGCTGCCACGCCATATTTCTTCCGAGCCATACCAACAGCCAGAAAGCTGTAAACGAATAATAAAAGTACCAGCAAGGTAACAACAGCAGGAAGATGTAAAGCCATGATAAACCTTCAGTCAGTTAAGGCGGATTGCCTTTGAAGGTAATGGGGCTGTTGTGTGATAAATTCAACAGCCCCAACCCAGACTTAGTTCAGACGCTTTAACCTAAGCAGATCTCTTACAACTTCATAACCAGGAAAACAGGCAGTGATCAACAAGCCATGAGTCAGCCCCTGTTCTAGCTGTAGTAAAGTAAACAGGCTATTCAGCTCGGCGGGACCCGCCTGCAACAATGGACCACTAAAAGCCAGTGCTACTAAAAACACCGCAAAAGCTGCGTTGATTGCAATACTGCTCAGTAAAAGCCTCCGATTCCAAATCCGTTGCTGCAACTGCCATAAGCTCAACAGCACAGACAGCACAATCACAGGGCTAAACCACTTCAACATCAATAGAGCCGCATCAGTAAAAGTCACACTACGGGCAGCAAATTCTGCCGGGTTCATCCACAGTGGATACCAAATTACAATGAGTAAAAAGATACAGGTCGCCAGATCAGTAAAGATGTCGCTCAGGCGAATATGCTGCCAGCCCAAATCTGCTCTGGGTAAATCTTTAGGCGACCAGTCTTTGCCCGGGCAATGACCTAGCTTATGGCCTGTACCATTGATTACAGCAAAACTCAGCACTATGGCGGTAAAGGCAAAACAAGCATCCGCCATAAAACCAGCAGCAAGCTGCAATAGAAAACGTATTAAATTGCCATCACTGCTGCCCAGCCAATGCGTGGTTGCGCCTATCACCTGCAATACAAAAAGCACACCCAACACCATATACAAAGTGTGTTTCAGCATAGGCATATCTTCGGCTGCCACTAAAGCTTTAGGCGGCACAAACTGGTAAGCCACAGTTCTGGGCCGCCCCATTTGTTTTAACGCTGCAGCCACATCCTCTTCTGACAACTGGCCCTGCTGCTCTTTTAGCGCATCGAGCTGGTCCATAATATTGGCATTCAGTTCGCGGCCTATTTCCTGCCTTTTCGATTCAGGCAACTCACGCTGCACCGCAGCCACATAACGTTCTACCAGTTCCATTATTCTGTCTCCCCGCTTTGCTCTTGTGTTAACAAAGGATCCAAAGCCGAATTGAGTTGTAGCCATTCGGAGGTTAACTGCACCAGCAGCTCTTTGCCTTGCTCCGACAACAAGTAATAACGCCGCTCGCGGCCTTCGGCTTGTTGCCACTCGCTGTCCAGCAAACCTTGTTCCGCTAAACGCCGCACCAACGGATACAAAGTGCCTTCGTCTATATCTATGCCTCTGTCCTGCAGTTGCTTTCTAAGCGAATAGCCATAATGTGGCTGCTTCAACGAAGCCAAAACAGCAAGCACCAGCACCCCACGGCGCAGTTCCAGTCGCATTTTGTCCAACTGTGATGAGGTCATAAAAAAATCCTATTCAATCATCGATACTGTGCCACACACACTGTGCGGCACACAGCAAATACTAGGCACGACACAGCATGATCGCAAGTTTATTTTTTAATCAACATTTAAGCTTATAAAAAATAAAGACATTTTTTATTTATTTAAGGATCGAAGTGAAACGCCAGCCACGCAGACGGGGAGTAGAGTAACTCTTGCTCAGTCAGGAAATTCAAGTTAGGGTGAGCCTCTACTCTCTTTGAAGAAGAATAAAATGCCTGAAACGCTAACCCAAATTGGTTTACCCATCGCATTAATATTGATTATGACAGGCGTGGGAATGACGCTGCGGCCTGCCAACTTCACTGAAGTGGCCCGGCAGCCTAAAGCATTTTTTATTGGTGCTTTGGCGCAATTACTTCTGCTGCCGCTTTGTGCCTTATTGGTGATTTCTCTATTTGAGCTGCAGGGTGAGCTCGCTGTGGGTTTATTTATTCTGGCCTTATGTCCGGGTGGAACCACCTCTAATTTGTACAGTTACTTAGCCAAAGCTGATGTCGGTTTGTCGGTCGCATTAACAGCTCTGGTTGGTTTTGTTACGCCTTTTTCATTGCCGCTGCTGGCTGCATGGGCGATTGAGCATTTCTTAGGGGAAAACACTGTTTTTCAGCTGCCGTTATTAAAAACCTGGCTGACCTTAATGATATTGGGTGTATTCCCTGTATTGCTTGGCATGTGGTTTAACTTTAAATGGCCTGAACGCTCATCCCGCATTCACCCCTTGATCAGCCGCTTTTCAGTGATAGTGCTGGTACTGCTGATCATCAGCATAGCGACCGATCTGGGTTCAGATCTTTGGTTGTTTTTACAGAAAACCGGACCTGCAGCTTTGACCTTAAATGTGCTGACCATGCTGGCAGGTTATGGCTTAGGCCGGTTTTACTGCAGCAGGAAAAACAAGCCAGAACCATTTGTCTTGAGGTTGGCCTGCAAAATGGCACACTGGCTTTGATGATCACCACTGGCATTTTACAAAATAGCGCCATGTCGATAGCCCCCAGCGTCTATAGCTTGCTGATGTTTATCACAGCCAGTTTGTTTACGCTGTGGGCATTACGCAAAGATAAAGCCATTTAAGCGAAATTTGTTTTGGTTATAAATAAGAGACGGGCGACCATAACGGTCGCCCCTTATATGGACTCCCCTGAACTATCAACAGATTTTCTCACACTGGTATAG
>NZ_LAMX01000041.1:0-15588 GCF_001275035.1 Rheinheimera sp. KL1
CGATGGTGCCCACGTTAACGTGCGGTTTATTACGTTCGAATTTAGCCTTAGCCATTTTAATTACCTTCTGTTAAATAGATCCAACTTAAAGTGGACCAAATTAAGTGATTAATCGTTACTACCAGTACTGCTACGAGCTGCAATAATTGCTTCAGTCACGTTATTTGGTGCTTCCATATACTTCAATGGTTCCATTGAATAAGAAGCACGGCCCTGGGTCAATGAACGCATGCTGGTTGCATAACCAAACATCTCGGACAAAGGCACCTGAGCGTCAACGATCTTGATACCACCAGGAGCATCTTCCATACCATTGATGATACCGCGACGACGGTTTAAGTCACCGACGATGTCACCCATGAAGTCTTCCGGTGTCACCACTTCAACTTTCATGATAGGTTCAAGGATCACTGGCTTAGCTTGCAGTGCGCCTTTTCTGAAGCCCATAGAGGCGGCAACTTTGAACGCCATTTCGTTTGAGTCCACATCGTGGTATGAACCATCGAATACGGTAACTTTCACGTCAATGACCGGGTAACCAGCAAGGATACCGTTTTTCATCTGTTCGATAACGCCTTTGTCGATAGCAGGAATGTATTCTTTTGGAATCACACCGCCAACAACAGCGTTAACGAACTCATAGCCTTTGCCTTCTTCCTGAGGTTCGAGTTTCAGCCAGCAATGACCAAATTGACCGCGACCACCAGATTGACGAACAAATTTACCTTCAACTTCAGTGCTGGCGCGAATAGTTTCGCGATAAGCGACCTGAGGTTTACCAACGTTGGCATCCACTTTGAATTCGCGTTTCATACGATCCACGATGATTTCCAAGTGCAGCTCACCCATACCAGAAATAATAGTCTGGCTGGTTTCTTCGTCGGTGTGAACACGGAATGATGGATCCTCAGCAGCAAGCTTGCTCAGAGCAACACCCATTTTTTCCTGGTCAGCTTTAGTTTTTGGTTCCACTGCAACTGAAATTACCGGTTCCGGGAATTCCATACGTTCCAGTGTAATGATGTGGTCAGGGTCACATAGGGTGTCACCTGTAGTCACATCTTTAAAACCTATACCGGCAGCAATATCACCTGCACGAACTTCTTTGATTTCCTGACGGTCATTGGCGTGCATCTGCACGATACGACCAATACGCTCTTTCTTTTGCTTCACAGGGTTATACACACTGTCACCAGAGTTAATCACGCCAGAGTAGCAACGGAAGAAGGTTAATGTGCCAACAAAAGGGTCAGTTGCGATTTTAAACGCAAGTGCCGCAAATGGCTCATTGTCATCAGAATGGCGAATGCCTTCTGATTCATCTTCGTTAATACCTTTAATCGCTTTCACTTCTGTTGGTGATGGTAAGTATTCAATCACAGCATCAAGCATCGCCTGAACGCCTTTGTTTTTGAATGCAGAACCACAAAGCACAAGCACAACTTCGTTAGCAAGAGTACGTTGGCGCAAAGCTGCACGGATTTCGTCTTCAGTCAGCTCTTCGCCTTCTAAATAACGCTCCATCAACTCTTCATTGGCTTCAGCTGCTGCTTCTACCATGTTTGCACGCCACTCTTCACACTCAGCAAGCATATCCGCAGGAATATCTTCATACGTGAAGGTCATACCCTGGTCAGCTTCGTTCCAGTTGATGGCTTTCATTTTTAACAAGTCAACCACACCACGAAAGTTCTCTTCAGAACCAATAGGTAACTGAATAGGCACTATGGTGTGATTCAAACGGTCACGGGCTTGCTTTACAACTCGCAGGAAGTTAGCGCCAGTGCGGTCCATCTTGTTCACAAAGATCAAACGTGGAACTTCATATTTATTTGCCTGACGCCATACTGTTTCGGTCTGAGGCTGAACGCCTGAAGACCCACAAAGTACGACAACAGCACCATCTAAGACACGCAGAGAACGTTCTACTTCAATAGTGAAGTCAACGTGCCCTGGTGTATCGATGATGTTTACACGATGTTGAGGGTACTGGCCCTGCATACCACGCCAAAAAGTCGTAGTAGCAGCAGACGTGATAGTGATACCACGTTCCTGCTCCTGTTCCATCCAATCCATCGTGGCGGCGCCGTCATGAACTTCACCGATCTTGTGAGACAAGCCGGTATAGAACAAAACTCGTTCAGTTGTCGTGGTTTTACCCGCGTCAACGTGAGCACAAATACCAATATTGCGGTAGAGCTCAATAGGAGTTGTACGTGCCACAATCGAATCCTCTTAAAAAGGCCTGTCTTACCAGCGGAAATGAGCAAACGCTTTGTTTGCTTCAGCCATACGGTGAACGTCTTCACGTTTCTTAACAGCAGAACCTTTATTCTCAACGGCATCCAGCATTTCACCAGCTAAACGCTGAGCCATTGATTTCTCGCCACGTTTACGGGCAGCTTCAACCAACCAACGCATAGCTAAAGCGTTACGACGAACCTGACGAACTTCACATGGAACCTGATAAGTAGAACCACCCACACGGCGTGATTTAACTTCTACAGTAGGACGAATGTTGTCTAATGCAACTTCGAACAGATCCAGTTCAGCTTTCTTAGATTTTGTCGCAGCGATGTCTAATGCGCCGTATACAATTGATTCAGCTGTAGATTTTTTACCGTCGATCATTACGACGTTTACGAACTTGGCAAGTAATTCACTTCCGAACTTAGGATCTGGAAGGATTTTACGTTGACCTATGACGCGTCTTCTTGGCATTCGAAACTCCGATTGCTTCAGGGGATTCCAAAACTTTTAATGAAAAAAGTTACTTAGTTTGGCCTTACTTAACGGAGTTAAGTTATTTGTTCTTCGGCCGTTTAGCGCCGTATTTAGAACGGCCTTGCTTACGATCTTTAACGCCTGCACAGTCTAAAGTGCCGCGTACGGTGTGATAACGCACACCTGGAAGGTCTTTTACCCGGCCGCCACGGATCAGAACAACACTGTGTTCCTGTAAGTTGTGGCCTTCACCGCCGATGTAAGAAGTCACTTCGAATCCGTTAGTTAAACGAACACGGCATACTTTACGTAATGCAGAGTTAGGCTTCTTAGGTGTGGTGGTGTATACGCGGGTACAAACACCACGCTTCTGTGGGCAAGCTTCAAGCGCCGGAACGGTGCTCTTAGCGACCACCAGGCTGCGCGGCTTGCGCACTAGCTGGTTGATTGTTGCCATTAAATACTCCTGGTTAATAACTACCTATAAACGTGAAAATTCCGCACCCAGTTTTGGGGCTGCGGAATTCTACTGGTCAACCTTTGACCTGTCAAGGAACAAAAAGGGGTGGTCAGTTGCTGGCAACCACCCCAATCTGCGGCTCCGACTTATTCGTCGTTGCCTGACAAGTCCATATTCAGAGCATCAGTCAGAGCTTGTTCAGCACTTTCTGCACTCATCGCCGGTTCAGCGACTTCGCCATTGGCGATACGTTGACGCTGACGGATACGGTTTTGGTGATACGCAAAACCAGTACCTGCCGGGATCAAACGACCGACAATAACGTTTTCTTTCAGGCCACGCAGCTCGTCGAACTTTCCGCCCACTGCAGCTTCTGTTAATACGCGCGTAGTTTCCTGGAACGACGCCGCAGAAATGAAAGAGTCGGTCGACAGCGATGCTTTGGTGATACCAAGCAACGAGCGCTCGTACTTCGCAGGGATCTTACCTGCAGCTTCCAGTTCAGCGTTTGCAATATTAACGCGTGACACTTCCGCCATTTCACCTTCTAAGAACTCACTGTCACCTGGGTGAATGATTAAACATTTACGCAGCATTTGACGAATGATGGTCTCGATGTGCTTGTCGTTAATTTTAACGCCTTGCAGACGGTATACATCCTGTACTTCGTTCACGATGTAACTGGCTACATGGTGAATACCACGTAAGCGCAGAATATCGTGTGGTGACTCTGGACCTTCGGAGATCACTTCACCTTTCTCGATACGTTCACCTTCGAACACGTTCACCTGACGCCATTTCGGGATCATCTCTTCATGAGAATCACCTTGCTCTGGTGTAATGATCAGACGACGTTTGCCTTTAGTTTCTTTACCGAAGCTAATAACACCAGAGATTTCCGCCAGGATGGCAGGATCTTTTGGCTTACGGGCTTCGAATAAGTCGGCAACGCGTGGCAGACCACCCGTGATGTCGCGTGTTTTCGAGCTTTCTTGAGGAATACGAGCTAATACAGCACCGGCTTTTACATTTGAACCATCAGCCACTTCAATAGTGGTGAAGCTCGGTAAGCGGATTTCCTGTAATGCACCGTCGTCCATTTCTAAAATTAACTTAGGTTCTTTCGCATTGGCCTTGGACAGGTCTTTCACCACGGTACGGGTTAAACCAGTCAGGTCGTCCTGCTGAACTTCAGTGTTGGTATCGTCCACATCGCTGTGTGATACCTTGGCACCACGTTCTACGATAATTGGGTGTGAGTGCGGATCCCAGCTTGCAACGATTTGGCCTGATGTAACCTTAGCGTTGTCATCTGTGGCTAACACAGAACCGTATGGCAGCTTGTAACGCTCTTTCTCACGACCTTGCTCGTCGAACACTGTGACTTCAGCTGAACGCGACGTGATAACAATTTTGTTGTCACTATTACGTACGAACTTAGCGTTGTGTAACTTCAGGATACCTGAGTTCTTCACTTGTACGCTGTTCTCAGCCGATGACCGTGACGCCGCACCACCGATGTGGAATGTACGCATCGTTAACTGTGTACCTGGCTCACCGATAGACTGAGCAGCGATAACGCCTACAGCTTCACCAGCGTTGATGATATGGCCACGGGCCAAATCACGACCGTAACACTTGGCACACACACCAAAGTTGGTCTGACAGGTAATTACAGAACGAACATAAACTTCGTCAATCGAGTGTTTTTCAATCGCATCACATAGCTTCTCGTCAAGCATGGTGCCGTCTTCAACCAGCACTTCGCCAGTTGCAGGAACCACCACGTCGCCGATCACAACACGACCTAATACGCGCTCACGCAGACCTTCTACAACGTCACCACCTTCAATCAGTGGCTTCATCATGATGCCTTCTGTTGAGCCACAGTCAGATTCAGTCACGACTAAATCCTGTGCAACGTCAACCAGACGACGGGTCAGGTAACCGGAGTTTGCTGTTTTTAACGCTGTATCCGCCAAACCTTTACGAGCACCGTGAGTAGAGATGAAGTACTGAAGTACGCTCAGACCTTCACGGAAGTTCGCTGTAATTGGCGTTTCGATGATTGAACCATCTGGTTTAGCCATCAGACCACGCATACCGGCTAACTGACGGATCTGAGCTGGAGAGCCCCGTGCGCCAGAGTCGGCCATCATATAAACAGAGTTAAATGACGGTTGAGTGACGGTGTTGCCATCGCGATCCACAACTGACTCTTTCGATAAGTTGTCCATCATCGCCTTAGATAAGGCTTCGTTGGCAGTTGACCAAATGTCGATGACTTTGTTGTACTTTTCACCGGCCGTTACTAAACCTTGTTGGAACTGGTCCTGGATCTCAGCCACTTCAGCTTCTGCAGCAGAAATGATATCAACCTTGGCTGCCGGGATGACCATATCGTCAATACCAACAGACACACCAGACAACATGGCGTAATGGAAACCTGTGTACATGATCTGATCCGCTAAAATAACGGTGTTTTTCAGACCAATACGGCGGTAAGAACCGTTCAGTAAACGTGAAATCTGTTTCTTACCCATAGCCTGGTTGATTGAATCAAAGGCTAAGCCTTCCGGCATGATGGAGTACAGAATGGCACGGCCTACTGTAGTGTCGCGTACTGCAGTCACAGAAGAACGGGTACCGTCTTCGGCAATAGTCACTTCAGTGATACGCACTTTGACACGAGCGTGTAAGCTGGCAACACCGGCACGGAATGCTTTTTCAGCTTCCTTGGCATGTTTAAAGATCATGCCTTCGCCTTTGGCGTTTACCGCATCACGCGTCATGTAATACAGACCCAATACAACGTCCTGAGAAGGAACGATGATTGGTTCACCGTTCGCTGGCGACAGAACGTTGTTCGTCGACATCATCAGCGCACGGGCTTCTAACTGAGCTTCAATGGTCAGAGGCACGTGAACGGCCATCTGGTCACCGTCGAAGTCGGCGTTGTATGCAGCACACACCAATGGGTGTAACTGGATAGCCTTACCTTCGATCAGTACAGGTTCGAATGCCTGAATACCTAAACGGTGCAATGTAGGAGCACGGTTTAACAGCACCGGATGTTCACGGATCACTTCGTCCAGAACGTCCCATACAGCGCCTTCTTCACGTTCAACCATCTTTTTAGCCGCTTTAATAGTAGTGGCTAAACCGCGGGCTTCTAACTTACCGTAGATGAAAGGCTTGAATAACTCTAAAGCCATTTTCTTTGGTAAACCGCACTGATGCAGACGTAAAGTAGGACCTACTGTGATTACAGAACGGCCTGAGTAGTCAACACGCTTACCTAACAAGTTCTGACGGAAACGACCTTGTTTACCTTTGATCATATCGGCCAAAGATTTCAGAGGACGCTTGTTTGAACCCGTGATAGCGCGACCGCGACGACCGTTGTCTAACAACGCATCGACAGCTTCCTGCAACATACGCTTTTCGTTACGTACGATGATATCAGGAGCTGACAGGTCCAAAAGACGCTTCAGACGGTTGTTACGGTTGATCACACGGCGGTATAAATCGTTCAGATCAGAGGTAGCAAAACGGCCACCGTCCAATGGAACTAAAGGACGCAGATCCGGTGGCAGTACTGGCAGTACTGTCATGATCATCCACTCTGGTTTATTACCAGAAGTGTGGAATGCTTCCATCAGTTTCAGACGTTTGCTGATCTTCTTACGTTTGGTTTCAGAGTTGATGGTTGGCAACTCTTCACGCATTTGTTTGATCTCTGTTGCCAGATCGATGCCACGTAAAATGTCCAGAATTGCTTCTGCACCCATTTTGGCTTCGAACTCGTCGCCGTGCTCTTCCAGCACATCCAGATACTCTTCTTCAGTCAGCATCTGACGACGCTCTAAAGAAGTCATGCCTGGTTCGGTCACAACATAAGATTCAAAATACAGTACACGTTCGATATCACGTAATGTCATATCTAACAGCAAACCGATACGGCTTGGCAGAGATTTCAGGAACCAAATGTGGGCTGTTGGGCTGGCCAGTTCAATGTGACCCATACGTTCACGACGTACTTTAGTCAGCGTAACTTCAACACCACATTTTTCACAGATCACACCACGGTGTTTTAAGCGTTTGTATTTACCACACAGACACTCGTAGTCTTTTACCGGGCCAAAAATCCGGGCACAAAACAAACCATCGCGCTCTGGCTTGAAGGTACGGTAGTTGATCGTCTCAGGCTTTTTCACTTCACCAAAAGACCATGAACGGATCATGTCTGGTGAAGAAAGGCCGATACGGATCACATCGAACTCTTCAGTTTTAGTTTGTTGTTTCAGAAACTTTAATAAGTCTTTCACCTTTGCTCTCCTGTAAGAGGTTAACCAGCAAGGGGCGGCGTACCGCCCCGGACAATTCGATTAGTTTTGCTAACCGGGGTTATTCCTCTTCCAATTCGATGTTGATACCGAGTGAACGGATCTCTTTCATCAATACGTTGAAAGATTCTGGCATGCCTGGTTCCATGCGGTGGTCGCCATCCACGATGTTTTTATACATCTTGGTACGGCCATTCACGTCATCAGACTTGACTGTTAACATCTCTTGCAGCGTGTATGCTGCGCCGTATGCTTCCAGAGCCCACACTTCCATCTCACCGAAACGCTGACCACCAAACTGAGCTTTACCGCCCAATGGTTGTTGGGTAACCAGACTGTACGAACCAGTAGAACGGGCGTGCATCTTGTCGTCTACCAAGTGGTTCAGTTTCAGCATGTACATGTAACCCACAGTCACCTTACGTTCGAAGGTATTGCCGGTACGACCATCGTACAATGTGATCTGACCGCTGGTCGGTAAGTCACCTAAAGTTAACAGCTCTTTGATTTCGCTCTCTTTAGCGCCATCAAACACTGGAGTAGCTACAGGTAAACCTTTACGCAGGTTTTCTGCTAAACGACGCACTTCATCATCGGTGAAGCTGGCGATATCCACGTCTTGACGTGATTCACCCAGTGCATAGACCTTTTTCAGGAACTCACGGATTTCCGCGACTTCTTTCTGGTCTTTGATCATGCCGTCAATCTTGTCACCTATACCACGGGCCGCTAAGCCTAAGTGAGTTTCAAGGATCTGACCGATGTTCATACGAGACGGTACACCCAGCGGGTTCAATACGATATCAACCGGCTGACCTTTTTCGTCATATGGCATGTCTTCAACAGGAACTATGGTAGAAACCACACCCTTGTTACCGTGACGACCGGCCATCTTGTCACCAGGCTGGATACGACGTTTCACAGCTAAGTACACTTTAACGATCTTCAGAACGCCTGGAGCTAAATCGTCACCCTGAACAATCTTGCGACGTTTGGCTTCGAATTTCTTATCGTATTCAATACGGATTTCTTCGTACTGAGCCGCTAATTGTTCCAGATCGTTTTGCTTATCTTCATCAGCCAGGCTGTAGCCTAACAGAGCATCACCACGTAAGCCGTTCAGCTTAGTGCGGTCAACGCCTGTACTTTCAACCAGGTTGCGGGCACGTGAGAAGATACCTTCTTCAAGGATACGGAATTCTTCATTCAGGTCTTTCTTCGCCTGTTTGACTTCCATTTCTTCGATTTCACGGGCACGTTTGTCTTTTTCAACGCCATCACGGGTGAATACCTGAACGTCGATCACTGTACCAGTGACTGAGTTAGGCACACGTAATGAGCTGTCTTTTACGTCAGAAGCTTTTTCACCGAAGATAGCGCGTAACAGTTTTTCTTCCGGAGTCAGCTGGCTTTCACCTTTAGGTGTCACCTTACCCACCAGAATGTCGCCGCCTTTCACTTCAGCACCGATGTAAACGATACCGGCTTCGTCCAGCTTAGATAAAGCAGACTCACCTACGTTTGGAATATCAGCAGTGATTTCTTCAGGCCCTAACTTAGTATCACGAGCGATACAGCTCAGTTCCTGAATGTGAATAGTGGTTAAGCGATCTTCCTGTACTAAACGCTCGGATAACAAGATCGAATCTTCGAAGTTGTAACCGTTCCACGGCATGAATGCCACGCGTAAGTTTTGACCTAAAGCCAGTTCACCTAAATCCGTAGACGGACCATCGGCCAGTACATCACCACGTTCAATCGGCTCACCATGGTTTACGCATGGACGCTGGTTGATACAGGTGTTCTGGTTAGAACGGGTGTATTTAGTCAGGTTGTAGATGTCGATACCAGCTTCACCGGCAACCATTTCTTCTTCGTGTACTTTAATTACGATACGGCTGGCGTCGACATAGTCAACAGTACCACCACGTTTCGCCACTACAGTGACACCAGAGTCTTTGGCTACAACACGTTCTACACCAGTACCTACTAACGGCTTATCAGCACGTAAGGTAGGAACGGCCTGACGTTGCATGTTTGAACCCATTAATGCACGGTTGGCGTCATCGTGTTCCAGGAACGGGATCAGAGCAGCAGCAACAGATACGATCTGCTGTGGTGCAACGTCCATATACTGAACCTTGTCGGCCGGCATTAAGGTGAATTCGTTTTTGTAACGGCACGGTACTAAATCTTCAACCAGACGGTTTTCTGCGCTTAACTCGGCGTTCGCCTGAGCGATAACAAAGTTACCTTCTTCAATCGCAGATAAGAAATCGACTTCGTCAGTCACAATGCCATCTTCAATACGACGGTAAGGTGTTTCGAGGAAACCGTATTCGTTGGTCTGAGCAAACATAGACAGCGAGTTGATCAAACCGATGTTTGGACCTTCAGGCGTCTCGATTGGACAAACACGACCGTAGTGTGTTGGGTGAACGTCACGTACTTCGAAGCCTGCGCGCTCACGGGTCAAACCGCCCGGGCCTAACGCAGAAATACGACGTTTGTGCGTTACTTCTGACAGTGGGTTGTTCTGGTCCATAAACTGAGACAGCTGGCTTGAACCGAAGAACTCTTTCACCGCAGCAGAAATAGGCTTAGCGTTGATCAGATCCTGTGGCATCACAGCGTCCAGATCACCTAAAGACAGGCGCTCTTTTACTGCACGTTCCACACGAACTAAACCAACACGGAATTGGTTTTCAGCCATTTCACCGACAGAACGGATACGTCTGTTACCTAAGTGGTCGATATCGTCCACTTCGCCTTTACCGTTACGAATGTCGATTAAGACTTTCATTACCGCCAGGATATCTTCTTTTGACAGAACGCCTACGCCAGTGCCTTCTTCGAAATCAACACGACGGTTGAACTTCATCCGGCCTACAGTGGACAGATCATAACGGTCTTCAGAGAAGAATAGATTTTCAAATAAAGTTTCAGCAGCTTCACGCGTTGGTGGCTCGCCTGGACGCATCATACGGTAGATTTCTACCAATGCTTCCATGCGGTTGCTGCTTGGATCGATCCGGATGGTTTCAGAAATATAAGAACCTTGGTCCAAATCGTTAATGTAAAGAGTTTCGAAAGTTTCGTAGCCCGCTTTGGCTAGTTTTGCTAACAGCTCCAGTGTGAGCTCTGCGTTCGCCTCGGCAATAATCTCTCCGGTTGAACGGTCAGCGTAATTTTTTGATAAAACGCGGCCTACTACATATTCATGAGGTACTTCCATCAGTGTCATGCCAGTTTTTTCTAACTGACGCACATGACGGGCAGTAATACGACGACCAGCCTCGACTATCACTTCGCCATCGTTGTCTTTGATATCAAAAGCAGCTGTTTCACCACGTAAGCGGTTTGCCACCACTTCCATCAACAGTTTGCCGTCTTTAATTTCAAAACGGGTGCTTTCGAAGAACGTACTTAAAATATCTTCAGTACTTAAGTTCAGCGCACGTAACAAAATAGTGGCTGGTAATTTACGGCGACGATCGATACGCACGAACAGGTTATCTTTGGCATCAAACTCAAAGTCTAACCATGAACCACGGTAAGGGATCACGCGAGCATTGTATAACACCTTGCCTGAGGAGTGCGTTTTGCCACGGTCGTGGTCAAAGAATACACCTGGGCTACGGTGCAGCTGAGAAACGATAACACGTTCAGTACCATTGATCACAAAGGTACCGTTTTCAGTCATCAATGGGATTTCGCCCATATAGACTTCTTGTTCACGGATATCTTTGATTGTACCAGGCACTTCTTTATCAAATAACACCATGCGCAGTTTGACACGCAGCGGAGCTGAGTAAGTCACACCACGAATTTGGCACTCTTTGACATCAAAAACCGGCTCACCAATGCGGTAGCTGACATATTGCAGCTCGGCACTGCCTGAGTAGCTTTTGATTGGAAATACAGAACGGAAAGCAGCTTCTAAGCCGTATCCACCTTCTGGATCGGGTTCGATAAATTTGCTGAACGACTCAATTTGAATCGACAACAGATATGGCACGTCCAAAACCAAAGGACGTTTGCCGAAGTCCTTACGGATACGTTTCTTTTCAGAATAAGAGTAAGTCATGGGGTTCCTCAGCTAGCTGATTTTTTACCCTACCTACTCGAGGGGCGGCTTGAATGTTACCGACATGGCAACATTAGGGTGGGGAAAATCAATGTCCCACAGCGCAAAAAGGCCGGTGGTTATTTCACCACCAGCCTAGCCTGAAATCAGGCGTATAATCTAGAAAAATCTAGATTATTTAACTTCAACAGTAGCACCAGCTTCTTCTAACTCTTTCTTCAGAGCGTCAGCTTCTGCTTTAGAAACTGCTTCTTTAATTGCAGCTGGAGCAGCTTCAACTAAATCTTTAGCTTCTTTCAGGCCTAAACCTGTTGCGCCACGTACTGCTTTGATAACAGCAACTTTGTTCGCGCCAGCAGCAGCCAGAATTACGTTGAATTCTGTTTGTTCTTCAACAGCAGCAGCTGGACCAGCAGCAACTGCAACAGCAGCAGCAGCAGAAACGCCGAATTTTTCTTCCATAGCGCTAACTAATTCTACAACTTCCATAACAGACATTGCAGCGATAGCATCTAAGATTTGATCTTTAGTAACTGACATTGCTCAGATTCCTAAATTAAGGGGACGTATCCCGTATTAAACTTTAATTCTAAACAAAACGTAAAATTACGTTGCTTAGGCTTGTTTTTGGTCGCGAACTGCGGCGATGGTACGTACCAATTTGCCAGCTGCTGCTTCTTTCATAGTGCTCATTAAACGTGCGATAGCTTCGTTGCGCGTTGGCAATGATGCTAAAACGTCAATGCTTACTGTGGCGCCATTGAAGGCTGCGCCTTTCAGCTCAAACTTAGCATTGTCTTTCGCGAAATCTTTGAAGATACGCGCTGCAGCACCTGGGTGCTCTTTAGAGAATGCAATCAGTGTTGGGCCAACGAACGCGTTGCTTAAACACTCGAACTCGGTGCCTGATACTGCACGGCGTACTAACGTGTTACGGACAACTTTCATCCACACGCCAGCTTCACGGGCCTGCTTACGCAGTTCTGTGATTTTACCTACAGTGACACCACGAGCGTCTGCAACTACCGCAGATAAAGCACCTATGGCAGCTTCTTGAACTTCAGCAACGATCGCTTTTTTGTCATCAAGCTTAATAGCCATTGGCTCTTAACTCCTGGTTCATCCAGACGGTATTGTCTGGTTGCCTACACAACGTTAAAAAGTAAAAACTTACTGTTTAACGCGCGATTTACGGTGAGAGCCAGATTGATAGGAATCTTTCTGGGGCTAACACCGTCTGCGTAGGTTGTATTTTTAAGCCACGCCTTTTAAAAAATTTGCGGCACCTACGGTCTTGGACGGAAGCCGGAGATTTTGTAAACAAAGTCCCGGCTTCTACCCGAATTTTTGAGCGCGAGATTATAAAATAACCACGCACTCCTGTAAAGCAGCTATTTCAGCGGGCTGAATTAGATTTTGGCGTCTAAAGAAGCCTGGTCTAAAACGATACCAGCGCCGTGCGTAGTAGAGATAGTTACTTTCTTGATGTAAGTACCTTTAGCTACTGATGGCTTAGCACGCTTTAATGCAACTAACAGAGACTCGATGTTCTCTTTCAGTTTGTCAGTATCGAAGTTCACCTTACCGACTGTAGAATGGATGATACCATTCTTGTCGTTACGGTAACGAACCTGACCAGCTTTCGCGTTCTTCACTGCTTCAGCAACGTTTGGAGTCACTGTGCCAGTCTTAGGGTTAGGCATTAAACCACGTGGGCCTAAGATCTGACCTAACATACCAACAACACGCATTGCGTCTGGAGAAGCGATAACAACGTCAAAGTTCATCTCGCCTTTCTTAACTTGTTCAGCTAAGTCTTCCATACCCACGATGTCAGCGCCTGCAGCTTTAGCAGCTTCAGCGTTAGCACCCTGAGTGAACACAGCAACACGTACAGTGCGGCCGGTACCGTGAGGTAACACAGTAGCGCCACGAACGTTTTGATCTGACTTACGAGCGTCAATACCCAGGTTGATGGCAACATCAACTGATTCAACGAACTTGCCAGCTGTTAATTCTTTTAATAACGCAACTGCGTCATTGATCGCGTATTCACGAGTAGAATCTACTTTTGAACGGATTAATTTAGCACGCTTTGATAATTTAGCCATTGATTAACCCTCCACCACTAAGCCCATTGAACGGGCAGTACCAGCAATAGTGCTCAGTGCTGCTTCGTCGCTACCTGCTGTTAAATCAGCACGTTTGATCTTCACGATCTCTTCCAGCTGAGCAACAGTCACTTTACCCACTTTCTGGGTATTAGGACGGCCTGAACCACCTTTTAAACCAGCAGCTTTCAATAATAAGAAAGATGCAGGTGGGGTGCGGGTTTCAAATGTAAATGAGCGGTCGCTGTATACAGTGATCACTACTGGAATAGGCATGCCTTTTTCCAGTGACTCTGTACGGGCGTTGAAGCCTTTACAGAATTCCATGATGTTCACACCGTGTTGACCCAATGCTGGACCAACTGGTGGCGACGGGTTTGCCATACCAGCTTTAACTTGTAATTTTACAAGTGCCGTGACTTTCTTTGCCATGTTTCACCTCAATTTAGGGTCTCAGCCTCGTAAGTGCGAGGACACTTACTCAAACGGCTCCCCTGACGTTAAAAAAGGCCGCGATTATATTTTAATCAGCGGCCCGATACAAACTATTTCTACTTAAGCTTTTTCGACCTGGCCAAATTCCAGTTCAACAGGAGTTGAGCGACCGAAAATCAACACGGACACCTTCACGCGGCTTTTCTCGTAATCCACTTCTTCAACCACACCGTTAAAGTCAGCAAATGGACCTTCAGTCACACGTACCACTTCACCGGCTTCAAACAGAGTTTTAGGTTTCGGCTTATCAGCGTTATCTTGCAGACGGTTCAGAATAGTGTCAGCTTCTTTCTGGCTGATAGGCGCAGGACGGTCTGAAGTACCACCAATGAATCCTAATACACGTGGCACGCTTTTGACTAAGTGCCATGCTTCTTCACACATTTCCATCTGCACTAACACATAGCCAGGGAAAAATTTGCGTTCAGACTTGCGTTTTTGGCCAGCGCGCATTTCAACAACTTCTTCAGTTGGAACAAGCACTTCGCCAAACTTGTCTTCCATATTCTGGATCTTGATATGCTCACGCAATGAAGTCGCTACGCGCTGTTCAAAACCCGAAAAAGCCTGAACTACATACCAACGCATTTTTCCTGACATAACTTAGATCCCCAGACCTGTGATAAATGATACAAGGCTTAATAAAATTGAATCTAAGCCCCAAAGTAATAATGCAACAATCAAGGTTGCAACCATTACAATAATAGTGGTTTGCATGGTTTCCTGACGGGTTGGCCATACAACTTTGCGAACTTCAGTTCTGGCTTCTTTCGCAAACTCAATAAATGCAGCGCCTTTGTTAGTCTTGGCAGCAATAAAAGCGGCCAGGCCGACTAAAACCACTATGCTTGCAGCTTTTTCAACTGCAGAAAACTCATATATATAGTTCGCTGCGACCATCAGGGTCAGCAGAACTAAGACGCTCAGCCACTTGACTAAATCTAAGCCGCCTTTTGGGGTTTCACTCGTTGCATTCATGCTTTAACTCACTTTCCCATGGCTTGTTGTTACAAGCTACTACTTCGACTAACGTGTAAACACCTTAGCGCCTAATATAAGTGGCAGGGGCGGAGGGATTCGAACCCCCAACCATCGGTTTTGGAGACCGCTGTTCTACCAATTGGAACTACGCCCCTACAGAAAATTGTGCAAACTACTGAAGCAGTCCCACAAAAATAGCCGCTCATTATACTGTCTTAGACGACTAAAACAAGACAAGGATCGGACTTGAAACTATTTAATCAGGGTAAGCAGTGTTGAACTCAAGCCTGTCGTTGTTAATTTTCCGGCTTTAGCGAACAAAGCTATACAAAAAAGGCCCCGAAGGGCCTTTTTCAAAGTTCTGACAATTAAGCCAGTACTTTA
>NZ_LAMX01000043.1:0-14152 GCF_001275035.1 Rheinheimera sp. KL1
TGCACAACCCCTAAAATGACAATTTGATGATATCCGTGATCGTTCGCTCAGAAATGAAGCAAAACGGGCGAAAAAGAGGCTTTTTCTCCCCTAAACAGGGATACGTAAGCTGTTATCCACCTTATCAGGCCCGCCAATCATTTCGTCATACGCAGACTGATGCTGTAACCAAGCCATTTTTACAGTGGCTTCTGATAAGGATTGCTTGATTTGGTCCACACTTAAGAAACGCTGAGGTCTGTTCTCTGCATCAACCAGAAAAGCGACTTTATCATCGTAGTTAACCTGAGCGAGATAGATCCCCATTTCAATAGAGTGGATCACCAGTTCATCGATGACTACGTCTTGTCTGTTTAAATGTTCAAGTCTGTGCATAGGATGTGGCTCCCTTGAGTTGTTTGATTACTCTACGAAGCACTTTTAATTTTGGATGTGTTCGACTGAAAATACGACTGGCAAACAAAAGTAGCCAGTCGTATAAGGAAGCTGAAGATCAGAAGTCGTATTTAGCACTAAACTGCACACGATTCAGGTCACCTTCATCGCCCGATAAAATTTCCCGGGTGGCATGACGAAGTTCAACACCAAACATCAGCTTACTGGCTGCCTGATAAATCAGATTCACTGCATAGCTGCTGGTGTTATCTGTAACGGCTAACCCCGTTAACTGTGCGTCGTTGTCTATGTGCTGAGCTGAATAAATCAGACTTGAGCGCCATTTGTCAGCCCAGGCATGCTTGTATGCAAGAGCATAACCTGTCACTTTGATTGCATCCAACTTGCCTGCAGCGTCCAATACAGCATCATTACTGGTATTTAAACCGATATAACGACCAAGCCCTTCGCCACTATTAACAGTAAAACGAATATCGTCTGTTGCTGAGACGTTATACTTGCCGGAAAGCGATACCGCATAGCCGTTTGTATTGTCATCCATACCGCCTGATTCAATAGCAAGCTGACGAGCCATCACGGCAACAGCCAGAGAACCCCAACTATCTGCGTGATTATATTTCACAACGACGTCAGGAACCGAGTTGTCATCAGTAACAATACGGGCACCACCTGTGTTTGGAGTGACTGTCGTTTCTGGATTTTCCAAAGCAACTTGCCAACCACCAGAGGTATAACGAACCTGAGCTTGACGGGCAAATATAGCGCCGTCGGTATTACCGATAAAATCTAAGCTGTCAGGTAAAGACGCCAGATCCATGAAGGTGGACCAGGTTTGACCCATCAACCAATTGTCGTAGGTTAAAAAGGCATGCCGAAGCTCTGGCGCATACCCGTTACTAATACGCTCATCGCCTATAGGGTAAGTCGACATCATATCAAACTCGAGGGTACCGTTAATTTTTTTACCGTTATCCAGAGTTGTTGCAGTCTTTAAGAAGAAACGCGATTGACGGGCATGCGCGTCAAATGTCGCCGACTCACCTTCGCCACCAACTGGTATTACACCCGGTACGTAAAAATCTCGACCAACTCCTGTTGCCATTTGTCCATCGGATGTGTCTGTCCACATCGTATCTAATTTAATATAACCGCCGTAGGTCAGCTCGGTATCACCAAAGGTGACAGCAGCAAAAGCTTGGCTACTAAGTGCGCCGAAAGATAATGCCACTAAGCTGGCAAGAGGTTTTTTCGTCAGCATTGTTTTCTCCTGGTCCAAGTTAAAATGTTGTTATTGTCTGTACCACAGCTCAACTTTGGTTCGCTTTTGGCAAAGGGACAATTAGCCTTTAGTCGCAGATTGTTTTTTATTCAGCCCGTTCAAAGACGGCGACAAATGAATTAGCTAGACTAAGGTCTAATGTTGCGGACACCTTAAAAAAGGTAGAACGAAGATAGCCATAACAGGTGGTTGTCACGAGTTGACCAAGCCACTGAGCCTACATGACAGGGGAATATTAATAATGAGTCACGCCCAACTTTACCCGGTACCAGAGCATACTAAAGCAAGAACTTTAGTAACCAACGAGCAGTATCTGGCCATGTATGAAGAGTCAGTAAAACAACCAGAAAAATTTTGGGCAGAACATGGCAAACGCATCAGCTGGTTTACACCTTTTACTAAAGTGAAAGATACCAGCTTCGACCTAGGTGATGTGCATGTGAATTGGTTTAGTGATGGCAGCTTAAATGCCAGCTATAACTGCCTGGATCGTCATTTACCAGCTAAAGCTAATCAGGTTGCCTATTATTGGGAAGGAGATGAACCTGGGGTGCAAAAGGCTGTCACTTATCAGGAGCTCTACGACGAAGTCTGCCAGTTAGCGAATGCCATGCGTGCGCTAGGAGTCGGTAAAGGCGATCGTGTCACTATTTATTTACCCATGATCCCCGCAGCCGTAGTGTCCTTGTTAGCCTGTGCACGGATTGGTGCTATCCACTCGGTCGTTTTCGCAGGTTTCTCACCTGACGCCCTCGGCAGTCGTATTCAGGATTGTGATTCAAAATTAGTGATTACTTCCGACCAGGCTGCCCGCGGTAGCCGCCTTACTTACCTGAAAGACAATACCGATCAAGCCTTAGCCCACCTGGGTGACGCCAACCCTGCTAAGCATGTCATAGTGGTGAAACATGTTGGCGAAAATATTGATTTTCATCAGGGTCGCGACCTGTGGTACCACGAACTATTAGCAAAGGAGCCAAAACATTGTGAACCAGAGGTGATGAACGCGGAAGATCCGCTGTTTATTCTTTATACCTCAGGTTCCACTGGCAAACCTAAAGGTGTGTTACATACCACTGGCGGCTACATGGTGTGGGCGTCCATGACACATCAATATGTATTTGATTACAAAGACGGAGACATTTACTGGTGTGCCGCGGACATCGGCTGGGTCACAGGTCATACCTATATAGTGTATGGTCCATTGGCGAACGGCGCTACCAGCATCTTATTTGAAGGTGTTCCCACTTATCCAAGCGTAAAACGTATTGCTCAGGTGGTTGATAAATACAAAGTCAACATTTTATACACAGCTCCAACTGCAATTCGTGCCTTGATGGCCCATGGCACTGCTGCGGTTGACGGCGCAGATTTATCCTCACTGACTTTATTAGGTAGTGTCGGTGAGCCTATTAATCCGGAGGCATGGAGCTGGTACCACGCCTCTTATGGTAAAAACAATTGTCCTATAGTAGATACATGGTGGCAAACTGAAACAGGTGGAATTCTGATCACGCCTTTACCTGGTGCTACAGACTTAAAACCAGGTTCAGCGACCAGGCCATTTTTTGGTGTCAAACCCGCTATAGTGACCAACGAAGGCGAATTAGTCGAAGGTGTGGCTGAAGGTAATCTGGTTATACTCGACAGCTGGCCTGGCCAAATGCGATCAGTCTATGGTGATCACGAACGTTTTGAGCAAACCTATTTCAGCACTTATAAAGGTATGTATTTTACAGGGGATGGCGCTAAACGTGATGAAGACGGTTATTACTGGCTAACAGGCCGGGTAGATGACGTCCTGAACATTTCAGGCCACCGTTTAGGCACTGCAGAAATCGAAAGTTGTTTGGTCGCTCATGACGCCATTGCCGAAGCTGCAGTCGTAGGTTATCCGCATGACATTAAAGGTCAGGGCATTTATGTCTTTGTAGCGCCACGGGTAGGCGTGGAGCCAAGTGATGAATTGACCAAAGCAGTGCGTGATTGGGTGCGTCGTGAAATATCCCCTATTGCTGCGCCTGATATCATACAGTGGACACCTAGTTTACCAAAAACCCGTTCAGGCAAAATTATGCGCCGTATTCTGCGGAAAATTGCGGCCAACGAATACGATCAGTTAGGAGATATCTCGACTTTAGCGGACCCATCTGTAGTGGAGCACTTGATCCAGAACAGATTAAACCGCTAATCTGTTGACAATAAGTTGCTAATATTCAATTAATAGCAACAACACTTTAGCTGAACCCAGTCTCTGTTTTATAACGGAGGCTGGGTTAGGAGTTTATATGGCAAAGTTAATTGTCGCAGATGACCATCCTTTATTTCGAAATGCGCTGATCCATGCGATCAGCAATACCTTCGTGACCAAGGCAACGATAGAAACAGATAGTTTTGAAGCAACCTGTGAAGCTTTACTCGAGCATCCGGATACAGATTTATTGTTGCTGGATTTGCATATGCCGGGTAATTGCGGATTTTTAGGGCTGATCCAGTTGCGCAAGCAGTACCCTACTCTGCCTATAGTTGTCATTTCAGCCAGTGAGGATCTTGATGTAATTAAACGCGTGATGGCGTTTGGCGCCTCAGCCTTTATTCCAAAATCATCTCATCCGGCAGAAATTGGCAAAGCGTTAAGCGCAGTCATTGACGGAGAGCTCTGGGTGCCACCTGCGATACGCAGCCAGGTGATCAACCAACAAGAGCATCAACCCGATTTAGATTTGGCGAGCAAAGTCGCAGAACTAACACCACAACAGTATAAAGTCTTGTTTTATCTAACCGAGGGCTGGCTGAATAAACAAATTGCTTATGATTTACATATCTCCGAAGCTACTGTTAAAGCGCATATCACAGCAATTTTCAGAAAACTTGGAGTCACCAACAGAACGCAGGTGGTGATCCAGGCCCAGCGTCTGCAGCTGGAAGCTCCAGCTGACAAAACTCTGGTTGCACACTAAAACCGCAGACTGGTCTCAGCCTGATGATTCAGGCTTTTGAGGCCGCTGAAACTCATCGATAAAAATCTGCCAGAATACCAGAAAAAGTGCTGCAACCATTGGACCCAATACAAAACCATTAATACCCATCAATGTAATGCCACCTAGCGTAGAGAAAAGCACCAGATAATCCGGTAACTTGGTGTCGCGACCGACTAACAAGGGTCGTAATATATTATCAGCCAGACCAATCACTAAAGCGCCATAAGCCACCAGAATAGTTGCAATCACCCAGTCTCCTGTTGCGTACCAGTATAAGGAAACAGGTAACCACACCAAAGCAGCTCCAACCGCCGGCAATAAAGACAAAAAGGCCATCACCACGCCCCATAAAATTGGAGCAGGTAACCCTAACAACCAAAAAATAAGCCCGCCTAAAGCGCCCTGTACTATTGCAACAACTAAATTACCTTTGACGGTAGCCCGGGTCACCTCGGCAAATTTGGAAAACAGCAAACGTTCACGTTGATCACCTAATGGTAAAGCCCTGACCATCAGCTCGACTAAATGATGTCCCTCACGTAATAAGAAAAATGTCAGATATAACATCAAACATAAACTCAGAATAAAGCCAAAGGTATTCTGACCGATAGACAAAGCCTCTTTTGCCAACAAACGGCTGGCTTCTACCGCGCCCGAGGACAATTTTTCGCGTACTCCATCCGTTTGGATACCAAAACGAGCTAAAAACTCAGTTACAACCGGAAAAGCCTGTCGAATGGACTCAATAAAGCCATCAGGATTTATTTCACCCTTTTCAATTTTGTCGTAAAAAGCGACGCCTTCCTGAATAAAAGCTGCACCAATGGCCAGTACAGGCAAAATTACAATCAGCACGCAAAGCAATAACGTGATCAACGCTGCACGGTTTGGTTTATCACCAATCAAACGCAAAATCTTCTGTTGTACCGGATAAAAAATAACAGTGATGGCGCAAGCCCAAAAAATGCAGCCCCAAAAAGGCTCCAGCACCAAACCAAACGCCAGGCTCACGACCACCAGCATGATTAAAAAAAAACGCTCTTCCAACTTGGCCAGCATGACTCCCTCCTAGCAACTGTTTTATCTTTCAGGCATTTAAACACAGCACGCTGAAAGCAACCAGACCCCGTTTTACGGTCGCTGGTTTTTTAAGTGGTTAATACCAGCACGCAGCGCTGCAGGTTTAATAGGTTTAGCTAAGAACAATAACCCCTCGGCTTTTGCACGCTGAGCCAGATCAGGCTCCGGAGCAGCGGAGACTAAGATACCAGGGACTTTCCCCCAATACGGCTGCAACTGTTGATACAGTTCGAGGCCGTTGATCCCTTGCCCCAATTGATAATCCATAATCAGTAGATCCGGTTTGTCCAGCGAAGGAGCCTCCTGCAACAGTTGTTCAGCATACACATAGCTTTTTACTTCACCCAACTGCCATTGCTGCAGCAATAAACTCAAAGCAGCCAGATTGGAACTGTCATCATCAACACAAAGGACCCGCCACTGCGGTAAAGATGTACTCTGAATCTCTTTCAGCGTATTTTCCTCAATCAAATCCTGCTCAGAGACCAGAGGCAAATACAGATTAAAAACGGTTCCCTTACCCACCACTGAACGAACATCCAACTGATGCCCTAACAAACGCGTCATTCTTTGCACGACAGCCAGCCCCAATCCAACCCCCTGCTGGCCTCTGGCGGTGCTATCAACCCGATAAAATCGTCAAAAATACGTTTTAACTCATGTTCTGCCACGCCAGGCCCGGTATCCCATATCTGCAACAACACCTGCTGCCCTCTTTTGCGACAAGACAGCAATACCTGGCCGGAAGGGGTGTATTTAATCGCGTTACTTAAAATATTTTGCAAAATACGGCGCAAATACGTGCCATCGGTTTGTACCTGCCATTCGCTAAAATGCGTACGAAACCTGAGCTGTTTTTGCTCTGCCAACCAGCTGAACTCATCCGTTAATGGCTTTAAAATGCTTTGCAATGAAACCACTTGGGTTTTAGGTTGCAAACGACCGTCATCCAGACGGGCGATATCAAGCAAAGTGGCAATCAGCTCTTCTGTCGCTTTTAAGGAGTTATCTAACTGGTGGATAATTTTTTGTGGATGACCTTCAATACTCTGATCCTGCAATGCCGCGGTGAAAAGTCGTGCAGCATTGAGCGGCTGCAAAATATCATGGCTGGCCAAAGCGAGAAAGCGTGTCTTGGAGATATTGGCCGCTTCTGCTTCTGCTTTAGCCTGCAGTAGTTGTAACTCAGTAGCACTTCGCCTTGCGACTTCCTCCATTAACTCCTGATTTATTTCACTGATCCTGTGGGTGCGTTCCTGTACCCGCTGCTCTAAGTGTTGTTTGGCTTCAGCCAGTTGCTGCACAGCACGCACATGTTCAGTGATATCTGTAAAACTGGTGACAAAACCACCACCAGGGATAGGGTTCCCCCGCATCTCTATCACTTTGCCATCAGGCCTTACCCGCTGAAATACGTGCGAGGTGCCGTTTTGCATATGTGCAATACGTTTGCTCACATGCTCTTCTGGAGAGCCTTCGCCAAAAAGCCCACGCTCAGCATTAAACCGCACAATATCAGCTACAGGGCGACCAATTCGGATCATACCATCCGGGTAATCAAACATTTTCAGGTAGGCTTTGTTCCATGCCACCAGCTTTAAATCCCGGTCTACTACGCTGACCCCCTGACTTAAATGCTCTAAGGTCGAGAACAGAATTTTGCGAGAAAATTGAATAGCCTGAGTGGTATCGTCGAATAAAGTCACGACATCTTCGAGCTCAAGTTGCCTACCTTCAGTAGCTGCACTGACCACAGCCAACGCAGAAGCCGCACCTATCACCCCGGCGAGTTCACGCTCAACAAAGGCAACAAGTTCTGGTCCGGCGATACTGTCCTGCAGATCAAGATCCGGGAAGCGGCGTTGAAACTCTGCCATAGCTTCGTTACAGCGCTGTGCACCAATAAAACGCTCCAGCAACATAGTGATATCTGTACGGCGAACCCGGACCCGCCGTACCGGAGCTTCTTTGTGCTCCAAAGGTAAAGTCGGTTTGACAAAAGCAGCCGCCTGCAGACGATCTTTTAGATTCACTTTGACCAGCAGAGAAAACAGCAGATAACAACACAGATTCAACCCCAAAGACCAAATCACGCCGTGACTTAAGGTATCCAGTTGTACCCCAAATAACGCAGTAGGTTTGAGCGCTTCAATACCAAACAGGCCTTGTTGTAATAGCGTTTGCTCAAGCACACCAACAGCGGATAGCTGTGGCACCATAAGACAGAAAAACCACAGGGTAAAACCTACCGCAAGGCCAGCATAAACACCAAAAGCATTTCCATGGCGCCAATACAGGCCCCCCACAACAGCTGGAGCAAGTTGAATAGCCAAAGCAAAAGCTAACAGACCCGTCTCGGCAAGTTCATAATTACGGGCAAATAAGGCGTAGTAACCATAAGAGAGCAGCATCACAGTGATAATCATGGTACGGCGTACCAGCAGAATAAGACCGCTGTAATCTTTGATGCGTTGCCCATGGCCGGGACGACGCAAAATAGTAGGCATCACCACGTCATTACTGATCATGGTACTCAACGCCAGAGTCGAGATAATAATCATCGAAGTGGCCGCAGAAAAACCACCGATAAACACCAGTACACTCAGGGTGTGCCAGCCAGACTTTTCCGGGATCAGTAAAACAAAACTGTCCGCCAGATGCTCCTGTCCGGGAAATAAATGCATGCCAGCTAAAGCGATAGGGATCACAACCAAAGTGACTAAAAATAAATAACTGCTGTACCAGCGTTTGGCATGACGCAGGTGCCGGTGATCAACATTTTCAACAAAAGCGACATGAAACTGCCGCGGTAGCAGAAAAATGGCAGTCATCGCCAGCAAGGTTTTAACCGCAAAAGACAGCCAGCTTGTATGCTCTGTGTTGTACCGCAGATGACTGGCATGCTCAACAAACTGACTGACACCGATTTTTTCCGGCAAGAGCAACCAGTATGCCATCAACGCTAGGCAAAGCAGCGCGAATAACTTCACCACAGATTCAAAGGCAATAGCCACCATCACGCCACGGTTTTGCTCAGTCAGTTGCACTTTGCGGGTACCAAATAAAATGGCAAAGACGGTCATCGCCATCGCGCTGAACCAAGCGGTATCCTGCCACCAAGGTAAAGATTGATCGGATAAATCATGGCCCAGCAGCACCTGATAGGAACTTGCAACAGCCTTTAATTGCAAGGCGATATAAGGGATCACGACCACTAAACACAATAAAGCTGTGACTAAGGCAATATTTTTGCGTTTACCATAACGTGCGCTGATAAAGTCGGTGATGGAGGCGACGTTTTGTTTTTTTGCGACATACAACAGCTTAAATAAAAAAGATTGAGCAAATAAAAAGACCAAAATAGGGCCGAGGTAAATCGGGATATAGTCCCAGCCCTGAGTTACCGCAGTTCCTACTGCTCCATAGTAGGTCCAGGAGGTGCAATAAACAGCCAAAGCCAGGCTATACAACAACCCTCCATACTTTCGTAGTAATTGATCACCAGCATGGCGTTCGCCCCAGTTGGCAATAAAAAACAGCAACCCCACATACAATAAGGCTAATAAAGCGACTATCCAGGCTGACAAAACGCACTCCCCTTTGATTTCTGACCTTACTTTTGGCGCAAAGCATCAGAAAGTCAATGATCTGTTTTTTCGGCTTCGACTAAAGTCGGGCTATCACTTCCTGTACCTGCTGCTAGATTAAGCATGCAAGTCAACAGAATTTCTATAACAACCACAAAAAACAACAAGAGGAAGACAACAATGGCATTTCAAACAAATGAATTAGCCAAAGCCTATTGGCGGGAGAATATCTCGCTGATGCTCAAACTGCTGGCAGTCTGGTTTGCAGTATCCTTTGCAGCAGGGATCTTATTTGTAGACCAACTGAATATGGTGCAGTTTTTTGGCTTTAAGCTCGGATTCTGGTTCGCGCAGCAAGGCTCGATCTACACCTTCGTTTTGCTGATCTTTATTTACGTGGTCAAGATGAATGCGCTTGATCGTAAATACGATGTCCACGAAGATTAAGGGGTAGATGATGGATTTACAGACGTTAACCTACATTATTGTCGGTGCAACCTTTGCGTTGTATATCGGCATTGCTATTTGGGCCCGGGCGGGTTCAACACAAGAATTCTACGTGGCAGGCGGCGGTGTGTCGCCTTTAGCCAATGGCATGGCAACAGCCGCTGACTGGATGTCTGCCGCGTCATTTATATCTATGGCCGGTTTAATCTCTTTTATGGGCTATGACGGTTCAGTTTATTTGATGGGCTGGACAGGTGGCTATGTGCTTCTGGCTTTATGTTTGGCTCCCTACCTGCGTAAGTTTGGTAAATTTACCGTACCAGACTTTATCGGTGACCGTTATTACTCCCAAACAGCACGCACAGTCGCTGTTATTTGCGCCATTTTGATCTCCTTCACTTATGTGGCAGGCCAGATGCGTGGTGTAGGTGTGGTGTTTTCGCGCTTCCTCGAAGTCGATATCACTACAGGCGTGATCATCGGTATGGCCGTGGTATTTTTCTACGCTGTATTAGGCGGCATGAAAGGTATTACCTACACCCAGGTTGCTCAGTACTGTGTGCTGATTTTTGCCTACATGGTTCCTGCTATTTTCATCTCTATCATGATCACAGGTCATGTATTACCTCAAACAGGTTTAGGTGCCACCCTGATGGATGGCTCGGGTATGCACTTACTGGATCGATTAGACGGGCTTTCGGCAGAACTTGGCTTTGCTGCTTATACAGAAGGGACCAAATCCACAGCTGACATTTTTGCTATTACGGCCGCACTGATGGTTGGTACTGCTGGTTTACCTCACGTTATTGTACGTTTCTTCACTGTTCCACGGGTAAAAGATGCTCGTATCTCCGCAGGTTGGGCATTGATTTTTATCATGATTTTGTACACAACAGCTCCAGCTATCGGTGCTTTTGCCCGTTACAACATGATTGATACCATTAATGGTCCCGATGCTCAGGGTACATTAGTGACAGAAGCTCCAACCTGGATTAAAAACTGGGAAAAAACCGGTCTGATTAAACACGAAGATAAAAATGGTGATGGTCGTATGTTCTACTCAGGTGATGAGCGCAACGAAATGACCATCGACCGTGACATCATGGTGTTGGCAAACCCGGAAATTGCTCAGTTACCAGATTGGGTCATAGCGTTGGTGGCCGCAGGTGGTATTGCTGCAGCCTTGTCTACAGCAGCAGGTTTGTTACTGGTGATCTCGACATCAATTTCGCACGATTTACTCAAACGAAATCTGATGCCAAAAATTACGGACAAGCAGGAGTTGCTAGCGGCAAGACTAGCCGCAGCTGTGGCCATTATAGTGGCCGGTTACTTAGGTATTAACCCACCAGGCTTTGTCGCGGAGGTAGTGGCTTTTGCCTTCGGCCTGGCGGCGGCGAGTTTCTTCCCAGCCATTATTCTTGGTATTTTCTACAAGAAAATGAATAAGGAAGGTGCTATCGCCGGTATGTTGGCAGGTATCATTTTCACTGTGGGTTATATCCTGTACTTCAAGGGTATTTTCATCACTCCTTTGGCTGAAAACAAACCTGAAAACTGGGTGTTTGGTATTTCTCCAGAGGGTATTGGTACAGTCGGTATGGTGGTGAATTTTGTCGTCGCCTTTGCGGTCAGCAAAGTGACTAAAGAAGTACCACAAGAAGTACAAGATATTGTAGAACAAATCCGCTATCCAAAAGGTGCAGGTGAAGCTCAGGCTCACTAAAGTAGCGTAGAAAAAGCAGACTTGACAAGGCGTGGAGACACGCCTTGTTTTTTGATAAAGCAGGAAGGTTGTATGCAGATCCAGGAAGTAGTTACTTTTTTGCAGCAAACACCGCCTTTTGACGACTTAGCGCCACATGTACTGGAAAGCTTATGTCGCGAACTGACTGTTGTGTATTTCGCAAGTGGTGAAGAGCAACAACCAGAACCTCAGCTGATGCTGATACGCTCAGGTTTATTTGCCCTGCACACAGAGCAACAACGTTTAACCCATCTACAAACCGGGGATTATTATGGTTATCAGTTACTCCTGACCGGACTTGCCGATCCTGACACTATCCGCTGCGAAGAAGATGGATTAGTGTATTTTTTTCCTCAGGAAAGTTTTGATAAATTAAGACACCAGTATAAAAATTTTGATCTATTTTTCCAGCGTTTATTTAGCCGTCGTTTGCATTTATATCAAAGCAGTCAACAACAAAACACTTCGACGCTAAAAGTCGCCGACTTCGTGACCAGACGCACTGTCTCTATTGACTGTCAGGACACAGTACAACAAGCCGCCTTGCTGATGACAGCTCAGAGGGTGTCGTGCGTCCTGATTAAACAAGATGAAAAATTGATAGGCATTTTGACCGACCGGGATTTACGCAGTCGTGTTTTGGCAAAAAACTTATCTGCCTCTACATGCGTATCACAGGTGATGACTAAAACGCCACACAGCATTGATATCGACTGTTTTGCCTTTGAAGCTATTCAACAGATGAGCCAGCATAATATTCACCACTTACCCGTTACCGAACAAGACAAGCCTATCGGAGTGCTCACAACAACAGACTTGATCCGTAGCCAGCAAGAACACCCTGTTTTTCTAATCAGCCATATTCACCGTCAACATCAAGCTGCAGGTCTGCAGGCCATCACACCGCAAATACAGCAACTAGCACTGCAACTGGCTGAACAGCATATCCCTTCTTATGAGGTTAGTAGCATACTGACCAGTATTATGGACGCCTTAGTGCAAAGTTGGTTGAATATTGCAGAGCAACAGTTGGGCCCTGCCCCTTGTGTATATAGTTGGTTGGTGTTTGGTTCCCAAGCCAGGCGAGATATGCTACCCAGTGCCGATCAGGATAATGCTTTATTGTTGGAGAAAGAGCCCAGCGGTGCTATCGCAGAGTATTTTTCCGCGCTTGCCGATATCGTTTGTCATGGTCTGGCCTCGTCAGGGCAGGCTCTTTGTGATGGTCAGATCATGGCCGCCAATCCGGAATTGAGACTAAGCCTCAAAGGCTGGTCGAATCGTTTTGCCAAATGGCTCAATACGCCAGATCCACAAGCTTTACTCAACAGCAGTATCTTTTTCGATATGCGCCTGGTTCATGGCAGCAAAGGCTTATTTAACGTCTTGCATGAAGACGTATTGGCTCGTTGCAAAAATAATGAACTGTTTTTATACCATCTGGCTAAAAATGCCACAGAGCGTCAACCTCCACTGGGTTTCTTTAAACACTTTCTGCTTGAACAGGATGGTCGGCAACGTAAAGGACTGGATCTGAAAAAACGTGGTATTAGCCTCGTCACCGACTTAGTTCGGGTGTATGCCCTGTCTGCTGGGATCCAGGCAGTCAATACCAGAGAGCGACTGGCGCTGTTGCAACAACAAGCAGTCTTGACTCAGCGCCAGCAGCAAAATTTATTAGGAGCATTAGATGTGCTGGCTAATTTACGCTGGCAATTGCAAGCACAGGATATGCAGCGTGGCAGGCATTTATCTAACCTGTTGGATCCGAGCCAACTGAGTTTATTGCAACGTCATCAACTTAAAGATGCTTTTGCGGTGTTAAGTGACGAGCAGCAAATACTCAGACAACGTTTTTGTCGGGAACTATAAATGTGGAACTGGATAAAAAAACCAGTGGCAGTGCATCAACTGGTGGTGGATTTTGAGAAAGACTACAACCTGGATAAACAATGTCTGGCAAGTAAAGCCAATTACTTGGTGCTGGATTTTGAGACTACAGGGCTAGATTCGAAAAAACATCATATTGTTAGCGCAGGCTGGGTAAAAATTACCGGCGGAAAAATTCATTTAAACTCAGCACAATACCAGTTGGTGCGAAGTCCGGCGTCAGTGGGACAAAGTGCAGTGATCCATGGTTTGCACAATAGTGAAGTGCAACAAGGTATAGAGCTGGAAGACTTACTTCGCTTGCTGTTGCAGGAATTGACAGGAGCAGTATTGGTATCGCATCACAGCGCACTGGAACTTAACTTTCTCAAACAAAGCTGTCAGAACTGTTTTGGCCGTTCTCCTGCATTTAAAGCTGTCGATACCCTAAAGCTGGAGCTTTATAAAATGCGGCTCAAAGGTGGTCCTGTCGCACAAAACTCATTAAGTCTGTCTGCTTGTCTGGCTCGCTACTGCTTACCTGAAGTGACAGAGCACCATGCCCTCTCCGATGCCTTTGGTTGTGCTCAACTTTTATTAGCACAATTAAAAAGCCGGGGAGCATCTTGTACTTTGGCTGAACTGTTTCAACAAAGCCGTTAAGCCAAACAACAAAGGCAAATAAAACATAACAAAAAGCCAGGCGTTCGCCTAATGCCGATCAGATAAGCATTTTTCAGATCGGTTGACCGATCCAGTGGTTGAT
>NZ_LAMX01000012.1:0-265609 GCF_001275035.1 Rheinheimera sp. KL1
AGCATAAGCTGGAAAATCTCATCACGGGATTGGTATTAATTCCGGGGAAAGGTCACAAATAAGGTAAAGCTATTAACCGGATTCGTAACAGCCTCGCCGTTCCGTTATGCCGAAAATTTCTACACACTGTGCCTTATTCCATTCTTGTGGCTTAAGGATACGCTTCAATGTTTACCGTTAAAACCTGCAAAACAAATAGAAAACCCTTAGTGCAGCTGTGTCTGGCTTTCTCTTTTTCAGGCTTATTCGCCTGCGGTACAGCACGGGCAGAGACAGCGCCCTCGAGCTTTGACAACCCTATTATTAAATACGATACCCAGGACCCAACCCGGCAGGTGGGCGACTTGATCTACACCGCAGATCCGGCCGCTTTGGTGCTAGGTGATACCCTGTATCTGTATAGCACGCACGACGAGGCGCTGCCGGATGGCAAAGACTACCGCATGTACGACTACCGGCTTTGGACTAGCAAAGACTTAGTCACCTGGCAAAACAAAGGCGCAGTTTTTCGCTACTCAGACTTTGCCTGGGCCAGAGGCGATCAAAAAACTGGCAATGCTTACGCTCATCATGTGATCCACCGTAAAGATCAATCAGGCAAATCTAAGTACTACTTTTATGCCGCAGTAGAAGGTGGACAAACCGGAGGGAAATTTGGTTTTTCCATTGGCGTGGCCGTATCGGATAGCCCTGAAGGCCCCTTTAAAGACGCCCGCGGTATGCCGATGATTTTGCTGGAAGATACCGCAAAAGATAAAGACCACACCTGGCGCAATATAGACCCAGCTGTCTTTATTGATGACGACGGCAAAGCCACTTGTATTGGGGCAATCAGCAATTATGGTGGGTGGAACTGGAAGCTGATTTAGTCCATCTGAAAGGCGAAAGCTACAGCTTGGATGCAGAAGGAAAAATGCAAAATCGCGATACCAGCAAGGTGAAAATCCACAGGGTAGATACTTTGCCTAATTTCGAAGAAGGCCCTTATCTGTCAAAACACAACGGTATTTATTATCTGGTATACGCGGCAGGTTTTCCGGAAAGTCTGGCCTATGCCACCAGCTCATCTGCCACAGGTCCCTGGAAATATCAGGGCATCATTATGCAGCCACTGCCCAACACCACCACTATTCACCCGGCTATGTTCGATTTTAATGGCCAGACCTATCTGGCCTATCACAGCGCCGACCTGCCGGGAGGTGGCAATTACCGCCGCTCAGTCAGCCTGGACAGAGTGTATTTCAATAAAGACGGCACTATAAAACCCATAGTAAGAACCTCTAAGAAGTAGTGCGTAGGTCTGCGAAACAGCCCGAACCATCTGTTTATTCACAAGACACAACAAGGAAAAGGAACAAGATGAAAACTAACTTTATCAATCGCAGCTCCTCGCACTTTGGCCTGTTCCGGCAGAGCCTGTTGCTGGCTGCTTGTTTGTTCACAGCACAAGCTGTGGCGCAGGCCAACGATGTAATGACGCCCATCACAGCGCCCGATCAAAGCAATGCCATAGAGCTTGGCACAGGGCCGCTGCCTGAAGCCAAGGCACAAGAATCCTGGCATTCGCAGTATGGCAGCAGATTTGCGCGGAATGTCACGGTGGCCACCCTGACGCCCTTTTTACCCGATGCCAGCAATGCCTGCGGCGCGGCGGTCATTGTGGCTCCTGGCGGTGGTTTTCGCACCTTGTCGATGGATAATGAAGGCTGGGATGTTGCCAAAGCTTTAGCCAAACAAGGCATTGCAGCCTTTTTACTGAAGTATCGCTTAAATCAAACCCCGGCCGATATGGCGGCCTTTGAGCAAGAAATGGCGCAGATGTTTTCCGGCACAGCCCGCCGTCCACCCCGCCCAGATCCGGCCGAAATGGCCACTCGTCTGGCGCCACAGCTGGAGGATTCAAATGCCGCCTTTGCACTTATTCGCAAACGCGCCACTGAATGGAAAGTCGATCCGGACCGTATTGGCATGATAGGTTTTTCTGCCGGTGCCATGCTGACAATGGCCACTACACTGGTAGGTAAAGACGCCAAACCTGCTTTTATCGCCAATATCTACGGCCCATTGGCTGAAGTCAAAGTGCCTGCCGATGCGCCACCATTATTCGTCGCCCTTGCTGCAGATGACCCATTTTTCGCCAATGGTGACTTTGACTTGATCAAAAACTGGCAACTAGCAAAAAAGCCGGTCGAGTTTCACTTTTACGAGCAAGGCGGTCACGGCTTTGGCATGTATCCAAAAGATACTACAAGCACAGGCTGGTTTAAAGCCTTTAGCAGCTGGCTAAAAATGCACGGCATGATGCAGCCTAAGGCCAAAGCATAACGCAGCTAAAGTGGCTGCTGATTATAAATTCATCCCAATCACACTCCACGGCGCTCTTTACGGGCGCCGCTATATGTTGGTTTGTTGTTTCACCTGCAGAATTTCTGATGCTTGTATATGGCTCGGGCCACATAAACCTGATGGCTCTAACTGGTAACGAATCGCTGCTTTTCACTGAAAGCGGACATTGTTGAAAATTGATAAAACATAGCTCTCAAAAATTTCGAGACAACAGCGAATTGCTGGGACAGTTTATCAATGCGTGGATTATTTATTTCGCGTTTCAAGATATCACCGATTTTTGGACAATAACGATGTGTCCAAATTCAGTTGATCACTGCACTCTTAGTATCGATTTCTAAAGCGCTTAATCGAAGTAAATCGATTTAATGTTGGCCACCCCAATTTCTCATTTCAGTATTGCCAAAAAGTGTACAACACACTACCTTGGAACAGGAACAGAAAACGTCATCATGGCTGCATAGATTGGACGGCATATGCAGCAGTTAAGTAGCTGTAGTTTTTGAATGCCGTGTTTTGTCTTGTTACGACCAAATGCAACGATGCATGTTAATACACATTAACGTGCATCCATTTATTTGGCGGGATTTATAAAAAACGAATGTCTGCAAATAAGGCAAAGCGACATTTGTTTTTTTCGAGAGAACCTACTCTGAATGTTCACAATTTGCTCTTTACAACCAACGGACAGCAACCCTACCAACTACCTGGATCAGTTCCCTGCGGACAATCCTTCACCTATCAGAAGTATGCTTTCTCAGTTTTTACTTTACGTCACGTTCTTTTGACGATGCAAAAGAAAGCGGCTGGCACAAGACGAAAGCTGTTAAGTAAACATTTTTGCAGTACTCCTCGCACTAAAGCATAAAGTTTCTGCTCAGTTTTCCACCAAACTCTTTAATCTAAGTGCAAGATCCACAACAGCATTTGCATTCATACAGCCTTTTTGCTTATGCTGCCAAAAGCATACAAAAGGCCGCAGCGATGATAGAACTTCACCAGTATTGTCCGGAGCAAAAACAATGGCAGATCAGCGATTTTCAGGCGCTGCATTACCCTTTGCTCACCGATACCAAAATCTGGATTAATTTGACGGCCGCCAATCAGATGGAACAGCGGCAAGTGCTGGAGTTTTTCCGTATTCATCCTCTAATCGCTGAGGATTTTTTACGTGAACGTCATCCACCGAAGATGGAGTTCAGCGACAGCTTTAGTCTGCTGATTTTGCGCGGCTTTTCTGGCTCAGATTTCAGTGATTACCCAGGCCATAGTCAGATTTCTGTATTGTTTAACGACCAGGTGCTTCTGGTGAAATACCATAGCCAGCTAGACGATAGCAAAATTGATCTGCCGTTTTCAGCCATGGTCGGTATAGAGAAGTTTAAAGACTGGATAAAAAAATATATTCATGCAGTTTCCGCCACTTATCTGGAAAAGCTGCTGCAGTTTGAAGACGAGCTGGGTGAGTTGGAAGATAGTATGCAAAGCAACGGTAACGATCAGAAAATGGCGCAAATTATGAAGTACCGCTCGGTATTTCGGAAAATTGACCGCAATCTGGCCTACCAGAAAGAAATGTTTTCGGATCTGTTATACGAAGAAGATGCCAGTCATCCATTTAAACGTCATTTTGATTCGATAGAATTACGTGATTTTTACGAGAAGTTTGAACGCCTGCACAGTATGACGCAGATGTACTATGACCAATTGAGTGATTTAGTCGGCAGTTATATTTCGACCTCGTCACATCAAATTAACGAAAAAATGAAAGTACTGACTATGCTCAGTGCCGTCTTTATTCCACTGACCTTTATTGTGGGTGTGTACGGCATGAACTTTAAATATATGCCTGAGCTGGACAACCCCGAGGGCTATTATATTACTTGGGGTCTTATGCTTGGATTGGCAGTAGGCCTGCTGGCCTATTTTAAAATCCGCCGTTGGTGGTAACGCTGTAGCCTAATAGCAAACAGCAGGAGCGGTTTGATGGTTGAAAATACCCAACTGGATATTGAAGAGATAGTCCGCGACAGTTTTGATGAAAACGAAACTGAACAGCTGGCAGAAAAACTGGACCAGTTGGAGCCGGAAGAGATAGCTTTTGCCCTTGAAGCTATGCCACTGGAACAGCGGGTTGGTACCTGGTTAACGCTGGAAAAAGAACAACAAATCGCCGCCTTAACCTATATGAGGGTGGATGCACGCAGCAACATCTTCAAGCAGCTCGAAACAGCACAATTGCATGAGCTGGTTGAAGAAATTGATGTTGATGATCTGATTGAACTGCTGGACGAATTACCGGACGCTATTTATCAGTACGCCTGCTCACGACTGGACCAAAGCGAAAAACGCTGGCTGGATCAGGCCTTAACTTACGATGATGAACAATGTGGTCGTTATGCTGACCACGATGTACTGATTGTAAGCAAAAACGCCAAAGTGCGGGATGCAGTGCGCTTATTTAAAAAACTAACCGAAGATGCTGAATACCAGGAAGCCTTGTTTGTGGTCGACCGCACCGGCCGTTATGTCGGTTTATTGCAGGGCATACGCTTATTAGGTCAGCCTAACCATATGCCTGTGGTGGAGTTTATCGACGCTGAAGCACCCGTAGTACAAGGGGATATGGGATTAGATGAAGGCTCTGATTTAGTAGCTCGCTCTGGTTATAGTGCTTTGGCTGTGGTCGATAGCGAAGGCAAACTCTTAGGTCGTTTATCTATAGGTGAAGCACTGGAAAACGTGCGGCGTAGCCTCGAAGGCCAGTTTATGCATACGGCAGGTCTGGACGAAGAGGAAGACTTATTCGCCCCTATTATCAACAGTGCCAAACGCCGTGCTTTATGGTTGGGTATCAACTTACTGACCGCCTTTTTAGCGGCCTGGACCATAGGTTTATTTGAAGCCACCTTACAGCAAGTGGTAGCACTTGCTGTGTTAATGCCGATAGTCGCCTCGATGGGCGGAATTGCCGGTAGCCAAACCTTAACCTTGATTATCCGGGGTTTAGCCCTAGGGCAAATTACGCCCCAAACTTACTGGACTTTAATGCGTAAGGAGTTAGGGGTCGGCGCTATTAACGGCGTGCTCTGGGCTTTGGTCATAGCGGGTATCACCTATTTATGGTTTGGTGACTGGATTATTGCCACAGTGATCAGTCTGGCCATCGTAATCAATATTTGTGTCGCCGCTTTCAGTGGTGTGGTGATCCCGGTCTGGCTGGAAAAAATGAAGATAGACCCCGCCCTGTCAGGCTCAGTGATACTAACTACGGTTACAGACGTGATAGGTTTTTTTGCCTTCCTGGGCTTAGGTTCTTTGTTTTTGCTTTAATGTAAATTTTTTGATTTTATACAGATACTTGGCTGGGAAAGCGCACTAGAATACTCATAACAAAAAAATTAAAGGTGTTGTTATGAAAATTGCGGTTTTATCGCGCAATAGTGAGTTGTATTCGACCCGCAGGTTGGTCGAAGCGGCCGAAGAAAGGGGTCACCAGATTGAGGTGATAGACCCGCTGATGTGTTATATGAACATCAACAAAACCAAATCCGGCATTCACTACAAAGGTGAAGTGCTGGAGCAGTTTGACGCCGTGATCCCTCGCGTTGGTGCCTCTATTACCTTTTATGGCACTGCAGTATTGCGTCAGTTTGAAATGATGGGCGTGTATGCACTGAATGAATCCAGCGCCATCAGCCGTGCCCGCGATAAACTCTGCTCATTGCAACTCTTAGCCCGCGAAGGCATAGGTTTGCCTATTACCGGCTTTGCCGATAAACCCGGTGATATTCCTGATTTAATCGACATGGTTGGTGGCGCACCGCTGGTGATTAAACTGCTGGAAGGCACTCAGGGGATAGGTGTTGTACTGGCGGAAACCCGCACCGCAGCGGAAAGCGTGATTGAAGCTTTTATGGGCCTCAATGCCAATATTCTGGTGCAGGAATACATCAAAGAAGCCAATGGCGCCGATATCCGTTGTTTTATTATCGGCAATAAAATTGTCGCTTCGATGAAACGACAAGCTAAAGCTGGTGAATTTCGTTCCAACTTACACAGAGGCGGTACAGCCTCTTTGGTCAAACTGAGCGCAGAAGAAAAACGCACTGCCCTTGCTGCGGCCAAAACCATGGGTTTGCATGTAGCAGGGGTGGATATTTTGCGCTCGAACCACGGCCCAGTGGTGATGGAAGTCAACAGCTCACCGGGCTTAGAGGGGATTGAAGGTGCAACCGACATAGATGTGGCTGGCCGGATGATTGAATATCTGGAAAAACATGTGCCTTTGCATCAGGCGCGCATGCAGCAAAAAGCACTGCAAAAACAGCAGGGGAAAAAGTAAATGTCGACAATTGAAGGCAAGCTCGTGCTGGCGGAGAAACAACAGGCTTTTACTTTAGGTGGCACAGTGATCCAGCCAGGCCAGCGTGCTGTGGTGGATATTCCTTTTGGTAAACTTTATACCCACACTGAACTGAATATAGGCGCTCATGTGGTGCATGGTAAAAGACCGGGCCCTGTGCTTTTAATCACTTCGGCTTTGCATGGCGATGAAATTAATGGCGTGGAAATATGCCGTCGTCTGCTGAAAATGCCGAAACTCAGCCAGTTGCGCGGCACCCTGATCGTTGTGCCTATCGTCAATACTTATGGTTTTGTGCAGCAATCGCGTTATCTGCCGGACAGACGGGATTTAAACCGCAGCTTTCCGGGCAGTGAAAAAGGCTCACTCGGCAGCCGCATGGCGTATCAGTTTACCGAACGAATTTTAAAACAATGCACTCATGTCATTGATTTACATACGGGTGCTATTCATCGCAGTAACCTGCCTCAGGTGCGCGCCAGTGCCAAGGACAAAGTAGCGTTGCAAATGGCCGAGGTGTTTAACGCTCCTATTATTATCAAAGCAGCCAGCCGGGAAGGCACTATGCGTGGCACAGCCAACGCCTTGGGTATTCCAATTATTTTATACGAAGCAGGTGAAGCGCTGCGTTTTGATGAACAGTCAATCAAAATTGGCGTGCATGGCATTTTAAATGTGATGCAAGACCTTCGGATGTTTAGCCCCAGCAAAAAAGCCGTCAAAACAGGCTCTTTATTCAGTAAAAAAAGTAGCTGGATCAGAGCAGAGCACGACGGCATAGCGCGGTATTACGTGGGTTTAGGTCAGACGGTACAACAAGGCGATGTACTGGCCCATATCTACAGCCCCTACTCCGATTTTGAAGTAGCGGTTGAAGCCAGTTTTAACGGCATAGTGATAGGCCGCAATAACTTACCACTGGTGAATGAAGGCGAAGCTTTGTTTCATATAGCAGAAGTCAGCTCGTTGGATGAAGCAGAAAAAACCCTGGATGCCATCACAGACGAGGTCGATGCTGCGATGCCATCCATATTGGGCGTGGTGTAAGAATGGGGTCAGAAGACCCCATTTTGTTATAACGGACTAGCTTTAGGCGCTATACCCACAGTGGCTATGCGTTGCCCTACCATTTCACGGACGGAAAGTGTCACTTCGCTAAAGTCTTTGCTGGCACCCAACACAGCCTGGTCTGCTAAAGTCTGACGCAATAATTCATCCAGCGACACCCCTCCTTCAGCCGACAATTCGATGCCATAGGAATGCTGCAAGTCTTCCACTTTGGTATAGCCTTTTAAGCGTAATTCGGTCGCAGGCAGCTCCTGATGGCTGGTTTCAGACACTCCGGCGCAGACCAAATCGACAAATTCGCGCGCCTCTGGTTTCATCACAATAAACAAATGATCACCGGCATGCAGCAAGGTTGACCCACGGGGCGGGATCACCTCATTACCACGAGTGATCATCGCCACCACAGTTCCATCAGGCAAAGCCATTTGGGATAAACGACGCTTTGCCGCTCTCGAATTATCTCCCAGTTGGTATTCGACTATGTCCGCATCAACATCACCCAAAGCAGTGATCTCGAGCGTTGCCGCAGGCGTTACTGGTGGAGGTTCTGTCAGTCCCAAAGTACGAGCCACCCAGGGTAAGGTAGAACCTTGAATGGTGGCTGAAATGAGCACTACGAAAAACACCACACTAAAAATCAGCTCTGCGCCAGGTAAACCATAAATCAGCGGGTAAATCGCCAGAATAATAGGCACTGAACCCCGTAACCCGACCCAGGATACTAAGGTCATTTCGCGCGCATTAAAACCAAATATCTTCAACACCGGCAGCACAGACAAAGGTCTGGCGATCAGGATCAACACTGCAGCTATGCAAAGCCCTTCCAGCCAGACATCAAGCAAGGAAGAAGGGTTAATCAGCAAACCTAAAAATACGAACATGATAATTTGGCCCAACCAGGCCAAACCGTCGTGAAACAAAAAGGTACTGCGCTGAAAAACAAAACGGCTATTGCCTATCACCACACCAGCAATAAAAATGGCAAGGAAACCACTGCCGCCTAAATTGGCGGCCACGCCAAAAGCCAATAAACCCAAAGCGGCCACCATAACGGGGTATAAACCTGAGGTGGTTAAATGGATACGGTTAATAATACGCACGGACAACCAGCCACCAGCTAAACCTACTGCCGAGCCGATCCCCATTTGCTGAATAAACAGCATCAATAAGCCGGTCCCTGGTTCCAGCCCTTTGACCATCACTTCCAATAAACCTACGGTCAGGAAAATTGCCATAGGGTCGTTGGTTGCACTTTCAATTTCCAGCGTCGATTTTAGTCGCGGATTGATATGAATACCGGCGTTACGCAATAAGGAAAATACCGCGGCAGCATCAGTAGAACCGACTATGGCACCAATGAGTAAGCCATAAAACAACGATACATCCAGAATATAGGCGGCAGCTACACCAGTGATAGCTGAGGTGACTAATACACCTAAAGTAGCCAGTACAGAGGCGGGTTTCCACACTTGCTTAATAGAGGCCATGGGGGTTTGTAGACCACCATCAAACAGAATAACAGCTAAAGCCAAAGAACCCAGCGCATGGGCAATTTGCGCATTATCAAAGACGATACCACCTGGGCCATCTTCCCCTGCCAGCATACCGACCATTAAAAACAGCACCAGTACGGGCAACCCCAGGCGGGCCGACAACTTGCTGGATAAGATGCCAAAAATAATCAGAATGGCGGCTAATAAAATAATTTGGTCAATCACAAACATAAATAGGGTTCTCACATTGTGGCTACAGGCCAAACCTACAGCAGAACTTCATTTTGCAGCACCTGACTTTTTAAAGTAGGAGACTGCCTGACACTACAGCTGAGTTAACTTAAAACCACAGGAGGAGCACGTGCCAAAAAAGGCAGTAAGGAAAAGACATTCCATCTTGTCACTAAATAGCTATAAGTTTGGCTGAATACCGGGCTAAGGACTTTCTGATGCAATTGAACCAGACTATTGTCATCGTCATCGGACAACGTCATGTGTTTGACAGGTGAAGCCGCCGAGGTCAGTTGGGCCAGGCTATGGCTGGCTGAAGTTTGAGGTGACTCCAGCCACTGTTGGGCAGCCGAAAACTGCGCCGAGGGAAGCAGTGAACTTAAATAAAAAAACAGCGCAACAAAACTTAACAGCCTCATAGTCAACCACCTGAAAGCATAAGAGAAACAACCCCTTGGTCTACAAAGTTCGTGAGTAAGTGTGTTGATCATACCATCGGATCGGCAGCACAACCTGACAAATTTAACCAAAAGATCAGGTTTTTCAGTCTTCTACCTCATATGCTTTCACCAATAGTCTTTAAAAGGCCGGATTTGAACGCATATCTGTTCCAGCCCCTTGTCCTTTGTTGATTTTTTATGCTGTGATGAACACGCGACCAACCGCCTAAAACAACAACAAAAAGGATTTCAGAATGCGTCTGCTTCCCCTCGCCTGCCTGATCAGCTCAGCCTTGCTCAGCACCAGCACTATAGCTGTAACCAAAGACTTAGCCGCAGCTATTCACACCGATTATCAACAGCATCTGGAACCGCTGTTTAAACACTTTCACCAAAACCCTGAACTGTCTTTTATGGAGTTTAAAACAGCAGAGCGCTTAGCCAAAGAGCTCAAAGCGGCTGGCTTTGAAGTGACTACCGGAGTAGGTAAAACCGGGGTCGTCGCTATTTTAAAAAATGGCAAAGGACCACTGGTGATGATGCGCGCAGATATGGATGCTTTGCCGGTAGAAGAAAAAAGTGGTTTGCCTTATGCGTCCAAAGTAAAGAGCAAAGATTGGCACGGCAACGAAGTTCGGTGATGCACGCCTGTGGTCATGATATGCATGTCACCAGCTTAATTGGCACAGCACGTCAGATGGTTAAAATTAAAGATCAGTGGCAAGGCACTTTAATGCTGATAGGCCAGCCTGCAGAGGAGTATGTTGGTGGTGCACAGAGCATGCGTGACGATAACATCTGGCAGCGTTTTGGCACACCGGATTACGCCATGGCGCTGCATGTGTCCAGCGAAATTGAAGCAGGTAAAATTGTTGCTGTCGAAGGTTCGCCCTACTCTGGTGTCGATTCGGTGGATATTCATATTCATGGCGTTGGTGCACATGGCGCCAGCCCGCACCGGGGTAAAGATCCGATCGTCTTAGGCTCCCAAATCGTGCTGGCACTGCAGACTATTGTCAGCCGGGAAGTAGCGCCAAAAGAGCCCAGCGTCATTACCGTTGGCTCTTTTCACTCAGGCTCGAAGCACAATATTATCCCCGACTCAGCTCATTTACAGCTGACAGTACGTAACGATACTTTAGAAACCCGAGAGCAGCTGATTGGCGCTATTAAAAGAGTAGCGACCAATATGGGCCGGGTCGCGGGTTTGCCTGAAGATAAACTGCCTGAAGTGACAGTAGACCCACAAACCACACCACCTACAGTGAACGATATTCCACTGACACAACGTTTAAAGCAGCGCTGGGTCAGTCACTTTGGTGCAGATATTCTGGATCAGAATTACAAACGTTTAGGTATGGGCGCAGAAGATTATCCGTTTTTAATTATGAACCCGACCATTCAGAGTGTGTATTTTCAGATTGGCGGTACACCCAAAGAGGACTTTGAGCGGGAAAAACAAGGCGGCGCACCTGTGCCCAGCCATCACAGCCCTTTATTTAAAATTGCACCAGAGCCTTCGATTAAAGCCGGTGTGGAAGCAACTGTGGTGGCTTTGCTGGATCTGATGCCAAAACACTAAACGAGGCTTCAGAGAATGCAAACCAAGGCTTGCCTCAGGCAGGCCTTTTTGTAAGATAAAGTTACAAATGAGTTTCGACTCGGGTGACAATTCAGGTTAGTCTGATAGTCACATCCTCAGTCCGGCTGTTTCAAACCGATGATGTTCCATAATCAATAACTAAAAGGAAAACGCAACGTGCGCCATTCATTATTAGCTCTTAGCATTGCCGCATTACTGGCAGGCTGTAATCCGGCACAAGATACCAAAACAACCACCGCAGCCGCAGCTGAACCTGCGACAGCAGCAGAAACTAAAGCAGCGTTATCTGAATCAGAGCGGCTAAACCAGTGGTTTGAAACCAAATACGAAGAGCAGCTGCAAATGAGTCCGCTGCAAATGACCTTCTTAGGTCGTAAAGATAAGCAAGATCAGATTGACGACGTGACAGAAGAAGCCGAAGACAAGCAATTGGCCTGGGCTGCCGCTTCTGTTGAAGAATTAAAATCTCAGTTTGATTACAGCAAGTTAGATACGGAAGCCAAAACTTCGTACGACTTATGGGTTTATCAGTATGAACAAAGTCGTGACGCTGCCGCATTTCGTGTAAACACTTATGTGTTTAATCAGATGCAAGGTGTACATGCGTTATTGCCTCAAGTCTTGATGAACTTCCATAAAGTTGACGAAGTGGTCGATATGGAAGCCTATGTCAAACGTATTGGCGGCATTGCCAAAGCTATTGCTGACTTGCAGCAACGTGCCGCTAAGTATGCTGAAGCAGGTGTACGCCCACCACGCTTTGCGTACGAAGGTGTATTGGAACAAGTCAATAACCTGTTAGACGGCGCGCCTTTTAAACAAAGTGACAAAGACGCTCCTTTATGGGCTGATGCCAAAGCTAAAGTGGAAGCGTTGAAAAAGGCCGACAAACTGGATGATAAAAAAGCTGAACAGTTACTGGCTGACGCGAAATCAGCTTTAACCACTCAGTTCCAACCTTCTTATGAAGCCCTGTCTGCTTTTTTAACCAGCGAACTGGATAAAACTCAGGTTAATGTGACGGGTGTATCGACTCAGCCTAACGGCGTGGCGTATTACAACCATCGCTTAGCCCAATCAACAACAACCAACTTAACTGCGGATGAAATTCACCAGATAGGTTTAAATGAAGTTGACCGTCTGACCAAAGAAATGAATGCGATTAAAGATAAAGTGGGCTTTAAAGGTTCTCTCAAAGAGTTCTTTACCTTTATCAAAACTGATGCACAATTTTTCTATCCGGATACAGATGAAGGCCGTCAGGGTTATTTAAAAGACTCAGAAGCTTATTTAGCCTTTATTGAGAAAAAGCTGCCTGAATACTTCGGTATTCTGCCCAAAGCGGCTTTAACAGTAAAACGGGTGGAAGCCTTCCGTGAACAACCAGGTGCGGCTCAACATTATTACCCTGGCACGCCAGATGGTAAACGTCCTGGTATTTACTACGCGCATTTATCTGATATGAAACAAATGCCGAAAAATGAAATGGAAGCCATCGCTTACCATGAAGGCAGCCCGGGCCACCATATGCAGATTTCTATTGCACAAGAGCTAACCTCAGTACCAACTTTCCGTACCCAGGCTGGTTTTACTGCTTATGTTGAAGGCTGGGCTTTGTATTCTGAGTTACTGGCCAAAGAAATGGGCGCTTACCAGAGCGACTACTCTGATTTTGGCCGTTTAATCACGGAAATGTGGCGCGCAGTGCGTTTGGTGGTCGACACAGGTATGCACAGCAAAGGCTGGACTGAACAACAAGGTATTGAGTATTTCAAAGAAAAAACCCCTGTTGCTGAAGGTGCAGTCACTTCTGAAGTGCGTCGTTATTTAGTGTGGCCAGGTCAGGCAACAGCCTACAAAATTGGTATGTTAAAAATTCTGGAAATCCGCGCTAAAGCCAAAGAACAGTTAGGCGACAAGTTCGATATCAAAGGTTTCCACGATACAGTGTTAGGTGGTGGTGCCTTGCCATTACAAGTACTGGAAAAACGTGTGCAGAACTGGGTCGATAGTGTAAAAGCGGCTTAAGTTCCGGACGACCTGTTGAAAATGGCCCGTTTAAGGGCCATTTTTTTGCCAAACACTTCAATTCGATGCAACCAATTTTACATTGCAGGCGTATTGATTAGGCTTTTTCTCACTACAGGATAATTTTATGTTTAGTTATGTCACTTTAGGTTCAAACGATTTAGATAAATCAGTTGCCTTTTATTTGGAGCTGTTAAAAGAGCAAGGTGCTAAGACGTTGATCAAAATGGACCGCATTGTATTTATCGGCAAAAGTATGCAAAGCCCTATGCTGGCTATTTGTATTCCTTACAACAAAGAACCAGCGACACCAGGTAACGGTACTATGCTGTCTATCGCTCCAGGCACTAAAGAGAAGGTAGATGAGCTGTATCACAAAGCTCTGGCGCTGGGAGCAAGCTGTGAAGGTGCTCCAGGTCAACGTATTGAAAAAACCTTTTACGGTGCTTACGTACGGGATTTAGACGGCAATAAGCTTTGCTTTAATCATTTCGGCTAATTTTCATACCACTACCAGGGCAGATTTAGGTGAAGCCTGAGTCTGCTCTTGATTTCTTCGCCCTCTTCATGTTAAATAATTGTAAACAAAAAACACTATTCTCCTCCTCCGGATAGAACCATTTGCGAAAGGATTCTTTGATGCGCGCTTTACTGCTGTTCACTAGTCTTGCTTTTAGTCCATTTGTCTACTCAGATATGCTCGATGCCTTACAACAGTATGAGCAACAAGACTATCAAAAAGCCTCTGCAGAATTTTCCTCACTCTTACCCTTGGGGAATGAACTGGCCGCTTTTAACCTGGCCGTTATGCATTACAAAGGGGAAGGTAGAAAAGCCGATACAGTCAAAGCTCTGGCTTATTTTCAACTGGCCGATGCGCTCGGAGATAAAAGAGCGTCAGCTCTTGCCAAATCTGTCGCAACTAAACTGTCAGCAGAGCAGCAGCAACAAGCGACTGAGCTATTTCAGGAACTACTAAGCAAAGTACAGATCCGTGATTTGCCTGATGACGAAGTGGATTTAACTGCTCTGCCTGAAGTGATCAGCCGTAAAGCTCCGGCTTATCCGAAGGAGGCGGCTCACAGCGGCATTTTCGGTTACACAGTGATGAAGTTTTTAATAGATGAGCAAGGTCATGTCGGCACAGTGGAAGTGTTGGGATCCTTTCCTGACAAAACCTTCAACAAAGTATCTGTCAAAGCGGTTAAATCATGGAAATATGCTGCCACAGGACAAAAACACCAAGGTAAAGTGATGCTGCACTACAGTCTGGGGCCTTTAAAGGAATATCAGGTGAAGGCCTTTATGCAGCAGCATAAGTTAATGGATTTTGCTGTTGCTGGCTCCCCCCAACACCAATTCTTGCTGGGTACTCTGCTGGATATGCTGGCAACTAACTCTAGCTATGTTGTGCAGGCGGATAAAAATCTGGCTTTAGAGCCAACCGCCGAATTACCAGCCCAGCTCTTTGACCGCAGATCCGGCTTCAGTAGCCGTATCGAAGGTTTTTCTGGTACAGCCATGGTAAAAACTGATGTGACTGGCAAAGTGACTGAAGTGCTAAATGCCGACAAACTAAGTAAGCAGCAAGCCAATACTCTGCTGCTGGGCAAAGTACTGGATGAAGATGCCAGCAATGGCGTTTTCAGACTCTGGGCCGATCCTGGCAAAACGACCTATGTCACTCCTGTTGTTTATGTGTCTGAATTACATACTGGCGGCTATTGGTGGACTGTGGCGGCGAAAAACGGCAATTTAGCAGCACAACGCCAATTGGCCATGGTATCTGAGTCCTGGGAGAATTATCTGTTACAGCGCAACGATCCCCAGGTACAGGCCTGGAGTGGCGTTAGAAAAATACTGCAGGGGAACAATGCTGAGGGTCAATTACTGCTGGATAAAGCGGTAGCGCAAAACTACGAAACCGCGGCGGAGCTTAAAGCCGCACTTTAAGCTCTGTCGACACATCAGCCCACCTCTGCGTGGCTTTTTTAACGCTCAGACTTCTTTTGTAAAGCCTCATGCATATCCTCCAGTCGTACCCCTCTGGTATCTATACCGTGGCGATGCAATAACAATGCAGCGGTAACCAAAGCAGCCATAATCAACAAGGCCGACCACGCCATCTGGTCGAACACACCAATGACACCAAGTAAAGCCCCTAAAATACCACCAAACTTTGAGCTGGCAGCCACTATACCAGAACCAGTGCCACGCAAATGCACCGGATAAATCTCTGCCGCGTAAGGGATCAGCATGGCGATCACCCCACTGGAGCTGACCAGCAGCAACGCAATGGATACAGAGAGCAAGGTCACAGAACGGCTATCGAGCCAGTCAAACAAGCAAAAACTTAGCAAAGACAAAGCTGTTAACAGAATAAACAGCAATAAGGTTTTTATGCTACTCCAGCTGTGATACAGCCAGATCACCACTGCCACGCCTGGCAATGCAAAAAAGGCGGATTTGGTGATGATAGCGCTGGCCTGCCTTGCTAAGCCCATTTCGCCTAAATTGGTTGGCAGCCATAACATAAAACCAAAGTTCACCAAACCCCAGGCCACACCGGCCGCCACTAAACCTAAAGTAATACCAGCATAATGCCCTTCTAACAGCTGTTTAAATCCTGTTTGCTCAGAGGCAGGCTCTTCCTCGACCACTATGCTGCTTTGATCCTGCGCCTGAACCCCACTGAAACGCTGTAGCACCAGGCGGGCTTCGCTGGTTAAACCTTTACTGGCAAGATAACGCGGAGATTCCGGAATATAACGGTTTAAAAAAATAACCAACAAACCTGTCGGCAACCCCAACATCCATAAAACACGCCAGCTAAACATGGGCTCTAATAACGCAGCAGAGCCAGAAGCAACCAGATAACCGGCTGCAGTGCCAAAGCCCCCCAGAGCCACTAAGAGCCAGCCTCGGTGAGCCGACGGAATAGTTTCTGCCATCAAGGTAAAGGTAATAGGTAATAAGCCCCCGCTGACATCCCCATTAAAAAGCACATCACCAGATTCCATTCAAAAGTTGGCATAGCACCACAAATCGCGGTACCAATAAACATCAGTGCTGACAACAAAATAGCGGCTCTGCGACCAAACAAATCCGCCATCAGGCCCCAAAGCACTGAGCCTATGGTGGTGCCCGTTAAAGCCACCAGAGCCAAAACGCCAGCTTCTTTTGAACTGATACCATATTCAGCTTTCATACCCGGCATAACAAAACCCAAAGTGGCAGGTTTCATTACATCCACTATCACAGCAGCCATCAGCACCATGACTAAGGTCCAATGTTCTTTGTTGAGCGGTAACTGATCCGCTATATGAAAATGCAATCTGCTGTGATCTGCAGTGCGAAGTTGCTCTAGCCTTGGCATCAATCCATACATGGCAAACAGCAAACCCAACGGAATAAGTCCCATACCAATCAACATAGTATTGTCCATCGGCATACCCACCATCTGATAATTCATATGAGAAGCGTGGATAAACATGGGCACATGAGCCAGAACCCCCAAAGTGATAGCAATACAGCCCAGCCAAAAGGCGAACGGATGGTAAAAATTGATTCCCTGAGATTTCATGGTACTTGTCTCTGTGATTGGCCCCTGCTGAGGCTCTGATGTAAGCGCAAAGCATACCGGGCAACTTGCTTGAATAGCAAGAATAGAAACAGCAGCCTGCAGATAAAAGCTGTTGATTAGAAAACAAAAATTAGCGCTGTTTTGGCTGGCAAATTCAGCTACCATAAATCTTCGTTCTGTCAGCCTTACACCAGACTGTAAGGACAGTTTCTTTGCCCTACTCCATCTGAGGATTGTATGCGCCCTTTGTCTGTTGCCCTGCTTTGTTTATGGAGTGGTTTTGCTCTGGCCAAACCCGGTGAACTGGTATTTTCCAGCGACTTTGAACAAGACGCCCATCAGTGGAATATTCTTGCAGGTTGCCAGCGTAGCTCTGAAATGGCGCGAACTGGTACAAGCGCTTTATTTTGTCAGGATGGCAGCAGCTCGTTAGTCAGCCGCTATCCTGTGTCTGAACTGGGTTTGCTGGAGTTTTGGGTCAAGCCTCAGTCCGCTTTTGCCAGCTACCGTATTAATATTCTGACCTCCTCTTCTGTCGCTTTGGATGCGCAGTGGCAACAGGTTGGCTTAATTGAAGCACCTGCTGGCACTGAAGCTTATATGGCACATCGGGTTTCTATCGATGATCCGGGTCGTAAGTATCTGCGCTTAGATATAGAAACCTTGCATGGTGGTCTTGCACTGGACGATGTGACTCTGGAACGTATCTTACTCGACACAGCGCTGCAGAAAAATGAGCAGAAAATTATTACCGGTATTCTGGATAAACTTCAAACCAATAAAAACTACGAATTACAAAGCGAGTCGTTCCGAACTATTGGCAAAAACTACGCGGCACAGCTGGAGAGTCAGCGCCAGTACCTGGAGTACGCCAACGCTATTTATTCAACCATTACCTTTGCACTGGCCAGTTCAGAGCGCAATAAAATGTCCAATCCAATGGCCTACTCCTCATTTCGTACTATTCTGGCCGATACCAAAAGAGTGGCTTCGCCTTTACAGCAAGCCCGGCTCAATTCAATGGTGAAACCTTTTGGTGATTTAACCACTGCGACTTTGACCGTGGTCAGTGGTGGGTTATACGCCGCTTTTGCGGAGCCTTTTAAGTCTTTCCTGGCCACAGCTTTTGATAAATCTAATTATGAAAACGCCGATTTAAACCGCAAAGATCGTAAATTTGCCGAGGAGAATGGTTTAAAAATTTACGAGCAGGCAGAGAAGTTTTTAAACGAGCTGGAAAAAGAGCTGGTGCAAGTATCCGCCCTGGAAAACGATTTGCAAAGCATGCTGAAGATGGTGGAAGTATTTCGCAAAGATTTAGATAAACACCTGCGCGATTATCTCCAACACGCCGGTCTTGCCCGCACTCAGGAAAACTACAGCAGGGTGATGAGCAAAGAAGACTCCATTCGTGCTCTGATCATTAACGAAGTGGGTGAAAATGTGACCAATAAAGCTCAGGGGTATCTGGCCGCCAATGACAATACGCAGCTTATCCAATACATGTTAAAAACCTCTGAGCAGCTCGAAGGCATGCAGGAATTTAAAGAACGTTTTAACCAAATCACTTCGTCGGCTATTACCTTTTACGACAGATTTGAACGCTCAGTCGCACCGGATCAAAACCCATTCACTGACGCCAAAGACAAAGCGGCCTGGGAGCAGCATGCACAAAAAGCCCGCAGCTATATCAGGCAATCCAAAGAGGCCTTCGCCAAGGCTTATATGTAAGGGATAAACAAAGCAAAGAAACCAGTCAAAGTACAAGAACTTTGACTGGTGAAAAGACATAAAGTTATTTAGTAGTGCGTGGTTTGGCTTTTGGTTTTGCCTTAGGTTTTACTTTGTTGGCACTGTCCAGATCAATCCGGGTTTCGCTGGCTTTATTAGAGCGGCCTGATAGCACCTTGCGCGAAATACTTTTGAGCAATGACTCACGGTTACTGACTTCAAAACCAGGTACCAGCACTCGTTTAATTTTACTGCCGATCAACTTTTGGATGCGCTCTAAGGTTTGCTCTTCTTCACGACTGACAAATGAAATCGCCTGCCCTTCAGCACCTGCCCGGCCAGTGCGACCTATGCGGTGTACATAATCTTCCGGCAGATAAGGTAAGTTAAAGTTAACCACATAATCCAGCCCCTGAATATCCAAACCTCGGGCTGCAACTTCAGTGGCGATTAATACCTGTAACTTAGCGGATTTGAAATCAGCGATAGCACGGCGTCGTGCGCCCTGACTTTTATCTCCATGACACACAGCGGCTTCAATACGGCGTTGTTGTAAACCTGCTAACAAGCGGTCAGCCTGCTCTTTGGTACTGGTAAAAACCAACACCTGAAACCAGTTATTTTCTGCTAACAGCTGTTCGAATAATTCGATTTTGCGGCTTTCTTCCACCGGATACACCACGTGGTGCACTGTATCTGCAGTACTGTTGGTTTTCGCCACCCGGATTTGCTGATGATTTTTCAGAATTTTATGCGACAACTCATTTACTGCTGGTGAGGTTGTAGCGGAGAACAACATGGTTTGGCGTGAAGTGGCTGTCATTTGAATAAGTTTCAGCACATCCGTAACAAAACCCATATCCAGCATACGGTCGGCCTCGTCCAGCACGACAAATTCAACATCAGTTAAAATCACATTGCCAAGAGCCATATGCTCAATTAAACGGCCCGGTGTACTGATGACAATATCGACACCGGCTTGTAGTTTATTCGCCTGCCCGCCCATTTTTACGCCACCGTACAGTGCCGTCACGCTCAAAGGCACAAACCTGGCATACGCAGAAACAGACTCGGCGATTTGCTCAGCTAATTCACGGGTTGGAGTCAGAATTAAGGCGCGTGGGCGCTGTGCCACTGTATCTTTTGGTTTATCCAGCATGCGTTGTAACAAAGGAATAGCAAAAGCAGCCGTTTTTCCCGTACCTGTTTGTGCTGTAACTTGTAAATCTTTACCACGACGAGCCGGCACTATCGCCTGCTCCTGTACCGGAGTCATAGTACTGTAGCCGCATTCAACCAAAGCGCGTTGTAAATCCGGAGCTAAATCTAAAGATGAAAATTGCATAAGAGTTCCTCTGTAGAATAGCTACAGTAAAAAATGAGGGCAGAATATACAGTATTTTAGCGGTAGAAGAGACAATTCTTTGTGATTGAATGAATTTTACGCAGTTTTTCTGTACTTTTCAGCTGCCAGAGGCAAGCTGGTTTTCAATTAAAAAGTGAAATGCTTATCTGCAGCGACAAGCATCCAGAGTATTAACCTTCGTCAGCTTCGTCGATGTCAAAGCCAAGTTCACGTGGTTTATGTTTACAGGCACGAGCAAGAATTTCTACATAGAAACTCTCCAACTCTTGAGCCACAGCAGCATCAATATGTTTATTGATTTCAGAGGTGAAAATCTTTTCAGCTTTCTCTTCAGACGCACCAAAGCGGCAATCAAAAGTCCAGTAATCCATACCTACAGGCAGGGTTTTACGGCGCTCTCTGTTCAGATACTTTTTAATATCATATTTAATGGAGTCTACCCAGCGGGCCGGTTGCAGTTTGGGGTGGGTCAAAGCTATGGTTTTTTTCATTACAAATCCTGAATAGGTAGGCCGGCGCGCATTCTACATGGAAGAGCGCAAGATAACTATAGCCAGCTCCTGCACAAAGCAGGTCAAATACCGCCAACTACTTCCAGTATTCGCTGATTTTTATCACTTTGTTGGCACGAAACTCAAATACAACCAGATGATTCTGCGCCCCCCTTATGCACTTCCTGCTGTTCTGGGGCCACAGTGTTGTAACCAGCTACTTGCTTGAGAATACGATACCGGGGTTCAGCTTTATCCTACCTGCCCAAGGCTTGCAACCGTATCGTATTGTCTTACAGTTGTTTTTTGCTGTAGTTCCCACCATAGACATCGTGCCGATATACAAAGTCATGGCTATAAAATACAAAAGCTAGTATTCATGCAGACTCGGGCTTAACGGTAAAAAGTTTGAGGTCAAGGCTGCGTCAGCTTCGACTCTGAACTTTTCCGAAGTTAATACCATAACTTTCTGGTTAATGACTCACAACCTTAGAAAACACCTGCATAATCACTACACCAGCGATGATCAAAGCTATGCCAACCAGAGCTGGTAAATCGAGTTTCTGACCAAATAAAAACCAGGAGATGGTGGTGATCAGCACTATACCAACCCCAGACCAGACTGCGTAAGCTATGCCTATAGGAATAACTTTTAGGGTGAGTGACAGAAAGTAAAAAGCGATGGCGAACCCAACAACTACAGCCACTGAAGGCCAGAGTTTGGTGAAGCTTCGCTGGCTTTAAGGGATGACGTGGCGATCGTTTCAGCTACTATAGCTGTGGCTAAAAATAACCAGTGTTTCATTGCAGCTCTCCTTTAGTCAGTGGTCCGGCTTAGCTGTCCCTGCTGAGTAAATTCTGATACATCTGTGCCAACAGTTCAGACATGTGCTGTTGCTGCTGCGAAGTCAAGCCTGCCAGCATTTTGCTGGCTATCTGGCGTTTTTTTATTTGTAACTGCGTAGCGACGTGTTGGCCTTGGCCTGATAATACTAATAATTGCCGCCTGCCATCGCTCGGATCGGTATGACGCTGCACTAAGGCAGCCTGCTGCAAGTCATTTAACAACCGGGTAATTTGTGCTTTATCCCGCCTTAACAATTCCGACAGTTGTTGCGCTGTGCAGCCGGTTGTTCTGGCGATCAGTAACAGTAAGCGGCCATGCATAGCAGTTAAGCCTGGTAATTCAGGCCCGAGTTGCTGGAAAAACTGCCCTCTGAGTTCAGCAGTAAGTTGCTGTAGTTGATCCAGTACATCCTGTTTTTGTTCCATGATCGTTCCTCATCACACAGACAGATAGTTGACTTTATCCACAAACACACAGATAATTAAGTTGATTATATCAACTAAAAAGCAATTTACCAAAGCTCAAACTAGCCCACAATGAGGTATTTATGTCAGATATACACAGTTGCCCAACCTGTAATGCCAAAGCAAGGCAAGTGAGAGATGCAGACTCAGGAGAACTCAGGCTTAAAGCCATACAGAACGATGAAGCTGCTGCCAAAATTGCTCAGTTAAAGCTGTTGTTGGAGAAAGAGAAAAACCGGAATGAGCGGCTAAAAGCTAAACTTGCCGAACTGGATGGACAGCCTGAGGTTTAATTATGAGCTGAGTGGCTTAACTGACCCACTCAATTTTATTTCATCGTTACAACATCATAGGCAAGAAGTTGGGGAACACGCTGTTGCAGCTGAGTTTCAATCTGATCAAGCTCAGTCAGGCGCTGACAAAACAACACAGATTTTTGCTCCAACTCGTCGGCTTTTAAATCCAGCCCTGTGTTAATTTTTGCCAATAATTCATCTGCGGGTTGCCAGTTCTGGCTTTCAGTCCGTTCAAAATCGTCTTCACTTTGGCGCAAAGCATCACGTAAAGCGTCCCACACCGCGCCGACAGTGTATTTGGCAAGGTCTTTCAGTTGAGTTTTTAATTCCCCATGTAAAAAGGAGTCCAGTTCATTCAGACTTTGTGGTGCCAGATAAAAATGCTCACCGCTGCGGACAAAACGTGAGGTCAGCTGATAGGTGGTTTCGCGGATCAGCGCTTGCCATTCCTCCTGCTGAGCTGTGCTGCCAATACCGACCAACATATTTTCAATGGCCGTCAAACCAAGTTCGACGCTGTCCACCGCTATGGTCACCAGCTCTGGTACAAATTTACGTAACCCCTGAGCGTACTGGCGAACCAACTCCTGCTCTGCCGGGTTTAAGGTGATCCATTCACCCCGGATAAATAGATCTTTATCCTGATTGATCTGAAACACTGTGCGGTTGGTGTTTTGAATACGAATTTGTTCAGGAGAAATAAGAATACCGTGGCGAAAGGCCATATTGCATTCAGCCGCCAAGCCTTGCCAGCTGCAGAACATCAGAAACAGGATCAACACAAGGCGCAAAATATCAACTCTCTTTCAACGGGATTGGTCAGGCAATGCAGGCTAGCTTAGGTGAAAAAGATTGCGAAATCATCTGGAAGTAACGCATTGCTGTGGTCTTTCATCGAAAAGACCACAGCATATAACCTTTTATTCATCACTGAATCGGACCAGGCGCACGTACAAACGAATAATTTTCTCTTTGGTATTGTTTTTGCCACTGTACATCGCAATAGCCCAGGCTCTGTCAGGCTGATTGACCACTGTAGTTCCTGTCCACATGTTTTCACTGTTGCTGGCAGGAAAAGCGGTCAGGTTGATAGCCGGGTCTACACAGCTGCGTTCAACCAGCGTCAGCACTTCTTTGGCATTAGGCAAACGCCAGGTGCTAAAGCCTGCCAGAGTACTGCGTTTTGCTTCAGTTAAAGCTTCAGGCCAGTCCAGTTGCTGCGCTGTTCCGGTACAGGTGCGGCTGGAGCTATCCCAACTTTGCCCAATCAGACAACGTGACCACATCAGCTTAGTCTTAGTATCCAGCACTGTGCCATCTGCGTTCAGCTGAAAATTACTGATAGGTTTAGTCGTCGTAATATCGCTGTAACATACTTGAGCTGCATAAGCGGGTAATGTCACCAACAGCATCATCAAAACATATTTTGACATAAATTTTCCTTATGGTGAGCGCACCAGACGCACATAACCTAACTGGTTTTGCTGTTTTGGCAAGGTGTTGTCGTTGCCGTTACGGATATCGAACACCCAGGCTGAGATCCCCCCGCCGCCCTCAGCGCTGGTTTGAGCTGTCCAGTAAAACATATTGTTTTGGATTGAAAGATCAGGTTCAAACCGGAAAAACGCCGGATCTAACAAATGATTTTCACCAATACGGCTAAAGTCGGCAATCGACATCAATTCCTCCAAGGTGGGCAGACGCCAGTTTGCACCACCGCAATAGGCAGTTTCATTCACCTCTTCGACATAGACCTCAATACCACAGTTTTCTGCACTGGGGCAGGTACTTAAAGCCGCGGCCGGGACACCGGCTTCATCACCATTGCCTGGATTAGTGCTGACAAAACTGTATCTGTTATTGGCAGCGCGCAAGGTACTGGCTGGTGGGGCGGTAATCACCGGTTCTTTTAATTCCCAAATAAGACCAGTGACATTATCGCGCAGACAGGCAAATTCAGTGGCTGTGTCGGGTAACTCATCACCAAATGGATCCAGCTTGGTAAAATCGAAGGCTTTTTCACCTTTGCCTATTTTGCGCAGATACTGCACCACGCTGTCACGTCCGCCATCCCCATCCTGACGTGGGTAGCTTTCATCACCACAAGGGATCACTCCGGAGAGATCATAACAATTCAGCACACCGGTGTCGGGCAAGTCGCCCAATACCGCATTGCTGACCGTCACTAGCATGGTATCGGTAGAGGTTTGGTTATTGCTGTCTGTGGCAATTAACTGCAGCTCTAACTGACTGGTACCTGAAATATCAGGAGCAATAAAAGACGCCTGACAAGAGGTTGGATTCACCAGAACTAATGCCTGACCTTTTAACTGACTCCAACGACAACCAAAACTACCTGCCACTGTGCGCGTGCCACTGCCGTCTAACTGCACTTCGGCAAACTCACGTACCTGCTGATCGGGTCCGGCATTGGCAATAATTTGTTGCGTGCTGGCGCGTATCGGCACTTTAATACTGCCTTGGGCTGTTAAACCCTCATCATCAGTGATCAGCAGGCTCAGCTCGATGTCAGTTTGGGCAGCCACTAAAGGGGCCACAAAACTAAGGGTCGCTGTGCCCGCGCCTGTTAAGGTGACTTCTGGTCCTGATATCTGGCTCCACTGATAGGCGGCAATACTGCCATCGGCATCTAAGTCATAAGAGGACGCAGCGCTTATACTGACGGTCAGCCCTTGAGCTACAGGTAAAATCGAAGGTTGGGTAATTTGAAGAACAGCAACAGGCCCTTTATTCTCGGCCTTGACCAATACCTGAGTTTCGTCCGTTAAGTTTTGTCCTGCAGGTGTAGTGTAAGTCACCTGAAACACTAAGATGCTATCTGCTTTTACCGCTGGTGCGGTTAAAGTCACTGCGGCTGTGCTGGCAGGCATCCCTGTAACTGCGGTTCCGGATAACTGACGCCACGCAAAAGTTCCACCTGCCGGGTCACCCAAAGCGGTCAGGGTAAAACTGTCGGTTTCATTGACAGTCTGCTCTCTGCCGGCATTGACACTGGATGTCGAGCCTGATTGGCCAGAGTCTTCACCCCCCCCCCCCCCCACAGCCAATCAACGCAGTGCTTAGTAAAAGAAAAATAAACCATTGTTGTATTCGGATCATTGTCTTGTTTCCACCACAGGCCGCTCATAGCACTGTCAATCAGCACCAATAACAGCAAAAATTTGACATCAGAAGTAACACAGGATAAACGAAGCAAAAGACAGGCCAGTTTTGCACAGGAAGACGGCAGAACTGGCATAAAGATGAGGAAGGCTACAAGGCTTCGACAACAACACCTTGCTCAGACAATCGAATACGGGACGGACCATACTCTTTTTTTGTTCTTAATAGTTCGTTGCCAAAACTGGTTTCGACTCCGGCAAATAGTTGCTGTGTCACTTCAATACAAACTGACAATAACAACTGTCGTCTTTGCTCTTCCAGTTGTTTGATATCTGCAATAAAGGCGGAGGCAATACTACGGTGTTCTTCAAACTCTTCCACCATAGCGGCCATCTGCTCTTGTACTGCCGCAGATTTCTCCATCTGTTTAAGTTGCTCGACGTGTTGTTTCACTAGTTCCATCTCGGCTTTTAAACCGGCTAAACTGGCCCTCAGTACAGTTTGTTTTTCTATCAGAGGATCCATCTGCTTATTCAGCACTATTTGCAATAAGCTGCCTGATGGTGCCCCCAGATTGCCGCAACGTAAGCCATTGCCCAGGTAATAACGGCCACCGACAATTTTTCCATTAGCTTTTTCGACTGTACCGGCTAGTACCGAATCCGCTTCAACCTGACAGTGCAGCAATTGTTTGGACACTGTTAGAAGGCCTTCACATTTGATAGCGGCGTATTGCGCCAGCGTACAGTGAATATTACCTTTAGCCCTCAGCTGGGTGCTCAGTTCAGTATGTTCACTGACTTCACCTATCTGATGGCCGATGATAGCGCCGCCTATAGTGATGTCACCGCCAGACTCAATCAAATCACCTTCAAAAATACCTTTGACAAATACATTGCCACCGGCAATCACTTTCATTGCTTCAGCAACGTCGCCGTTAATTACCACAGCACCTTTGAAAATAATATGACCTGACCCCGTGTCGACCTTATTGATCACAAAGACTTCATCAACCGCAACACTGGCCTCCATCAAACGCGGCATTCCATCTTTGCTGGCAATTAAAAGATCGGGGTTATCTGCAGAGATCTCAGAACCTTCAGCCGCTCCCCAAGGTAACTGCTGTCCATCCAAAGCAGAGAGCCGGGTCCCTGTCACCGTCATGCCTTCTTTGCCTTTGGTCGGCGGAAGACGACGCATCAGAGCTTCCCCCTTTTTGACCGATGCAATAGCACCAAAATCACGTAAATCGACTTTGCCTTCAGAGCGGGCAACAGGCTGTTTACTGCGGTTAGACATATCACGGATCAACAGTTCGAACACAGAATCACGGCCTGGTGTTGGTAACCGCCCTGCTGCAATTTCGGCTTTAATTTTACTACCGGGTTCGGCACGGCTGGCTTGTGCTACCAACTGCAGTATCTGCTCTTTTTGGAAACCAAAAACGATACCGGCTTCCTGCCCAGCCTTTACGGCTTCGTTGGCTGAGATAGGGTTCCCGCCATAAGCAGCTGTGATTTCGGCGGTAGCGAGCATAGCGTCGCTGCTAAGCTCAATCTTCAGCTGAGCATGTACACGCTGAGCAACTTTGTATTTCAGCACATAGCCTTCGGCCTGTAACTGCTGTTTGATTTTCTGCTGGATTTGCTGATATTCCAGCAATAAATTTTTGATTTGGTCTTGCAATAATAAACAACGACCGTAACCAGCCTGATGTAATTGCTCTTTGAGTAAATCCACAGTCAGATTGGTCTGAGTGACAGGCATGTGAATAAAGACTAAATCGTCCTGGAGGCTAAACTGACACGCTAACACATTTACTGTCACAGGCAATTACCACTTAAAGAGAGCAAGCCACCATGATGTCAAACTCGTCCGGCTTAAGCCGGCATTGAGTTCGTACCTGATTTTACTAAATATAGTTTTCCTGGTGAATACGGATAAACAAATCTGTACCTACTTTACTGTAATCTACTTTGTATTCTTTGTTATTCAAAGCTTGTACAAATAACAAAGTTTTGTTTTCACTGAATACGTCGGAGCTGGCGATATCTACTAATTCCAGATAACGGGCTTTTGCATCCGCTTTGCTTGACGGAACTTCTTCAGTGAATATTTTCACGCCGTGACGAGTGGCAACAATCACCGGATCTCCCGTGTCATTTACTATGACTAAATCCACTTTTTTCTGCTTGTGGATCAGAGTGTTACGCCCACTAACTAAAAATGCTTTTTCATAATTATTCATAACTGAAATACCGTTTTTAATTTTGTTTTATTGCGCCATTATGATACAGACGCATATCAAGTGTCTAGGTCACTGTATTATCTAAACATTGTAACCTGATTTGATTCACTTTGCGGCAAAACTCAGCAGGTTCCGGACCTATAGCATTCATTGGAATAAATAGATCAAAGCCTGTTAATTGCCTCAATAATTGCATGCGCCGGGCAAACATTGCAATAGCACCTTTATAACTGCGCGCTGTTCCTCTGTATTCACCAACTTCTACCATCAGATCTGTTGGACAGGTCCCTGAAGGGCAATTACTACCTAGTGCAGCAATCAGCAAGTGGCGCTGCTCTACCATTAAATGGACAGCTAAACGCGGTTGCAGTTGATCGAGAAAATCATCGTAGTTTTTCAGTTTTACACCGATATAAGCGATTTGTTTACCATCCAGTTCCGGCACTGCAACAAAAGAAAGCCCGGTCCAGGGAATACGCCAGCGCCCTTTGTGGTGTATATAACAGAATCCTTGCCGGTCAAGCTCAACTACATAAAAAGGTTCTGTTAATTTGGCATACCCCGCCAACAATCCAAGCAAACAACAAATCAACAACAAGACCCAGGCTGAACTGTGCAATAGATCTGGCGTTAGCAATAGCAAGAACAGCCATAACAACAAAGCAGAGCTACTGAAAAGCAGAGTTTTCACACCACCTTTGGCTGTTGCCGCTCTGTACTGCAATTTATCCATCAGCCCATGTACCAAAAATAAAATGCAGCCATCAGTGCCACCCATACAATGTAAAACCGCATATTCTGGCAAAACTCACACTTTTGTTCCGACATTCTCTACTCCGATACGACCAACACCTGAGTCATTGCGATAACACGTGCACTCTGCTGGCTATTATTCCCTACAATAAAGCCCATTATTCTAAGAGTACCAGACCGGGGTTATCGTGACGCAAAAAAATTCGAATCTGATATGGGTGTTGTTAGTGGGGTTATCCCTGTTTATTGTCTACCTTTTCCTCCAAAATCAATCAATTGAGGAGGAAAGAAAGGCAGAAAGCTCAGCGACCTTAGTCACCACCCAAGTCGTCAGGCACTCAGCTTTAGTGCGCCAGGTGACAAGTTTAGGTACAGCTCTTGCTAATGAGTCTGTGCAAATTGTCAGCAACACCAGTGATTATCTAATTGAATTACATATTAACGAAGGTAAGTTGATTGAAAAAGGCCAACTGATCGCTCAGTTAAATGATGTGGAAGAACGAGCCAGGGTAGCTGAACTGTCTGCCTCTTTGGTGGACCAAAAACGCCAATTGGAACGGGTGAAAAACCTGGCAAAAACTCAAGCCACAGCCCAGTCTCTGCTGGATGAACAGCAAACCCGGGTGAATACCACACAAGCTCAGTTGGACGCAGTCAAAGCCCGCTTAAATGAAATGACGATCCGGGCTCCTTTTACTGGCGTTTTAGGTTTACGTCAGGTCAGCGAAGGTGCCTATTTAACCGCAGGTACGGTACTCACTACACTGGATGATTTAAACAAAATCCGTCTGGAATTTAGCGTGGCTGAATATTATCTGGCCCAATTAAAACCTGGTATGACAGTCAACTCCAGCAGTGTGGCTTACCCTGGAAAAGTCTTTACAGGTCAGATCAAAGCGATAGACACTCGCTTAGACCCTGTCACCCGTTCTGTAAAAGTGCATGCCTTAGTGTCAAATGACGAACTGGAATTACGCCCTGGTATGCTGCTGAATGTCAGCGTGACGCTGGCAGAAGTGCAGGCGCTGCAAGTCTCTGAAAAGGCGATAGTGCCACTGCAAAACAAGCAGTACGTCTTTGTGGTCAATCAGGACAACACTGTGACTCAAACCGAAGTGCAGCTGGGGCAACGTATGCCGGGTCTGGTAGAGGTTGTATCAGGGTTAAATGCAGGTGATCAGATAGTGATTGAAGGCACTACTAAAATCCGCTCAGGTTCTGTGGTGACTCCTACTGTTAGCAAAGCGGGGCAATAAGCATGTGGTTATCTGATGTTTCGGTCAAACGACCGGTCTTTGCCACTGTAGTGAACTTGATTTTACTGATTTTTGGTATCGTCTGTTTCACTATGCTGCCGCTTAGGGAATTCCCTGATATTGATGCGCCTATAGTGACCATCAGTACCGACTATCCGGGAGCCTCGGCTGAAATCGTTGAAACCAAAATCACACAGCCCATTGAGGATATGATTTCGGGTGTGGAGGGTATTAAAAATATAAACTCCAACAGCCGTGATGGACGCTCCAACGTCACTATCGAATTTAATATCAGCCGTGATATAGACGCCGCAGCCAACGATGTGCGCGAGCGGGTGTCGCGTATTCTGGATAACCTGCCTGATCAGGCGTACCCGCCTGAAGTGTTTAAAGCAGATGGCGATGACGACACTATTGCCTGGTTTGTGCTCAATAGCGAAACCATGACCAATCTGGAGTTATCTGATTATGCCGACCGTTACATCGTTGAGCGTTTTTCAGTCGTTGATGGTGTAGCCCGTATTCAAATCGGTGGGGAACGCCGTTATGCGATGCGCTTATGGCTGGACAAAGACGCCATGGCGGCCCGTGGGGTGACAGTCCAGGATATTGAAACTGTGCTGCGGGCTGAAAACGTTGAATTACCGGCAGGTAATATCAAATCTGAAGATCGGAACTTTACAGTACGGGTGGTTCGGACTTACAAAACTCAGCAGGACTTCAGACGTTTAGCTATTAAACGCGGTGAAGATAATTACCTGGTGCGTTTAGGTGAAGTAGCTCAGGTTATTTTAAGTTCGGAAGATGAAGAAAACGAATTCCGTGGTGATGGTAAAAACCTGCTGGGTATCGGCATCATCAAACAGTCAAAAGCCAACACGCTGGATGTGGTACAAAATGCCCGCGCAGAGATGGAAAAAATTAAAGCCAGTCTGCCAGCAGGTACAACGATAGAACCGGGTTATGACTCTTCACTCTTTATCGCTGAATCTATTAAAGAGGTGTACAACACCTTAGGTATTGCCATGGGCATGGTGGTCCTGGTGATTTTCCTGTTCCTCGGGAATTTACGTGCTACTTTTATTCCTGCTATCACTGTTCCAGTCGCTTTAGTTGCCGCGGTCACTGTGCTCTACGCTCTGGATTTTTCCATCAATTTGCTGACGCTGCTGGCCATGGTTTTAGCCATAGGTTTGGTTGTGGATGACTCCATCGTCGTACTAGAGAACATTTACCGCCGCATCGAGGAAGGCGAACATCCGCTGCTGGCATCATACCGTGGTGCCCGTGAAGTAGGTTTTGCTGTAGTCGCCACCACTTTAGTGCTGATTGCGGTTTTTGTTCCCTTGGTCTTTATGCAGGGTGAACTGGGTAAACTCTTTACTGAATTTGCGTTAGCTGTAGCTGCTGCTGTGGCCTTCTCTGCTATTACCGCATTAACCCTCTCCCCTATGCTGGCCAGTAAGTTGTTAACGCACAAAAAACGCGAATCCCGTTTCAGTGCAGCTATGCACAAGGGGTTTGCCAAACTGGAAGCGGGTTACAGTAATCAGCTGAATTCAGTGATAGCAAGGCGCTGGCCGACTATGGCCGTGCTGGTGATGAGTTTTGTTGCCACTATACTGCTATTGAAGTTAATTCCTTCTGAGCTGGCACCACAGGAAGACAGAGGCACCTTTTTTGTCAATATGAGTGGCGCTGAAGGCGCAAGTTACGCCAACAACAGCCGTAACATGCGTTTAATCGAAGATATACTGATGCCCTACTACGAAAAAGGTGAGTTTAACCGCTTGCTGATCCGCGTCCCTGGCTGGGGCAATTCAGGCGGCGTGGCCATAGTAGGCACTGAAAACTGGAATAATGGCAAAAGACGTACCTCAGAGCTGATGCAGGAAGTCAGTGGCAAACTGAATCAATTACCTGATGTCAAAGCCTTCACCTTTATGCGCAGCGGCTTAGGTGGCGGTCGTGGTGGTGGTCGTCCTGTGCAGTTTGTAATTCAGGGCAATACCTATCAGGAACTGGTGCAGTGGCGCGATATAGTGCTGGCAAAAGCTGCAGAAAATCCACAACTGCAAATGCTGGATCACGACTACAAAGAGACTGTGCCTCAAGTACTGGTGGAAATTAACAGTGAGCGGGCTGCCGATTTAGGGATTTCTGTCGGCGCTGTAGGTCAGGCATTGGAAGCTATGCTGGGCGGTCGCAGAGTCACCACTTTCCTCGACCGGGGTAAAGAATACGACGTGATACTCGAAGGCGCAGACAAAGACTTTGCCAAGCCTGGCAGTATCAGTAATGTCTACGTGCGAGCGAAAGAGTCTGGCAAGCTTATTCCACTGGATAACCTGGTGGTGCTGAAAGAAGAAGCCACTACATCCAGCTTAAACCGCTACAACAGGATGCGTAGCATCACTATTACCGCTAACCTGGCGCCTGGCTACAGTCTGGGTGAAGCGCTGGAGTTTTTAGAACAAACGGTGAAAGACAATATCGAAGGTACAGTCGGTATTGACTACAAAGGTGAATCACTGTTGTTTAAAGAAAGCGGCGAGTCGACTGTGCTGATTTTTGCGCTGGCTTTGCTTATCACCTTTTTGGTGTTGGCGGCGCAGTTCGAAAGTTTTGTCCATCCTTTTGTCATTATGCTGACGGTGCCGCTGGGCTTAGTCGGTGCTTTGGCTGGTTTATATTTGGCTGGTATGACGCTGAATATATACAGCCAGATAGGCTTGGTGATGCTGATAGGTTTGGTGGCGAAAAACGGCATTTTAATAGTTGAATTTGCTAACCAGTTGCGTGACGCTGGCGTCGAGTTTGAAGAGGCGATTAAGCGGGCTTCCGCTTTACGATTACGGCCTATTGTGATGACCGCTTTTACTACCGTATTCAGTGCTATTCCACTGATCATCACCACAGGCCCAGGCTCTGAAAGCCGTATGGTGATAGGTATGGTGATCTTCGCAGGTGTAGGTGTTGCCACCTTGCTAACCATTTATGTCGTGCCTGTGGCTTATATGGTATTGGCCCGTAATACAGGCTCACCACTGGCTATTAGTAAAGAGCTGGACTTACTGGACAAAGAGTCACCGGACAAAGAGTCGTAACATTAAGGGTTCGACTGAGTCAAAAGACCTCGCTTCGTGCGGGGTCTTTTTTATCCAAGCGCAAATTAAAACACAGTCCTTTGTTTTAGATCTGGTTTATATGGATAAAAATCAGCTATCTTAACCACGAGATCTGATGAATGGAGCAATAGCACATGGACGCCTGGCTTTTGTTGAGTGCACTTTTTCCGCTACTGAGCGTGCTCACGTTTTTAGTCCTGTTGCGCTGGCCTGCCCGCCAAGCCATGCCGCTATGTTTGCTGGGTACAGCTATCTTAAGCGCTTTTGTCTGGTCTGTATCGCTGTTACAGATAGCAGCAGCTATTGCTGAGGGACTAGTCATCGCTGCCACTGTGCTATGGGTAGTGTTTGGCGCCTTGCTGCTTTTAAACCTGCTTGAGAATAACGGTAGCTTTTTATTGATCCGCCGTGGTTTTGCCGCTATTTCTGGCGATCATCGTATTCAATTATTATTTGTTGGCTGGTTACTAGTGGCATTTTTAGAAGGTGCTGCCGGTTTTGGTACGCCAGCCGCTATAGCGGCGCCTCTGTTGATTGCTTTGGGTTTCAGACCATTAGCTGCAGTAGTTTTAACTCTGATCGCAGATTCAGTCCCGGTCTCTTTTGGTGCCATAGGAACTCCAGTACTGGTCGGGCTGACCAACGGATTGCCGGGCATATCGCCAGAACTGATTGAACAAAGCGCCGTAACCGCGGCCAGTATTGACCTGTTTTGTGCCAGTCTCATACCTGTACTGATGTGCCTGATATTGTGCCGCTATTTTAGCGATAAGCCCGACTGGCGTTCCGGTTTGACTATTGCACCTCTGGCTTTTTTATCCGGCCTTTGTTACAGCTTGCCCGCTTTTTTAGTCGCCCGTTACCTAGGCCCTGAATTTCCCTCTTTGTTAGGTGCTTTGACAGGTTTGATCGTGCTGACCTTGTTAGTGCGTTTTGGTATAGCGGTACCTGCGACTTTGTGGCGCTGTGACAACGAAACAAATAACACCAGTGCAGTAGAAGTTGCGCCTGAGCACTTAGCTTTGTTCAAAGCCTGGGGAGCTTACCTGTTACTGGCGGTTTTATTGGTGCTCAGCCGATTGGAGTTTTTACCTTTTAAAGCTGTTTTGCAGGCAGTGCAACTCAACTGGTCAGAGATTTTTGGCTCAACTTTATCCACCTCAGTTCAGCCTTTGTATCTACCCGGTACTGTGTTTGTGTTGACCGTACTTTTGTTGTTGCCATGGCAAACTAAGCGTCGCCAGTTGATGCGCAAAGCCACGACTGAAAGCTTACACAGAATTTGGCCAGCTGCTATTACGCTGGCCAGCGCAGTGCCTATGGTACGGCTGTTTTTACATTCAGACCTCAACAGCGCAGAATTGCCGGCTATGCCAATCTATCTCGCCTCTGTTGCGAGCCAGCATTTAGTGGAGTTCTGGTTGTGGTGTGCCCCATGGATAGGCGCTTTAGGGTCCTTTATTGCCGGGTCAGCCACCTTTTCCAACCTGATGTTTGCCAGTGTGCAACAACAATTGGCGCTCGATGCTACCCTGCCTTTATCTCTGGTACTGGCACTACAAATGCTCGGCGCAAACGCAGGTAATATGGTATGTGTAGTGAACGTAGTAGCTGCGGCTTCGGTCTGCAAGCTGACCGGCCAGGAAGGGCAGATCATGCGTTTTACCTTGTTGCCGATGGCGCTGTACTGCTTACTGGCAAGCGCAATAGCCACTGTACTCTACAGTACTACAGCTTAGTCGAAGGGGTCAGCACATCTGTGGTTGTGCTCTGATAACGCTTCACCGTTTTTTCTATATCACCTTGCTCAAACAACTTCTGCCAGGCTTTTTGCAGTTTGATTAACATAGCTTTGGATAAGGTTGTTTTACTGAAACCAAAATAGACAGGGCTTTGATACACCAGCACTAAAGCCTGGTAATTTTTAGCATTTTTATACTGATGTGTTTGCCAATAATGCAGTACTGACTGATCCTCCAAAATTGCATTGACTCTGCCCGCCTCCAACAACGCAAGTTTGTCCTGAATACTGCTGATACTAACCAGTTGTCTGGCAAAAAAAGGTTTTTGTTCCAGTAACTCAAACTCCTCGCCGTAATAAGCGCCATTGAGCTTCGCAATACGTCCCAGGTCAACCTTGTCAGATAAGTCATTTAATTGTTCGATCTTAGGTAACTTGCTCGGATCACCAATCAGCCAGATAGATTCAATATGGTGAGGACCAATAAAGGCAAAGTCAGCTTTGCGGGCATCGCTGTATGACAAATGACTGACTAAATCCAATTCACCGCTTTTAAGTTGTGCTAACGAACGCAACCAGGGGCTGTTGACAAACACCAGCTCGCATCCCACCTCTTTTGCCAGCAGTTGCAACAACTCGACACTCTGCCCTTGCCAGCCTTGCTCTCTTAAAATCAAGTGGGGAGGGAAATCGGTTTCTGCCGCCATCCGCAGCACACAGGCCTGAATACTCGCAGAGCAAAGTAATACCATTGCAGCTAATGCAAACAATACTCTTTTGCGCATTCCTGATCCTGTTGATTTAATTAGACAGTTCTACTATTACACGACATTATTTGCTTTACCAGATGCCTCTTCAAGTAGTGATAAATATCTTTAGCAATCACTTGTTTCTATTTCTTATTCGTTTTAATGTCAAATATGTAAGCGATTGGTTTTGTTAGTTAATTTAAAGATAAGGAGTTGTCGAATTGAATAAAAAAATACTGTTGTTATCTGCTGCGTTTTGCAGTGTATTTATCAGCACTGCAGCTTTGGCAGCGGACAAAGGCAAAATAGGTTTGTCTCTGGATATTGCAGTAGAAGGAGGTTTTTTTAACCCTACTTTATCCAGCGTAAAAGTGAAACAACTTGTGGCTGGCGGCGCAGCAGAAAAAGCCGGAGTATTGGTAGGCGATCAAATTCTGAAGATTGCGGACTGCGCTATTCCTGGTTGTCCTGCCGATGATGCCAAAGACTTGCTGAAGAAAAATAAAGGCGAGTCTGTCAGCTTCTTGATTAAGCAAGCAGACGGTGCACAACTGACGAAAACTGTAATTGCTGAATAAGCATCTCCACCACGCTAAAGACACCTGACCGCCGGACATTTCTGCTAACGCCCGGCTCCCAGCTCTGCTACACTGCACAAGTTTTGTCAAAGGTGTTCTGCATAAGCAATAGCTACTGTCATGAACTTGAAAGGGAAACAGGTGTAAATCCTGTACTGTACCCGCAACTGTAAGCCACTTTGCTCTGAGCAGAGTATGGCAAGTCAGATGTCCTGCCTTTACAAATCTCAGGCGTTGCCGGACTTCCAATGTCATTGGGTTATACAGTCCGTGCGGCACACAGTGCGGGCTTACACTGTGCCGGAACTCTGCGGTTTTTTCTGCTGCCAGTGCTGGTCCCTGCCCGTTATTTCATGGAGCTTTGTTGTGGGCCAGACCCCGGTTATCGAATTTTCAGAGGTGCAGCTATGCATCCATCAGCAACAGATCTTAACAGCGCTGAATTTTGTCATTCAGCCGGGCCAATTTGTCGCTTTACTTGGTCCTAACGGCGCAGGTAAAACCAGCTTATTGCGCTTGCTACAAAAAGAATATCAGCCAAGCTTTGGACAGATTAAGTTGCAAGGTCGGCCGCTTAGCGCTTTTAGCCAATCCGAACTGGCTGCGAAAGTGGCGCTGGTCAGTCAGTTATCTGATCCTTTATTTGATTTAACTGTAGCTGATGTGGTGCTGATGGGGCTGATCCCTCATAAAGCCTTATGGCAAACCAATACAGAACAAGACTTGCAGCAACTTAAACACAGCCTGGAACTGGTTGGTTTAGCCAATAAAGAGTGTCACTCTTTTGCTCATTTATCAGGGGGTGAACAACAACGGGTGTTATTGGCCCGCGCTGTGATGCAAAAGCCTCTGTTGTTACTGCTGGACGAACCAACTAACCATCTGGACTTGTATTACCAGCATCAGGTGCTGCGTATTGCCAAAGCGCTGAATATTACCGTGATTGCCAGTATTCATGATCTCAATCTGGCGTCGCGTTATTGCGACCGTTTATTGCTGTTGAATAAAGGCCAACTGGTCGCGGATGGTACAGCAGAACAAGTGCTGACGCAGCAGTTGCTCACCGAGGTATTCCGCATCCCCTGCCTTATTGATCAAAACCCTTTTGGTGATTGTCCTCGGGTAAGTTTTGGTTATAAGGACAATTTATGAGCAAAGTGTTAGTGGCAGCTTTGCCTGTCCCTTTACGTCTTTTATTGGCAACAGCCTTGTTACTGCTGGTCTGCATGCTGGCTTTAAACACTGGCTCCGTATCTATCCCCTTTACTGGCTTATTCGGCTTTGCCGCGCTGGATGAAATGCAATCGACTGTGCTGTGGCAACTGCGTTTGCCGCGCTTATTATTGGCATTACTGGCGGGGAGCGGTTTAGCTCTCTGTGGTGCTTTGCTGCAAAATGCCAGCCGCAATCCACTGGCCGATCCTTATTTATTTGGCATAGTTTCAGGCGCTGCTTTGGGTGCAACCATTGCGACTATAGTGCTGCCAGAGTGGCAACTACTGACTCCTCTCTTCGCTTTTTTTGGCGCTTTGCTGGCAGTATTTCTGGTGCTGCTAATTGGCGCTCGTAGTCGCTGGCAACGTTTAGAAACTTTGCTGCTTTGTGGTGTAGCGGTCAGCTTTATGCTCAGTGCCATCACTACCACCTTGCTGTATTTATCTGAGCCTTTTGCCGCCAATAGGGTGATGTTTTGGCTGATGGGCAGTTTAAGTCAGGCCAGCCTGACTCATGTGGCTCTGATCAGTCCCCTTGTGTTTATCACCTTGTTGCTGGGCCTACTGTATCGACGCCAGCTCGACGCCTTGGTTTTAACCGATGAAAGTGCCCGCAGCCTGGGGGTCAAGGTCCAACCTTTGCGTCTGATTATTCTATTGCTTTGTGCTGCGGTCAGCGCCGCTATCGTAGCCTGTTGTGGCGGTATAGCTTTTGTCGGCCTGATGATCCCCCATCTGGTGCGTTCTTTGTTTGGCTTATCCAGTGTGGCTTTATTACTGGGTTCTGTCTGGTTGGGAGCTTTATTTTTAGTCGCGGTCGACACCTTGTCGCGCAGCTTGTTGCCAGATCAGGAGCTACCTATAGGTGTGGTCACATCCGCCATCGGCAGCTTGTTCTTTTTATCCATGTTATTTAAATACCGCCGCGGTTAACGGAGTTTTATGATGTTATTTGAGATACCTGCTCTGGATAAAACGGCGACGGTAGCCATACAGCAACGCATTGATTTAAAAACTAAACCTGCAGGTGCTTTGGGCGTGCTGGAGATGCTGGCGTTACAACTGGCGCTGATACAAAACTCAAAGGCCCACTTATCACTCAATAAGCCTGTACTGCTGATATTTGCTGGCGATCATGGCATCAATGCTCATGGCGTCAGTATAGCGCCCAGCGCAGTCACACAGCAGATGGTGCTGAATTTTCTTGCCGGAGGAGCTGCGGCTAACTGCTTTTGTCGCAGTAACGGCATTGAGTTAGCTGTAGTAGATGCCGGTATCTTATCTGCCCTGCCCGACGCGGCTGGTTTAATTCAGCAATCTTTAGGCTGTGGCACCGCAGATTTCAGTCAGGGTCCGGCCATGACGCTGGCTCAGGTGGAAGCGGGTCTGGCCTTAGGCCGCCATATCGCCCGGCAGCAGATCCTGGCAGGTTGTGATCTATTACTGCTCGGTGAAATGGGCATAGCCAATACCAGCAGCGCAGCAGCCTTACTGGCCGCTGCGACTGATTTGCCTGTTGAAACTTGTGTTGGTCGGGGCACCGGCATCAGCGATGCGCAATTTGCATTAAAACTGAGTTTAATCAAACAGGCGCTGCAGCGGCCTTATGCCAAAGATCCGCTATCCGTACTCGCTGAATTTGGTGGTTTTGAACTGGTCCAGCTCTGTGGCGCTATCTTAGGTGCAGCTTCTTTGCAGAAACCTGTACTGATTGATGGCTTTATTGTTTCAGTCGCAGCTTTGATAGCCTGCCAGCTAGCGCCCAATTGCCGGGATTATTTAATTTTTGCTCATCAGGGAGCTGAGGCCGGTCACAAGGCGGTGTTACAACAGCTCAATGCAACAGCCTTACTGGATTTAGGCTTACGTTTAGGCGAAGGCACAGGTGCCGCTTTGGCTGTACCGCTCGTGCGTGCCGCCATCAGCTTTTACAACGATATGGCCAGTTTTGCTGATGCTGGCGTGACTCAAGTGGTGGAAGCCGGAGTCGCGACGTGATGAGCGCTTTGCTGCAATGGCCCCTCCGGCAATGGCAACTCTTTTGTCTGGCGTTAGCATTTTTCAGCCGTATTCCAGTGCCTGCATCGACCCCTTACAGCCCGGAGCTGTTAAATCAAAGCAGCCGTTATTTAAGTCTGGTGGGGTTGTTATTAGGTGCTCTGCAAGCTTTGGTGCTGCTATTGGCTGCTCAACTGCTGCCTTTTTCCATTGCCGTGCTGCTCAGTTTAATCTCAGGTCTGGTGCTGACCGGTGCTTTTCATGAAGACGGTCTGGCCGATACAGCGGACGGTTTAGGCGGCGGTTTGTCTCTGGATCGTAAACTGGAAATCATGAAAGACAGCAGAGTAGGCACTTATGGTCTGGTCGCGCTGTTCTCTGTGTTTTTAATCAAATGGCAAAGCCTGTTCGCTTTAGACACCCAAGCCGTTTGGGCTCTGGTGCTGGTAGCTGGCTTATCGCGCGCAACCGCAGTCAGCCTGACCTTTGTGTTGCCTTATCAGCAGTTGGACATCGTCAGTAAAAGCAAACCTATAGCGACCTCCTTACAAAAACGAGCCTTGCTGTCGATTTGGCTTTTTGTCCTGCCGTTTTTATATTTTATCCCTCTGTCTTTAACTTTATCTCTGCTTGCAACATTAGCCTTGAGTTTTATCCTGCTGTTTTTTTACTACCGCAGCCAGTTGCAAGGCTATACCGGAGATTTATTAGGCGCAGCGCAGCAAGTTACTGAACTGAGTTTGTACTTGGTATGGCTGATATGGTGGAGACAACAGGGATGAAAAAAACGCTGATTTTAGGAGGAGCCCGCAGCGGTAAATCCAGTATGGCAGAGCGTCTGGCCAAAACATCAGAGCAGGTCACTTATCTGGCAACCGCTACGGCTTTTGACGCCGAAATGAGCCAAAGGATAACACTGCACCAGCAGCAAAGACCCAAAACCTGGCATTTGCTTGAATGTCCTTTATTACTCAGTGACGCTTTACGTCAGCTTTCAGGTTCGGGCCAAACTCTGTTAGTTGATTGCCTGACACTGTGGCTGAATAATCAGCTGTATCATTTTCCACAGCAGGATTTTGCCTTAGTGCGCCAGCAGTTAGCTGAGGCTGTTGCACAGTTTGAAGGACAACTGATTTTAGTCAGCAATGAAGTCGGTATGGGACTGGTGCCACTGGGCGAGCTGAATCGTCTGTTTGTCGACCAGCAAGGCTGGCTGAATCAGCAACTGGCCGCTGTCTGTGATGAAGTTGTATTTGTGGCAGCGGGTTTACCGCTGTATTTAAAACGAGGCACAGATGCAACAGATTGATTTAGTCCGCCATGGTCCTGTGGCCGGTCCCGCCGCTTTGTATGGCTGGACAGATGTCGCGCTGCAACAGTCAGCACCAGCCTGTCTTGACTGGTTAAACAAACAAAATTATCAACAGGTGCTGAGCTCGCCGTTACAGCGCTGTCGCCTTAGTGCCGAAGCTCAGGCACAGCGCCTGCAGCTGCTGCTTGTGGTAGAGCCAGATTTCAAAGAAATGAATTTTGGCCGCTGGGACTCTGTGCCTTTTGATGAACAAAGTCCAGACTGGCCTGCACAACAAGACTTCTGGCAGCAGCCTTTTGCAATCACGCCGCCTGCAGGTGAATCTTTAACTGAGTTTCAGCAACGGGTTTTACAGGCTTTTGAACGACACAGTCAGTATCAAAGTGGACGAGCATTATGGCTGCTGCATGGTGGTGTGATCCGTCTGCTACTGGCCCATTTACTTCATATTGATCTAAGACACAGCCACTGGCTGCAACAGCTATCAATTGGCTATGGCAGTGTCAGTCGGATCAGCCGTTATAACGAACAGAGTCCCTGGCAAGTCCATTGCATTGCCGCGCCAGGTTTTTCATTTGAACAACGAGAACTGCCATGACCGATCTGAAACAACAAAACCATAAAAAACGTCAGCAAAAACTGAAAGAACAAGTCGATAGCCGTATTGCCGCTGCTACGGCCGACAAAGCCTTATTGCTGGTGATCACCGGCAATGGGAAAGGTAAATCCACAGCGGGTTTTGGTACTGTGGCCCGCGCTGTCGGCCATGGTTTAAAAGCTGCTGTGGCGCAGTTTATTAAAGGCAGTTGGGACTGTGGCGAGCGCAATTTATTGCAGCAGCACGGTGTTGAATTTGCCGTGATGAACACAGGGTTTACCTGGGATACCCAGGACAGAGCTGCCGATATTGCTGCCGCTGAGCAGGTTTGGGCCAAAGCCGAACAGTTTTTGCAGGATGACAGTATTCAGCTAGTGCTACTGGATGAGCTGACTTATATGGTGAGTTACCACTACATAGACTTAGAGAGAGTAGTCAAGGCACTAAATAACAGACCCACGACTCAACATGTGGTGATCACAGGCCGTGCTGCGCACCGGACTTTAATTGAGATGGCCGATACTGTTAGCGAAGTGCAGTCAATCAAACATGCTTTTGATGCAGGCATACAAGTACAAAAAGGAGTCGATTGGTAATGTCTGTGCTACGTATTGTGTTGTGCTGCTGTGCTTTATTTACAGTGACGGTACAAGCCAAACCGGCTCAACGTATTGTTGCGCTTTCTCCCCATTTAGTAGAGCAGCTCTATAGCCTTGGTGTAGGCGACATGATTGTTGGCACGACCGATCATGCCGATTACCCAGAAGGCGCAAAAAACATACCTCGTGTTGGCAATTATGCCCAATTGCAGGTCGAGAAAATTCTGGCGTTAAAACCGGATCTGGTCCTGGTCTGGACGGACGGCAACCCGCCGGCTGATGTCGCCAGGTTACGCCAGTTTGGCTTAACTGTGGTGGATTCGAATCCACTGCTGCTGACAGACATTGCCAAAGAACTGCGTTTATTAGGTCAGCTGACAGGCGCTGACGCGGCGGCAGAACAACAAGCTCAGCTAATGGAACAAGGCTTAGCTGAACTACAGAAAAACTACAGCGATAAAACTAAAATCACAGTTTTTTACGAGCTCTGGCAACAACCACTGTCGACTGTGGCACAAAAAGCCTGGCCGCAGCAGCAGTTGGAGCTTTGTGGCGCCCACAATCCCTTTGCTGATGCTATAGGGGATTACCCGCAGGTTAGTTTGGAGCATGTGGTCGCCAGTCAGCCGCAACTGATTATTCAGCCAGTGTCGGAGAATGAACCACGCGCCCTGCTCGACTGGAGCCACTGGCCCGCCATTCCGGCCGTTAAATATCAACAGTTTAGCCAGCCAGATTCAGACCTGGTGCACCGCACCACCAGCAGAATGCTGCATGGGGTGCGGCAACTTTGCGCCGACATCGACAAAGCGCGGCAATTTTTTGCCAAAAAGTCCTAAAGTTATTTAAACCAGCGCCGATAACCTGATTAGTCAGAACTATACTGCAAACGATCCAGCCCCTAAGGGAGTGTATTTATGTCATCTGTGAACGGTGTCGGCGCATCAAATGCTTCAGCCCAGGCTCAAGCGAAAAAAGCAGAAAGCAATGAGAAAACCGAAGAGAAAAAGCTCTCTGGTTACGATGCATCACGCATGAATAAGCAAAAACTCAATGCTGCTATTATGGAAAACCAACTGAAACTGAGCGCAGGTGAAGACGATAACTCGATGAAGTTATTGTATAAAACAGCTCTTGAAGGCATTAACAAAGAACTGGAAGCTGAATTTGGTCCCAATGCCGCAGAGAAAATTAAAAATAGTGGTGTCGATACCTCAGCTCAAGCGACAGCCGATCGTATCGTAGGTTTTGCCACAGCGTTTTATCAGAAATACTCAGAACAAAACCCCGATATGCCGGAAGAAGAGCGGTTGGATAAATTTCTCGCCTTAGTAGGTGGTGGTGTAGATAAAGGGTTTGAAGACGCCCGCGGTGTTCTGGATGGCTTGGGTGTGCTCAATGGCAAAATTGCCGAAGACATCGACAGCACCTATTCCTTGATCCAGGACGGTTTTGCCAAGTTCCGTGAAATGATTTTAAACCCGGATAAAACTACCGAAGATCAAGACATGAGTGAATCTGTTGCGGCCAATACCGGCAGCGAATTACGGTTTTCGGTAAAAGTGTAATTCATTCTCTGTCGTAGCGACTCCTGACGTGCTGGTTTCAGTGAATGTTTGAAACCAGCGGTTTTTACACTGGCCTTAGACCGTTAAGGCCAGTTTTTTTGTTTCAGGCACAAGAAAATTTAATGGCTGCTCAGCCCTGTTTTCATCAATAACGCTGGGCTTTGTTTGCTTCCTTCCTCACTGATCCAAATCTGATTATCCTGATCAATGCAGACTCCTTCGACTTGACCTTTAGTCGGTAACGTCTTGGTTTGTAACAATTGCAGCTGATGATCATAACGGGCTATCTGAGACTGAAAACCCGCATTACTTAAGTAAGCCCAAATTGCTGTTCGCGGATCCGGGTAGCCGACCAACCACCACTGCTGCTGGTTATGATCAAAAATCGCATCCGTCACCAGAAAGCCTGGATTAGCGAAAGGCAGAGCATCACCAAGATATTGCTGTTTCACATCAGGACTGATTTTGTAACGTGCAGGGATTTGGCTCTGCCAGCTTTTACTGATCAGCCACAATGCACCTTGTTGATACACCATGGCCTCGAAGTCCAGATCATGTTGATAAGGCTGACGTTTTTCATCTGGCGGCAACAAGACCTCCAGTCGTTCAGGCCGATAAGGTTGTGATAAACCAGACCAATCCAGAGGTACTTTGTAAATAAATAATCTGTGTTTACGACCCGCATTGTTACCCGTATCGGCCAGATATAAAAATTTACCATCTGAAGTGATAGCTTCCCAATCGCTATTTTTGACGGACAATTGAAGCTGGGCGCGGAGCAAACCGCTGCGATCAAACCGATATAAGACCGGTTTTCCCCCCGAATCATTAAAGCTTATAAAGTCTTGCTCCAGGCAAAGTAAGCCTGAGGTCTCCAATAGCTCTGGCGGCAAAGTGACAATAGAGAGCCCCTGAACTGGCGCGGTCTGACTGATGCTACAGCCACTTAACAGCAACAAAAGCCCCGCCAGTCCGGACAATATGCTGTATCTGATTGGATGGCTCACAACAACTCCCTGAAGTGGCAGAGCCGGCAACAAAGACACGGCATGCATAATGATGCCTGCACTGGCATCTTTTTGGATAACGGCTCAACGCCTCTGTGGTTTCATTCTATGAACGGCAACAATACTGAGCCAGCGCTTTTTGTACATCCAAAATGGAACCGTCTTTATTAAAGGTTTTGGTGAGAGGACTGTCTGCACCGCTGAGCCAGATATGCAAGTCAGATTCTAGGTCAAAGTGACCTTTGGTTTGTGCACTAAACCGCACAATAGAGCGATAAGGCACGGACATAAACTCTCTTTTCGACCCGGTTAAGCCTTGTTTATCAACAAAAATCAAACGCCTGTCGGTAAAAACAATCAAGTCGCGAATCACTTTATAGGCTTGTTGCAGTTTTTCATCTGGTAGTAAAATCTGGCTGAACTCAGTTTCAATATCAGCCAAATCAATTTGTCCTGCATTGCCCAATAAACCGCTAAAAAGTCCCATCTGTATTCCTTGTTCAAGCCTGTGCAACTGAGCTTATCTTTGCCTCAGGCTTAGAGCAAGAACTAAAAACTCAGCACTCTGCCATCCCAGTTTAGCAATAAACCACTGTGCTCAGCCTGAAGCTGCTCAGCCACCTGTGCCAGATGTTGCGCCGTTTGGGCCGGAGTCTGTAACTGCCCTGCAGGCAAATTGCGCTGAAATGGTTCAGACAAAGCAGAATCTGTAGTACCAGGATGCAAAGTGACCACTGCCGCGGTTTTATTACTGCGCTTGAGTTCAATGCTGGCGGTTTTTATCCATTGATTCAATGCAGCTTTCGCACTACGGTAGCTGTACCAACCACCTAATTGATTGTCACTGATACTGCCTACTTTGGCACTTAATTGCAGATAACGAATGCCAGAAGTTTTACTTAAATAAGGCCAAAGCCCTTGTAAATACATCACTGGAATTTCCAGATTCAGTTGCAAAGTTTTACGAAGCAACAGAGCACAGCTTTGACTTAAACTTTTTTCCGGCAAAAGTTTTGGCTCAGTCTGCTGATGTAGCCAGCCGATGCAGTTAAAAATAAGTCCGACCTGATACTGCTGCAGCCTACTTGTCACTGCGCTGAAAAAACTCCGATGCACAGTCCAGTCCGCAGTTTCCGCCAGATCCGGCGCCTGGATCACCAGAAGCTTCGGATCACTGAGATCCGGGCTGTAACGGGACAACCAAATCACATGCAAACCTTGTTGCAGATAATGAGTCGCCAGCGCCTGCCCTATCGCGCTGCTGGCCCCAATGATAAGTACTGCGCTCATCGCATTGCCTCAGTGTGATCAGAGTATTCATGCACAGCTTGCGCTAACTGCAGCCCGGCCAAATAAGCATTCTCAACCCGCCCGCCGTAACTCCAGTCACCAGCGGCCCATAACTGCTGTTCAGGCATAGCCAATATACCAGGAGGAGCCATCTGGTCTTTTTGACTGGCGTAAAGCCAACGATGCGCCACCAGCGTCTTGATATCCCCCTTTACCTGAAGCTCCTGGCGTAAGATTTGACTCGATCTCTCAAACCAAAACTCTGCAGGCTCATCCAGATGCAAAGCGCTGAACTGTGCATTAAAGTGCAGAATGTAACAGCTGCTGCGGCCAGTTTTATGCTGCTGGTGACTAATAAATCGCAGTTGCGGGTGCTGGCAAAAAATAGCATCTCCGTAAGGGATAGACTGAGCTTGCACTGCAACAGCCCAGCAGGGTTCCAGTAAATCTGTGACAGAGTCAAAAATGTTGGCCAAACCGCTTTGCGTCATCAGTTGCTGCGCCTGAACCGGTGGTACAGTGACAAGAACTGCATCAAAACCAGCATAGTGTTGACCATCTTCAGCGTATAAAGTCCAACACTGCTGCTGATAGTCCAGCTTATGAATACGACAGCTGGTGAGCAGTGGTATTCCCTGCAGCAACGCAGAGACCGGACTTTGCATCGATGGGATCCCAATAAAACGCTGTTGTTTATCTTCGGAAGCTGTCAGGGAAATCACCCCTTCATCATCGGATAAAAGTGCCGTTTTGCAGCGCCATAACTCAACCAGCCCCGCCTCAAGCCACTGCTTGACCTGCTGTGTAAACACATCGCTGCGGGCAGTAAAATACTGAGCCCCCATATCCAGGTAGCCTTGTTCTGTTCTTTTACTGCTCATACGGCCACCTGCAGCACGGCCTTTATCGAACACTGTCACCTGATGGCCCTGCCGAACCAGACTTGCCGCCGCCGACGCTCCTGTAAGCCCCGCACCTAACACTGCTATTTTTTTCATGGCTGTATTTCTTTAAACCAAAAACTTTCTTTTGAACTGATATCGAATTTACGCTGTATCATAAGCTTAAGATCAACGATGGAGATAAACCCATGGCTCAGACAGAAATAGCAACCTTTGGAGCTGGCTGCTTCTGGTGTATTGAATCAGCGTTTAATCAGTTACAAGGCATTAAAAAAGCGGTCAGCGGTTATATGGGAGGCCAGACACTGAATCCAGATTACCGTCAGGTTTGCACAGGCACCAGTGGTCATGCAGAAGTGGTGCAAGTCGAGTTTGATCCGGTTCAGGTCAGTTTTGAACAGTTGGTGCAAGTGTTGTTTTTTCTACATGACCCAACTCAGCTCAATCGTCAGGGCAATGATATAGGCACTCAGTATCGCTCTGCTGTATTTTACCATTCAGCGCAACAGAGGGAGCAGGCGCTTGCGTCGATAAAAGCAGCTCAGCCGTTATTCGATTTGCCTATAGTGACGGAAGTGACAGCCGCCAGTACTTTTTATCCGGCTGAAGATTATCACCAGGGGTATTATTTACAGAACACTAACCAGCCTTATTGCCAGTTTTTGATCACACCTAAACTGGCCAAATTTCGTCAGACTTTTGCAAGTCTGCTGAAAGCTTAATGGCTAACTAATCTGCTGCAAATAGCCGATAGCATGGGAGATAAACAGAAGGGTCAGAGCCAAGGCTCTGACCCTGGTGATTAAAAATCAGGAGTCCATTTTAAACGCAGTGACCATTCGGCCCCTGCAGTAGCATAACCAGGCAAGTACAGATAGTCTTTATTGGTCAGATTATCCGCTTTAGCCGAAATCTGTAGCTCAGGACTTAACTCATAGCTGGCCCCAACGCCCCATAAGGTGTAACCACCCAGCTGGGGTGTAGCGAAATCTCCCGTCTGGAAATCACTCTGGTAGTCTGAAGTGACAAAAACACGCCAGTCTTGCCACTGATAAGCACCTTGCCAGTGCACTGTGTGTTTAGAACGTTTGATCAGCGCTGCATCAGTCACTTTATCTTTCGCATCAGTGTAGCTATAAGCCAATTGCTGATGCAGCTGTTGCCCGCTATGACTGACACTGAATTCAGCACCTTTGATTTTAGCTTCACCAACGTTTTGTGGCACCCAGTTACCATCAGCCATCGGCGCCCATTGGATCAGATTATTGACGTTCTGCTGATAAACAGAGCTTTCAATCTGCACATCGCCTGCACTGTACTTTAAACCCAACTCATCTGAAGTTGCAGTCTCAGGTGATAAATCGGCATTGCCACTGAACGGGTAATACAGGTCGTTAAAGCTTGGCGCTTTAAAGGCACTGCTGCGACTGGCCCGAACCAATAACTCGTTAGTCAACTGATAACCCAGGCCCAACTCGTAGGTATTGTAATGACCATACTGGCTTTGTTTATCATGGCGGCCTGTTACATCAGCCAACCAGGCACCTGACTGATAACTCAGACCGGCAAACACTGCTTTATTGATACGGGAATCGACGTCATAACCCAGCTCGCTGTCTGACACGTCTTCCTTATACCAGTTCACTCCAGTTAACGCAGTTAAACCTTGCGTCAATGGTCTGCTGTATTGATAATCCAATTCATGCCGCTTGGTTTCAAACAAAGTGGCCGGACTGTTGTCTCCCCAGTTCAAATCTTCTGTCTGATTCTGAGAAAGGCTCAGCTTCTGACTGGATGTAGCGCGATCCAGTGCCCAACCTAAACGGCTTTGATTGGTCTTAGTCTCAACCTGATCGGCACCTGGCCATGTGGGGTCAAAGTCATACTGGCCACGGCTTCTGAGTACATTGTGATCAGCAGACCATACACCGTAAGCCGTCTTGTATTCACCCGCTACTTTACCATAACGCTGGTCAAAACCATCCTTGTCAGCTTGAGTGCCGGGACGGACATCAAAACCTTCAGAGTCGGACCAGCCCAAATTACTGCGAAGGGTCAAATCACCATAGGTTTGACTAGTGGCTACATCCGCTTCATGGCTGTGGTAACGACCGGTTTTTAACTGTACTGAGGTATGGTCAGATTTACGGGTACTGATAGCAATCACACCAGCTAAAGCATCTGAGCCGTATAAAGCTGCTTTGGGCCCTTTAATCACTTCAATTTGTTCTATTTGTTGCAGAGAAATTTCAGCTAAAGAGGCATAACCTAAAGTGGCAGAACCTGCACGTACACCGTCAATCAGCACTAAGGTATGACCAGCAGCACCACCGCGTAAAAATACGGTATTGGTCTGGCCTTTACCGCCTGAGCGGCTGATTTGTATTCCAGCAACCTGGCGCAATAAAGCGGGCAGATCAGACACCTGAGCCTGTTCGATTTGCTCACGGTCAAGCACTGTGACTGACGATAAAATCTGATGCACGGGCTGAGGTTGGCGAGTGGCGTATACACTGATATGTTCCAGTGGATCGTCCGAGCTATCGTCAGCTTGGGCGGTCAATACAAAAGCAGGCAGGCCAACGACAAGCGTCGCCAGCAAAGATTTTTTAAACATGATGTCTCCCAAAGACGCCCACCGCGTCCTGATTAGTGAATGAACTTCTCAGGCCGGTCTCCGGGCTAACAGCAGGCAAAAATAACCAAAGTGGTTGGAGTTGCAGTCACCAAAGCTGCAGCTTCAAGTACAAAGGATATAAAAGCGACTTTAATCCCTTCCCATCCGTAGACAGTGGTTTGATTAAAGCCAGAGCAAAGCTCTCTGTTATTTTACCGTTGCGGGGGCAGCTCTGGATTTACACCAGATTCCCGTTTCACCCGCAAATATGAAACATATTCTGTGGGCACCTGAAAAACGCGGCGTCAGTGTAGCTGCGACAAGATGAAAGTCAATAGAAATCCAGACGTCTCTATCCTACGGTAAATACAGAGTTCCAGGGATTTAAGCTTGTTACCACGACAGGTTAGCACAAGCTAAATAGTAGTAATTAGCCAGTGTTGAGGTTCGCTCTGTGGATTCTTTCGCTTATAATGGCCCTATAACTTTTAATGGAAAAAAAGAGAACGCTATGCCTTCATTTGATATTGTTTCTGAAATTGATATGAATCAAGCCAAGAACGCGGTTGAAAACGCTAAACGTGAGCTTGAAACCCGTTTCGATTTTCGTGGAGTGGATGCAAAAATTGAGCTGAACAAAGATCACATTGAGCTGACTGCAGAAGCGGATCAGCAAGTTATGCAACTGTTTGATATTTTTGCCACCAAAGCCAGCAAACTTCAGCTGGATGTCAGCAGTTTTAAAATTGAAAAAGAAGATCGTCACGGCAAATACATCACACGCCATATCACGATCAAACAAGGCATCGACAAAGAAATCGCCAAAAAGGTCGTCAAGCTGGTCAAAGACAGTGGCATTAAAGTACAAGTCGCGATTCAGGGCGAAGAGCTGCGTGTGACAGGTAAAAAACGTGACGACTTGCAAGAAGTGATGCAGTTAGTCAGAACCAGTGATCTGGGACAGCCATTCCAATTTAAGAACTTCAGAGACTAAGTTCATCTGCCACTGTTGTTCACCACAACCGCAAGAGAGCTACCGGATCCAAAAGCCATAGCTCTCTTACCCACTGAATACAGGATATCAGAGCAAGACTTTTCACCTCTCTTTGTTTCACGCTGGAGATTGTAATCCTAAAGCTGATACAATCGGGCTAAGTCTTTTAAAGAAGAGTGTCTTGTGAAGCGTCATCTTTACCATGCGATTTGTTTGTTGGTGTTCACCGCAGCTACTTTTGGTTTTCTGACAGAGGTAAAAAGTAGTGGCATTAGCCTGAACCAATACGATAAGCATCTGCATTTTTTAATCTTTTTTTGTCTTACCGCTCTGTTGCAATGGAGTTATAAACCCAAATTGTGGCAAGCCGTCGTTATTATGGCTGCTTATGGTGTCGCTATTGAGTTTCTGCAGAATTACCTGACCAGCTACCGCAGGGCCGAATTACTCGATTGGGTAGCAGATATAACGGGTATGGCTGCCTTTTATTTGTGCTACTTTGCTTTCAGAAAATGGCGCAACCGCACCCAATAACAATGCCTTTGTGGACCGTCGTAGGCCAAGGTGCTATTGGTTTGCTGGCTACGGCCCGTTTGCATCAGGCGGGCTATCCGGTGCAATTGCATCGTCGTTCCAGTGCACCTTTCGATTTTATTTTCCAGTCGGCTGATGATGCGTTCTCGCTGTCTTTTCATACCCCATTAACCCCCTACTCGTTCATCCTTTTACCCGTCAAAGCTTATGCGGTTGTGGATGCGGTACAGCAGCTATTACCTTTATTAGCAGAGAATGCTCAGTTGGTGTTAAGTCATAATGGCATGGGCACTATAGAGCAGGTCTTGCCCTTGCTTAAGCCGAAGCAAGGGCTATGGTTTCTCAGCACCAGCCACGGCGCTTTTAAAGCCAACCAAACAACAGTGATCCACAGTGGCAAGGGACAGTCAGTTCTGGGCGCTCTTAATCAGGCAGCTTTTGCACAGCAACAGTCTGTGGAAGAGGCGATGCAAGCTGCATTGGGCCCGCTGGTCGTCGAGGGCGATATCAAGCCATCACTCTGGCTGAAATTGGCGGTCAATGCAGTGATTAACCCGTTGACGGCATTGCATCAATGCAAAAATGGCGAACTCAGTCGCAGCCACTATACCTCAGCCATAACCCTGTTAATTGAAGAATTTGTGCGGGTTGCAAACGCAGCAGGGCAAGATTTTAGTGTTGAGACAATACAAAACAGAGTGAAGCAGGTGATCGAACAAACCGCAGAGAACTACTCCTCAATGCAACAGGACTTTGTAAAAGGCCGCCGCACTGAGCTTGAATACATTACTGGTTTTTTACTGCGACAGGCAGAGCAGCATCAACTACAACTACCTGCGCATCAAGCTCTATATCAATTGTTACTTCAAAAGTCACCGCGATAAACGCCAACATTCTGATGGCCTTGCTCCGTCAAGAGCAAAGCTTGCAGGCGACTCATCACGCCACGCTCACAGTACAGATAATACTGCTGCCCTTGATCAAGCTGACTAAACTGACCAGCCAACTTGTAAAACGGTAGTAGCTGCACCTGATGGCTGACGCCTGTTAAAGGTTTGATATCCACTTCATCCGGAGCACGGATATCCAGAATAATAGCATCCTCTACCATCGCACTTTCATCCAGTACAGTGCTGATTTGCTGCTCGGCCTGAAATTCCACAGTACGAATATCCAGCACATTAGCATCCAGAGCCAGCTTTTCCAGCGCAGCTAAATCCAGTTGCTGCTCAGCCTGTAAAACTTTGGCTAATTCGGCGTTGATGGTAGGTTTGTTTGAAATAACACCACAGTATTCAGGCATAGTTTTAGCCATATCTTCAGCGCCAATTTTTCGGGCCAAATCGATGATTTCTTGTTTATCCTGATAAATCAGCGGCCTTAACACCAAAGTATCAGTGGCTTTATCAATCACACTTAAATTGGCGATGGTCTGACTCGCCACCTGACCGACACTTTCACCTGTGACTATCGCCTGCACACCAATACGTTCCGCCACTATAGCCGCAGCGCGCATCATCTGGCGCTTGAGCACAACGCCCATCAGGCCGTTATCAACTTTTTCCAGAATTTCTGTGACCACAGGGGCAAAATCTACACTGATAAATTTGACCTTGTGCGACAAACTGAATTTTTGCCATAAGTAAAACGCCATTTGACGCACACCTGTTTCGTGCGCAGCACCACCTAAATTAAAAAACAGATAGTGAGTACGCAGCCCCTTGCGGATCATCAAATAACTGGCCACCGCAGAATCAAAACCACCAGAAATTAACGACAATACATCGGTTTGACTTGGCAGTGGGAAACCACCCATGCCATCAAACACCTGACTGACGATGATCAACTGGTCGCGTTTAATTTCAACGCGCACCACTTCATCGGGATTTTTCAGTTGTACACGGGCGGAAGGGATATGTTGGTTGAGACCACCGCCTATATAACGCTCGGCTTCAAGAGAGCTGAATTCATGATCGCCCGTGCGTTTGACCCGCACACAAAAACTTTTGCCTTCAAGCCTTTGGCTAAACACAGCTTTGACTTGTTCAAAAATATCGTGCAGTGAACTGTAGGTGCCGGACTGCATTTCCATAAACTGTACTATGCCGGGAATACAACCTAAATGATCAATCATCTGCTGACGTAATTTAGGGCTGCTGGATTCAACCTGCACCAGCAAATGGTCATAGTTGTTTTTGATGGCAACGGATGGGTCTAACCGCAACAAAATCGTTTTCAGATTCTGCTCTAACAGCATGGTCTGACGTTTCCGGACCGATTTACTTTTAATCGAAATTTCCGGGTGCAGTTTGACTAAAAATTCCATCAGGTAAAGCTCGCTGAAAAAATAAAGGCGCGAATTATAGCGCGCCTTGCCACAACAGTTTAGCTTTAATTGCTGCTGTTGTTACTGTTTGGGTGTGCCCTGCGCTGCAGGTTCCAGGCTGATAGGCTCAGACTCTTTTGGTTTGCCTTGCATAATAGAAATCTCAACCCGACGGTTACGTCTTCTGTTGCTTTCGGTATCGTTCGGCACCAATGGACGGGTTTCTGCATGACCTACCACCACCAGACGATTTTTATCAAAACCCGGCGCTTTTATCATTTCTGAGGCGACAGACACTGCGCGCTGAGCAGATAAATCCCAGTTATTGCTATGTAGCTCGTCAGACACCTGATCATTATCGGTGTGGCCTGAGACAGTGATCTCTCCTGGAACCTCTTTGAGTAAAGCTCCTATATTTTGGATAATAGGCTTAAATTTGGGCTGTAAAAATGAAGAACCGGAAGGGAAAGAGCCATTTTCACGAATGCGGATAATGATTTGTTGACCCAGAGATTCCAGTTCGATAGCGCCATCGATAATTTGCTTCTCTAATTGCTCAGCAATTTTTTTCAAAAGCTCATTGGTTTGTTCCTGCAACTCAGCTGAGGCAGCGACTGTATCCATAGGCTCTTCTTCGGTACTGGTTGACTGGCCACCGGTTTTATCTTCCCGTTGCTCCTGACGCCCGCCAGCTTCATCCTCTTTGCCTGCCTGAAAGTTCAACATTTGTTGCGTCATTTCCACGGTCTGCTGTTGGATAGTATCGATAGGCGTTGGATCTGGACGGCCAGGGCGAAACTCCATAGCAATCACGCTGGTGCCTTTGGGAATATCTTTCACTTCAATTTTATTTTGCACACCAAAAGCATACTGCATCGAACCTGCAATTTGCTTAAATTTCAGCACATCCATTTCCGAAAATGACAGCAACAGCACAAAAAAGCACATCAACAGCGACATCAAATCAGCAAAGGTTCCCATATAAGCGGGTAAACCTGGTGGTGGGCACTTTTTACACTCAGCCATACCTGCCCCTACTCTGCAGCGGCAGGGGCTGCCGGGTCACGTTTTTTCGACTGCAGGTAATTCCGTAAAATACCTTCTATTACTTTAGGGTTTTGACCATCCTGTATGCCCATAATGGCATCCAGTATCAGTTGATTGTTGGTTTTCTCTTCTTCATTACGCACAGCCATTTTTTCTGACAGAGGTAAAAAAATACAGTTGGCTTGCATTGCACCATACATAGTGGTCAACAAAGCCACAGCCATAGCAGGACCTATAGCTTTAGGGTCAGACATATTAGATAACATGGCTACCAGACCGACCAAGGTCCCTATCATTCCCATAGCTGGTCCCAGATCACCCATTTGCTTAAACACCTGAATAGCGACATCGTGGCGGGCATAGGTCAGCTCAATATCTTTTTCTAAAGTGCCACGCACCACATCAGCATCATGGCCATCGACCAACATATTGATGCCTTTTTGCATAAAAGGATTAGGAATTTCAGCTTCTTCCAGTGCTAAGAAACCACCTTTACGGGCCGCATCGGCCAGCTGCACTGCTTTTTCAATCAGCTCCTCGGCTGACTCAATTTTAAACATAAAGGCTTTGCCAGCAGCTTTCATCGAATCAGCGAGCTGAGTGAAAGTAAATTTGATCATGACCGCAGTAATACTGCCACCGAATACGATCACGATAGAGACAAAATCGTAAAACATGCCCATATTGCCGCTGGAACTGAGCCACATTGCCCAGCCCATCATGCCCATGACCGCGACTAATCCTATGACGGTTGCTAAATCCACTCTGTATCTCCCGGAAAACTGAATGCAAATCGTTGATCTTGTACCAGCGTAAAGTTGGTTTTATCTTAGCTTATAGTGAGTTATCGGCAAAAGTATGGGATAGTTAACTATAAATTAAGGCTTCAAACAAATTTATCCTTTCCCAACACGGGCCTGATTGCTCATAATAGCGCGCAGGGCTTGGTCAGACACCCATTATCAGGCGAAAATATGACAAAAAAGAAAACAGATTTCAGCCATTTTGAGCAGAGTATTGCCGAGCTGGAACAGATAGTACAGCAGTTGGAGCAAGGCGATCTGAGCCTTGATCAGGCTTTGCAACAATTTGAACGGGGTATAGAGCTCTCCCGCACCAGTCAGCAGCAGTTACAATCTGCCCAACAAAGAGTCCAGTTATTAGTTCAGGACTCAGGGCAAGATCAGCTCGAACCTTTTGTGACCACCGAAGGTGAATGATTTGACGTTAGATTCTTTAACCTCTTACCAGCAACGGCTGGAACTAGTACTGCAACAGCACTTAGATAAGAAGTCTTTAACTGACCCACGCCTGCATCAGGCTATGGCCTATAGTCTGCTGCTTGGCGGTAAACGTATGCGGCCTTTTTTAGTCTACAGCTGTGGTCAGATGTTAGGTGCAGCATTAACAGATTTAGATGCCCCGGCAGCGGCCATTGAAGCCCTACATACCTACTCTTTAATCCATGACGACTTACCCGCCATGGATAACGATGATTTACGTCGCGGCAAAGCCACCTGTCACAAAGCTTTTGATGAAGCGACTGCTATTCTTGCCGGCGATGCACTGCAAACCTTCGCTTTTGAATTATTAAGCAGCCATGATTACCAGCAGGTTCCGGCGCAGCGTATCGTGGCGATGATCCAACAGTTAGCATTGCATGCTGGCTACAATGGCATGTGTGGTGGTCAGGCTATTGATTTGGCGCATACCAATCAAAAAATGTCGGTTGAAGCACTAGAGCAGATGCATCAGCTAAAAACCGGAGCTTTGATTGAGTGTTCAGTACGTTTTGCTTATCTGGCCAGTCCAGTGGATAATGTGGAGCATTTAGACGCTTTAGTTCGCTACAGCAGAGCCATAGGTCTGGCCTTTCAGGTTCAGGACGATATTCTGGATATTGAAGGCGACACCCAGGTACTGGGGAAGACCGCAGGTTCGGATCAAAAAGCCAATAAAGCCACTTACCCTGCTTTACTGGGTTTGGAGCCAGCGAAACGAAAAGCACAACTATTGGTTGAAGAGGCATTAGCCGCTTTACGTGAACTTCCTTATGCAACAGACGAACTGGTGGCGTTAGCCCGGTACGTCATTGCCCGACAGTTTTAGATACAGGCATTCTCATGACATTAGCTAGTCAGGATTTCCCTTTACTCCACAAAGCCAACTGGCCTGCCGATTTACGCCAGTTACCACAAGATGAGCTACCAGCTCTGAGTGATGAATTACGGGCATTTTTACTCAAAACCGTCAGCCAAAGCAGCGGCCATTTCGCCTCAGGACTTGGCACTATTGAGCTGACGGTAGCTTTGCATTATGTCTACAACACCCCTTTTGACCGTCTGATTTGGGATGTGGGTCATCAGGCTTACCCTCACAAAATTCTGACGGGCCGTCGTGACAAGATGCACAGCATCCGCCAGAAAGACGGTTTACACCCTTTCCCGTGGCGGGAAGAGAGCGAATACGATACCTTAAGTGTCGGTCACTCCAGTACGTCCATCAGTGCAGCCTTAGGTATGGCCATCGCTGCACGTGCTGAACAAAAAAACCGTAAAGTCGTAGCGGTGATCGGTGATGGCGCTATTACCGCAGGTATGGCTTTTGAAGCATTAAATCATGCCGGCGAAGTTAAACCCGATATGCTGGTGATTCTGAACGACAACGAAATGTCGATTTCAGAGAATGTTGGCGCATTAAATCGCTATTTCGCCCGCATTTTATCCGGTAACTTTTACACCAGCCTGCGTGAAGGCGGTAAAAAAATACTCAGTGGTGTACCTCCTTTGCATCAGTTAGCCAGCCGCGCTGAAGAGCATTTTAAAGGCATGGTCACGCCAGGTACTTTTTTTGAAGAGCTGGGCTTTAACTACATAGGCCCCATTGATGGTCATGATGTCAAAGGTCTGGTCGACACCATCCGTAATATGCGCAACCTCAAAGGTCCGCAGTTACTGCATGTGGTGACCAAGAAAGGCAAAGGCTATTTACCTGCTGAACAAGATCCTATTGGTTATCATGCCGTCAGTAAATTTGATCCGGCAGCCCAATGCCAGCCCGCCAAAAAAGCCGGTAAAGCCACCTTCTCTAATATTTTTGGTCAGTGGATTTGCGATATGGCAGCTGTGGATCCAAAGCTACAAGGTATTACGCCTGCCATGCGAGAGGGCTCAGACTTAGTGCAGTTCTCAAAAAGCTATCCGGAGCGTTATTTCGATGTAGCTATTGCCGAACAGCATGCGGTGACTTTAGCGGCAGGTATGGCAATAGAAGGTTTAAAACCTGTAGTCGCCATCTACTCCAGCTTCCTGCAACGAGGTTATGATCAGCTTATTCACGACATTGCCATTCAAAATCTGGATGTACTTTTTGCGATAGACCGCGCTGGTGTTGTAGGGGCCGATGGTCCAACTCACCAAGGTTCGTTTGATTTAAGCTTTATGCGCTGTATTCCCAACATGCTGATCATGGTGCCTTCGGATGAAAACGAATGCCGTCAGATGTTGTACACCGGCTATCAGCACAAAGGTCCTGCAGCTGTGCGTTACCCCAGAGGGAGCGGTAACGGTGAAGCGCCAGAGTCTGTAATGACTGAATTAGCTCTGGGTAAGGGCGTAATCCGCCGTCAGGGTGAAAAAGTGGCGTTGCTGGCCTTTGGCCCTCTGTTGCAAGCCTGTCACACCGCAGCAGAACAGCTCAACGCTACGTTGGTGGATATGCGGTTTGTCAAACCTCTGGATCAACAGTTGCTCACAGAGCTAAGTAAAACGCACAGTCATTTTGTCACTATTGAAGACAATGCGTTGATGGGCGGAGCTGGTTCTGCTGTGAATGAGTATTGCATCGCTGAACAACTGTCTGTAAAGCTGCTGAATATTGGCTTGCCGGATATTTTTATCAAGCACGGTACTCAGGAACAGATCTATGCCGAATTAGGTTTAGACTCTGCCGGTATTCAGGCGAAAGTAGAGGTTTTTCTTCGCCGTTAAGTCTGTTCTGCCTGGGGGGCGGACCTTGTGTCCGCCGTCTAAAATTCCACTACAGTTCAAGCGAGCAGCGCTGGCGACAACGCAGCGGCCTCAAAAACTAAGGCTATGAACCTAAATAGTTTTTCACTTCAAACCAGGCTAAACCATCGGCCAGCAGTTTTTCAATCTGCACATCAATATGCCCTGAATCTTCAAACTCAAAAGCGTCTACCTGAGGATCAAAACCTAAAGTAGCACAGCCATTGCGGCCCGATTGTTTGACCTTACGTAACGCGATTTCAGACAGTTGCAACGAAATCTCCCAGGAAATCAGCTGCCCGCCTAATAATTCCAGTGGAAAACAACTATAACCAATAGAACAGGTTAAAGACACAGTCCGGCCGTCCGGGATCTGAAAATGAGCATTCGCAACCAGTTGGTTCAGTTGCAGTGCCACATCACGTACTGACGCAAATTCAACATCCCGCAGCACCAGCACAAACTGCTCACCAGCGTATCGCACCACATAATCAGCACCGCGGCTTTCGCGCAGCAATAAACCACTGATTTGCTGCAAGACGCTATCCCCTGCACTGTTACCGTATAAATCATTGATAGATTTAAAATTATCCATATCCAACTGCAGCAGGGCTATACATTTACCTTGTTGCAACATCGCATCTCTGTTGTGTTGGTATTGCTCTATATCTTTAGGCAGTTGTTCGAACAGGAAACGACGATTTCGAAGTCCTGTTAAAGTATCTTTGTGTGTCAATTGCGACAGCTGCTCGTTAAGTTCATACAAACGGGCATTGCTGCTTTCAAGCTCTGCGGTACGCAAACGTACCAGTTTACTCAACTCCAGCTGCTGCATCACCGCATTACGTCGCCATAACCAGGCTAAGCCGTATAAAGCTAATACCACCAACAATAACCATAATCCCTTATAGACCACAGTCTCGGTAAACAATCTGGGAACAACCAAATCCAGCATGAGTTGCTGCCGCTCTGTCCAGTTTTGACTGCTGTAACGAGCCTGAACAATAAATTGATAACTGCCTGGCGGCAGGTTGGTATAAATAGCCTCGCGACGTTGCCCTACTTTTTGCCACTCAGTATCAAAGCCTTTGAGCTGATAGCGAAACTCAATAGCATTGGCTTTGATAAATTCCAGCGCGCTATAGCTGATACTGATATTCCGATCAGACATGTCTAAGACTAACTGACGTTGATCGGGTAGCAAAGCATAAGATTTCTGGCCAGTCACTTCCTGCAGCAAAGGCTGCAATGCTCTGTCTGGCGCCATTTTTAACTGCAATGGTACAGCCACCAAACCTTTTAAACTGGGATACCACAATTGGTCCAGCCATTTAGCAACTTTGCTATGACCTGCGCCATTGCAGCAGCGACCAGGGGCCGTACCCAACTGTCGGTCATAAGGAGATAAGATCAATTCGAAACTTAATGGAGGTCTGCCATCACCTCCTGCGGCTGGCTTAAATCTGAAGACTCCTTTTAAGCTGCTGGCCCATACATAGTCAGAGTCCCTGTCGTACCATAAACTGATCACCGGATCCAAAGGCAACCCATTGCTGCTATCGTATTGTTGCCATTGCCCCTGAGCTGTTTTGATAAATAAACCATCATCTAAGGTAGCAATAAGCATTTGTTGATCGGGCAAGGTTAATACACTGGTGATATAAGCTCCAAACAGCGGAGTCCCAAGCCCGACTCTGTTTAATTTGTCCTGCTGATACCAATACAAACCGCTGGTCGTGCCAATAAGTAAGTCTTGTCCCTGAACTTCAATGACAGTAACAAAACCCGATTCCAGATCGGCGTTAAAAGGCGCAGCAAGCAGAGTTTTACCATCGTAGTGATATAGACCACTGGAACCCCCAAACCACAGACCCGTTTGCGCATGAGGTTGCACCACCCGAATGGCACTGGAGGCTAATTCCTTAAAAGGACGGCTAATACTTTGATCATCAAAATTGTACAGCAGCAACCCATTGTCTGTACCCAGCCACAGCTGGTTGTTTCTGTCATAAAAGTCAAAAACTGTGCTCTGACCAAGCGCCTGATGATTCACCAATTCAATAAAATGCTGATCCGCTTTTAATAAGCCAACATTGGTCTGAGTCGCGACTAAAAGGCTGTTTAAACGCGCAGAATAACGCACGCTGCGCACCACAACATCCTCCTGACCCTGCCCTACCACCCGGCGCATTTTTCCCGGAGAAGCCCGATACAATCCCTCGCTAAAACTGGCCATCCAAATATTATGGTCTCTGTCCTCGAAGATATCGCTGAACCAGGGCGAACTTCCGAGCTCTTCGGCACTGATTTGCTGCCATCCCTGTCCGACCTGACGGTGATGTAATTTGTTGTAGCCGGAGATCCAATCGTTGCCTGAGCTATCCCGAAACAATTTATATACCGCGGAATTGTCTGCACCAGGCAGAGTGCATCGCACAACCTGCTGTTGCTCGTCCAGATGGAAATAACCTGATTCGCTGGCAAAATGCAGGCTGTCATTAAACCAGCTTAAATCATACAGTGGATGTTGTTGCAGCTCATCAGGTAACAGAATTTGCTGCGTTTGTCCTTGTGCATCCAGCTTATACAAAGAGCGGGCTGTGCTTACCCATACCGCATTGCCTGCCTTTTCCATCTGTACTACAGCTTCTTTAATGCTATGAATACGGCTGACTTTACCTTGCTTGACCCTGAACAGATTTTCAGCAGCAACCCATAATTCATCGGGGGCGACCTGTACCATGGAGGTCACTTCAGCCAAAATAGGATAACGGTCAAATTTTAGAGTCTGAGGGTTAAAACCTGATAAACCTGCCTTAGTGCCGACCCACATATAACCTTGTTGATCTAACAGCAGTTTATTGATGGAGTTACTGGCAAGTTGACGACTGGTTTTGGTGCTGAACTGGGTAAAGTGATGGCCATCAAAACGATTTAAACCATATAAAGTGCCGATCCACAAATAGCCTTGTTGATCCTGACTGACAGCCCTGACCGAATTGGAAGACAACCCATCAGCACTGTTCCAGTGTTTGATATCAAAATCATAAATTGAACCAAACTGGCCCTGACCGAACGCAGTCATAGAGAGAAAAGCTAAAAAAACCAAGAGCGCAAAACGCACAAAAATCACCGGGTAGCAGGGAAAAATTTATATTAACTAAAAGCTTGCCACTGCACCAGTACGAACAGAATGAGCCAGCTAAAGAAACCGGCCAACATATCGTCAATCATAATACCAAAGCCGCCATGGACTTTTTTGTCCAACACGCGAATAGGCCAGGGTTTGACGATATCAAAAAAGCGGAAAAGTAAAAAACCAAGCAAAATATACTGCCACTGAAACGGGATACACCACATCGCCAGACTGTAACCCGCAACTTCATCCCAGACGATGGCGCCATGATCATGTTCACCTATGTCTTTGGCGGTTTGGCCACAGACATGACAGCCCAATACAAAAACAAAAAGTACCCAAATCAGGGCAAGCTGCGGGATCAGTAAGGATTGCAGATAAATCAGCGGTAACGCAGCTAAAGTCCCAAAAGTACCGGGAGCTTTAGGTGCCAGACCAGAACCAAAACCCAAAGCAAGGAAATGAGTCCATTTTTTCAGGTCAAACTGAGGCTTTTGTCGTTCAGTGAAAGTCATTAAAAGTGCTCAAAGCCCTGATGCTGGTAAGCAAAAGGAACATCGCCTTGCTTAAATTCCAGCTTACCTACAGCCCCTGTAATGCGGCCAATACAAGTGACAGGCACACCATAAGGAGACAATAAGACTTCTAAAGAGCCACGGCGATTCTCAGGCACGGTAAACAGCAGTTCGTAATCTTCGCCACCAGACAAAGCATACTTCAAGGCTTGCTCCGCATCGCAACTGTCTTTTAGCGCCTGAGACAAAGGTAACTTAGTCACATCCACAACTGCGCCAACTTTAGAGCGCCTTAGAATATGCAGCAAATCACCAGCCAAACCATCTGACACATCCATAGCTGAACTTGCGATGTTGCGCAGCGCCTGACCTAAAGCCACACGAGCTGTTGGATAATGAAAACGTTGCAAAATATGAGCACGGTGTTTTTTGCTGACTTCAACTTTATTCTGCACCAGTTGTAAACCTAAAGCAGCATCACCCAAGGTACCAGTAACATAGAGGTAATCGCCATTTTGCGCACCAGCACGGGTTATTGCTTTGTCTTTGGGCACTACCCCTTTGGCGATCATGGTTAAACTTAAAGGGCCACGGGTCGTATCACCGCCTATCAGCTGACAGTTGTAGTAATCTGCCGTTTCGCTTAACCCCTCAGCAAAAGCGGTTAACCAGTCTTCATCCACTTTAGGTAAAGTTAAGGCTAGCGACAACCAGCAGGGCTCAGCGCCCATAGCTGCTAAATCGCTGACATTCACTGCCACCAATTTATGCCCAAGCGAGCGCGGATCGACGTCCGGAAAAAAATGGATACCTTCGACCATACTGTCAGTGGTGATCACCAGATCACAGCCTTCACGCACCTGCACGACAGCACCGTCGTCACCAATACCAATGGTAACGTCCGTGCGTTTACGGCCCGCTTCAGCAAAACAACGTTGAATTAACTCAAATTCACCCATAAAAAAGCCGACTTACGCCGGCTCTCCATTTTTTATTCGGTTCGCAGGCGTTTGACGGCTTTATCAAGTATGCCGTTAACAAACTTGTGACTGTCATCGGCAGCAAAGGCTTTCGCCAGTTCGATGGCTTCGTTGATCACCACCTTGTAAGGCACATCCAGACGGTATTTCAGCTCATAGGCTGATACTCGTAATATGGCTTTTTCGACCAGATCAATTTCTTCAAATGGACGATCTAAAAACGGCTTTACTGCTTCATCCAATACAGGATGATTCACAGCCACACCACGCAAAATATCCTGGAAATAGCCCACGTCCAGATGTTTGGTGTTCTGTTCCAGCAATAACTGCTGTTCAATATCACCCACAGGGTTCTTGCTGACTTGCCAGCTATAAACTCCCTGAACGGCTAAAGAACGGGCTAAACGACGCGCATTAGGTTTCATCAACAAATCCTACAACTGAGAGAGAACGTTTACCATTTCTAAAGCAGACATAGCGGCTTCACCACCTTTATTGCCCATTTTAGTGCCGGCACGCTCTACGGCTTGTTCAATACTGTCCACCGTTAACACACCAAAAGCAACAGGAACACTGTGCTGCATCATGACCTGAGCCAGGCCCTTGGTGCACTCGCCAGCTACATATTCAAAATGCGGTGTACCACCACGGATCACGGCACCTAAAGCGATGATCGCGTCATACTTACCACTGGCTGCAACTTTTTGTACAGCTAATGGCATTTCAAAAGCGCCAGGGATACGAACCACAGTGATGTCTTGATCAGCGACGTCACCAACACGTTTTAAGGTATCTACAGCACCGTCTAATAAACTTTCGACAATAAAGCTGTTGAATCTGGCCACAACGATGGCAAATTTTTTACCTTTAGCGGTTAAGCCTGCTTCAATCACCTGCATTGGAGATCCTTATTGCAATTTAGCTGCAAAAAAATGGTTTTAAACACCAGAATTCAAAAAAACGGGCGCCATGATAACACAAGATAGCCCGTCCCCTGCTACTGTTTCTGCAGCAGTTGTTACAGAGTCTTATTCAGACACATAGTCCACGACTTCCAGACCAAAACCTGAGAGCGCGTGGTATTTTTTCGGCGCGCTTAATAAACGCATTTTTTTTACGCCTAAACTAGCAAGAATTTGTGAACCGACCCCCACGTTACGTGAGGTGCCTTTCCACAGATCGGTCTTCGCTTTTTCACCTTTATCTTCTGCTTCAAAGTTTTGCACCATCTGCATCAGCTCTTCGCTGCTTTCATTTTTACCTAACAGCACCAGCACACCACCTTCATCGGCAATACGCTTCATGGCACAGTGCAAAGAAAAACTACGATTGGCACCACGGTCGGATAACAACAAATCACTGAAGGTATTGTGTAAATGCACGCGGACTAACGTAGGTTGCTCTGCTTCAACTACACCTTTAACCAGAGCAAAATGAATTTGATTGTCGATGGTGTCACGGAAAGTGACCAGATTAAACTCACCAAATTCAGTGGGTAACTGGCAGCTGGCGACTTGTTCAATAGTGGTTTCATGTAAGTTACGATATTCAATTAAATCAGCGATGGTGCCAATTTTAATACCGTGTTTTTGCGCAAAAATTTCTAAGTCAGGACGACGCGCCATAGTGCCGTCTTCATTTAAAATCTCAACAATCATAGCCGCTGGTTCTAAACCCGCCATCCGCGCTAAATCACAACCCGCTTCGGTATGACCGGCACGCACTAAGACACCGCCGTCCTGAGCCATTAAAGGGAAAATATGGCCAGGGTAGACAATATCTGTTGGTTTGGCATCACGGGCCACTGCAGCTTTCACAGTGCGGGCACGGTCAGCTGCCGAAATACCTGTAGTGACACCTTCAGCCGCCTCAATAGATAAGGTGAAAGCGGTCGAAAATGGTGATAAGTTTTTGTCCACCATCAGAGGCAGCTTTAACTGCTCGCAGCGCCTTTTCGTCAGCGTTAAACAAATTAAACCACGGCCGTGAGTGGCCATAAAATTCACTGCATCAGGCGTGACGTATTCGGCCGCCATCACTAAATCGCCTTCGTTTTCGCGGTCTTCGTCATCCATCAGAATAACCATTTTGCCCTGACGAATATCTTCAATAATTTCTGCTGGTGTATTCAGTTGCATACTTCACCTCAGGCCCCGGGCCTTACTGCGTTATAAAAAACCACGTTGTTGCAATAAATCCATAGTCACGCCTTTACTGCCAGACCCTTCGCGGCCTTGCAGTAAACGTTCTAAATAACGCGCTATTAAATCTACTTCCAGATGCACTTGACTGCCGGCTTTCAGGGTCATCAAAGTAGTTTCCCGTGCCGTATGAGGCACTATGGTTAAACGAAAAGCACTGGAACTTAATTCGTTGACGGTCAGGCTGATGCCATCCACCGTAATAGAGCCTTTTTCAGCGATGTAATGTGCTAAGTCTTTTGGCATTTTTACCCAGACCTGCCAGGCTTCGCCAAACTTTTCAATTTTTTCAACACTGCTGATGCCATCGACATGGCCGCTGACCAGATGACCACCTAAGCGCCCAGTGGAGAGCAAGGCTTTTTCCAGGTTCAGTAACTGCCCAGCTTTGTACTGGCCAAACAAAGTCCGTTTGACGGTTTCGCCTGACACATCGGCAGTAAAACTTTTGCCATGTAGCGAGGTTACGGTCAAACACACGCCATTACTGGCAATACTGTCGCCCAATTTCACATCAGTAAAATCCAGACTGTCTGATTCAATAGTCAGCTTTAAATCAACACCTGACGCTTTAATAGCGCTGATTTTCCCCGTAGCTTCGATTATTCCGGTAAACATGGCTCTAACCTTGCTGTTAATTTTAAATCAGGCCCCAGTCTCTCAACTGAAGTCCATACAAAATGTTGAGCCTGACAAAGCTCACTGTAACTTGGTAACTGCAGCATGGCCTTGGCTTTATCCCCCAGAAGCACAGGCGCCTGGTAGATAATCAGTTCATCCACTAACCCCGCCTGCCACAAAGAACCAGCGAGCACAGCGCCGGCTTCTACCCACAAATCATTGATATTTTCTGATGCTAAAACAGGCATTAATTCGCTTAAATTCAGCCCCGACTCATCCGCATCCACAGCAATAAAACGCACCTGCGGGTGCTCAAATCTGGGTTTATAGTGCTTATCATGCACCAGCACTATGGGGCCATTTTGCGAAAATAAAAGCTCCCGACCTGTTAATTTCAGGCCGCGGTCTAAAATGACCCGAATGGGCTGACGCACAGAGCCATCCTCCAAAGAGGTTATAGCCAAGCCTTCAAAGCGGACTGTTAAACGGGCATTGTCCGCCAGCACAGTGGTAGCAGTCGACAAAATGGCATGAGCTTGTGCTCGCATCAGCTGCACATCAAAACGGGACTCTGGAGAGCTGATCCACTGACTCTTACCATTAGCAAGGGCAATACGTCCGTCCAGACTGGTAGCGAGTTTAAGTCGGATATAAGGTTTTTGCCGCTCCATCCTGCTTAAAAAGCCTGGATTTAATGCACGGGCTTGCTCTTCTAATAGACCAATCTGAACTTCAATGCCTGCATCTTGCAGAATTTGAATACCACGCCCAGCCACTAAAGGATTAGGGTCAAGCATCGCCACTACCACTTTTTTTACGCCAGCGTTGACCAAGGCCAAAGCACAAGGACCAGTGCGGCCATAATGACTACAAGGCTCTAAGGTGACATAACAGGTTGCACCTGAAGCGAGATGCTCTGCCTGACGCAAGGCGAATACTTCAGCATGGGGCCCACCAGCCTGACGATGGTAACCTTCACCGACTATCTCGCCATCCCGGACTATGACAGAGCCAACATTAGGATTAGGCGCAGTGGTAAAACGCCCCTGGGCAGCAAGCTCTATCGCGCGCGCCATATAGTGCTTATCAAGTTCGGAAAAGCTCACTTAGTCATCTCCAAGTCGGGCAATTTCTTCGCCAAACTCACGGATATCTTTAAAAGAACGGTAGACGGATGCAAAACGCACGTACGCCACTTTATCCAGTTTCACCAGCTCATCCATAATCAGCGTGCCCAGCAACTGGCTTGGTACTTCACGCTCGCCTGTAGCACGCAATAAGCTCTCTACTTTGCTGATCAAAGATTCAATCTGCTCTGTAGGGACTGGGCGTTTTTCCAGCGCACGCATTACGCCACTGCGAAGCTTCGCCTCGTTATAAGGCTCGCGGGAACCATCACGTTTTACGATACGAGGCATCACCAACTCTGCAGCTTCAAAGGTGGTAAAACGCTCATGGCAGGCGCCACATTCACGTCTTCTTTTTACTTGAGACCCCTCCGCCACTAAACGGGAGTCAATCACTTTGGTATCGTCGGCACGACAAAAAGGACAAAACACGGAATTCTCCGAAAAAAATGGCCGCATTAAGCAGCCATCATAACACTCTATCTTTGCTCAGTCATAGCGGGCAATCAGGCATAAACAGGTAAACGGCGACAAACCTCTGACACCTGCGCACGCACTTTGTCGATGACGCCAGCGTCACCGCGGCTGTCCAGCACGTCACAGATCAGGCTAGCCACTAAACGAGCTTCAGCTTCTTTAAAACCACGACGGGTAATAGCCGGAGTACCGATACGTAAACCACTGGTGACAAATGGAGAGCGCGGGTCGTTTGGCACTGAGTTTTTGTTCACTGTGATATGAGCCTGCCCCAACCAAGCGTCCGCTTCTTTCCCGGTGATGTCTTTGTCGATTAAATCCATCAGGAATAAGTGGTTTTGCGTGCCGCCAGACACAATTTTATAGCCACGTTTGATCATTTCATCGCACATAGCCACAGCGTTTTTCAGCACTTGTTGCTGATACACTTTAAACTCTGGTTGCAATGCTTCTTTGAACGCTACAGCTTTTGCCGCAATGACGTGCATCAAAGGACCGCCCTGACCACCAGGGAAAACGGCAGAGTTGAGTTTCTTTTCGATCTCTTCGTTTTTACGCGCCAGAATTAAACCACCACGCGGACCAGCTAAGGTTTTGTGTGTCGTGGTAGTGACTACATCAGCTACAGGCACTGGGTTTGGATACAAGCCAGCCGCCACTAAACCTGCCACATGAGCCATATCGACCATCAGGTAAGCGCCCACTTTATCCGCGATTTCACGGAATTTCTGCCAATCGATAATGCCTGAGTAAGCTGAGAAACCAGCGATGATGAGTTTTGGCTTGTGTTCGAGCGCTAAAGCTTCAGCCTGAGCATAATCAATCACACCAGTTTCTGGGTGCAGACCGTATTGCACAGCTTTGTACAACTTACCTGAAGAGCTGACAGATGCACCATGAGTTAAGTGACCACCGTGCGCCAGGCTCATCCCTAAAATGGTGTCGCCTGCGTTTAATAAAGCTAAAAATACCGCTGAGTTCGCCTGCGAACCTGAGTGCGGTTGCACGTTTGCGTAATCGGCACCAAACAATTCCTTCGCACGGGCGATAGCTAAATCTTCAGCCACGTCCACGTACTCACAACCACCGTAATAACGTTTATGCGGGTAACCTTCAGCATATTTGTTCGTTAACTGAGAACCCTGAGCCTGCAATACACGTGGGCTGGCATAGTTTTCAGAAGCGATCAGCTCAATGTGATCTTCCTGACGTTGGGTTTCGTTGGTAATGGATTGCCATAATTCCGGATCAAAATCGGCAATGTTCATTTCGCGCTTTAACATGCTTGCTCCCAGGTGGCCAAAAGGGCCAGGCTATTTACAAAAAAACTGCGCTGTATTCTACATGGAATCCGTCAAAGATGCAGCTATAAAGTAGCCATCTAAACTTCTAAAACCAAGTTTCAGATGGGTGGTCGGTGGAGTCATAGCAGCAACTGTAAATAAAACCAGTGTCTGGCTTTACAAAAAGCCAAAACTGGTCAATTATACAACTGTATAAACCAACAGTGCTTTGTAAATGAAAAAAATCATTCATATCGACATGGACTGTTTCTTCGCTGCAGTAGAGATGCGGGACAGACCTGACTGGCGCACTATTCCGTTAGCTATAGGTGGCAGTCGCACTGAACGGGGTGTAATCAGTACCTGTAACTACCCTGCCCGGGTCTATGGCGTGCGCTCCGCCATGCCGACAGGTCAGGCTTTAAAGCTCTGCCCTCACCTATTGTTATTACCTGGCAATATGGAAAAATACAAAGCAGCCAGCCTACAAATTCAGGCTATTTTTCATCGCTACACCGACAAAGTGGAGCCTTTATCCTTAGATGAAGCCTACTTAGATGTCAGCGACAGTAGTTTATTTTCAGGCAGCGCGACACTTATCGCTGAGGATATTCGTCGGGTTATTTTTGCCGAAACAGGCCTAACAGCGTCTGCTGGTGTAGCGCCGAATAAATTCCTCGCCAAAATCGCCAGTGATGAAAACAAACCTGATGGTTTATTTGTCTTACCGCCCGAAAAAGTCAGCGACTTCGTAAAATTCCTGCCTTTACATAAAATCCCTGGTGTTGGCAAAAAAACTGCTGAGCGACTGGCAACTTTAGGTTTTTACAAATGCGTTGATATTCAAAATGCGCCTTTGCATACACTGGTTAAACACTTTGGAAGTTTTGCTGAAACCTTGATAGAACGTAGTTTTGGCCGCGATAGCCGTGATGTGCAGAACGATTACCCGCGTAAATCTGTTGCTGTTGAACACACTTATACTGAAGATCTACCGGATCTGAATGCAGGTCAACAAAGTTTATCTGAACTGTTACCTAAACTTCGACGTCGTATTGAACGCTGTGAAGCTAGTGCTCATATTCAAAAAATTGGTATTAAACTAAAATTTGCCGATTTTCAGCAAACGACTATTGAGAAACAACAACCCGAATTAGATATGGCCAGTTTAAAACAATTATTAGAGCAAGCATGGCACAGAGGTCAGGGTAAAAAAGTACGGTTGGTGGGTATTCATGTTGGATTAAAGGCGCAGGAAGCTCAGGCTCAGTTGTCACTAGAGCTTTGATATTCAAGTAAAGAAAATCTCATAAATTTATAATTAACTAGTTAAAACAATTGGTTGCGGAAGATAATCACTGAATTTCGGACATAAAAAAAGCCAACTTAAAGTTGGCTCTTTTTCAGAAAACTATTAACCGGTAACAGTTACGTTCTCAGCCTGAGGACCTTTTTGGCCTTCAGTAACTTCGAAAGTTACGCGTTGACCTTCAACTAAAGTTCTGCGGCCTGTGCCATTGATAGCGCGGAAATGTACGAATACGTCTTTGCCGCCTTCACGCTCGATGAAACCAAAACCTTTATCTTCGTTGAACCACTTAACGGTACCGGAAATTAATTGTGACATAACATTCTCTTACTTTAACTAAATTTGCCAATTGTTTGGCGACTTAAATATTACCGGCCGTGTTCGAGCTAGTACATATTACGACCCCATTATCAGTGAACCCGACAAAGTGGTCAATAGCTATTACTGATCCGACAGAAAAATAGTTTTCTGGTTTTGGCCGTTCCAGTTACTCTAAATAATTCTTCAGCCAAAACAATTGCTTGCAATAAAAACTGTCGAACAAATCTACAAAGTAACGACCTGAGTGTAGCACTATTTTCCGAATAAAAAACATACTACTGTAAATTATTTGATCTTTTTCTTTACCGGTGCCATGCCATCATCACCCGCCTGATAAAAATTAGGTTTGGCTGCAGGCTTTGCTTTTTGCGTTGCATCAGTTGATTTTATTTTAGCTTTTTTCACCACGGGCTTAGTTTTCTTCACCGCTTTTGCGGGCGCATGCAGGTCTACACCTTTAAATTTGGCCGGTAAAGACTCCACTTTGAGCATAGGCAAAGGACGGCGTAAGAAACTTTCTATGGCACAAAAAGCGACCCAGTCTTTTGGCCCAACCAAAGAAATTGCTATCCCTTTAGCTCCGGCTCTGCCAGTACGACCTATGCGGTGTACATACTCTTCAGCATGTTTTGGTAAATCAAAGTTCACCACATGACTGACCTGCAATAAATCTAAACCGCGGGAAGCGACATCAGTCGTCACCAACACCTGATATTTGTTCGCAGCAAAATTCTGCATCACACTATTGCGCTGGCTTTGAGTGAGTTTGCCACTCAAACCTACAGCAGGGTACCCCATAGAATCACAAAGTTTTGCAAGACGATCGGTATCTTCCCTGGTGGCAGTAAAAATAATCAGCTGACTTACTTGTTCCTGCTTCAATAAATAAGCCAATAAAGCCTCTTTGTGAGACAGATGGTCGGCAAAATAACAACGCTGCTCAATATCTTCGTGTTGCTGATAAGAAGCGCCGACAGAAACCCGGTGTGGCGACTTTAACAAGGACATTGCCAGCTCATTCACTTCGGCATGATCTAAAGTGGCAGAGAACATCAGAGTTTGGCGTAAGCGGTGATCAGCAGCTTTATTGATTTCATTCAGTTGCGGCATAAAGCCCAGATCCAGCATCCGGTCTGCTTCATCTAAAATCAGCATTTCCAGGCCCTGAATAAAAAATGTTTTGTGCTGCAGGTGATCAATAAAACGACCCGGCGTTGCCACTATGATAGTCGGCTGACGTTTGAGGATTTTTTCTTGCTCATTGAAGTTTTCACCGCCCACTATTAAAGCGCTGGTTAATGGCGTATTGGCGACAAACAAACGGAGTTTGGCGTACACCTGATGCGCCAGTTCACGGGTTGGCACTAGAATTAAAGCCCTGGCATCTTGCTTAGATAACGGTCTGCTACGCAACAAGCGCTGCATCATCGGCAGCAAGTAAGCCAGAGTTTTTCCTGAACCGGTTTGCGAAGAAACCATTAAGTCTTTGCCTGTCATAGCGGCAGGCACAGCCTCCTGCTGAATTGGCGTTGGTTTCGCAAAGCCAAGGTGCTGGATAGAACGGACTAAACGAGGGTCTAACGCAAGATCGTGAAATAACAAGATAAGGTCCCGGACAAATTCAATATAAGTGCCTTATCATAACGCATTTTTCGCATCGGCAGTTAGTCTGCCCTTCAGCTCTTTGCAGCGCAGCTGTATCATGAAACAATAGCGCCATGAAAGAGACAGGATATTTTTATGAGTAAATCACTGCAGGAACAATTGCTCAAAGCAGGCCTTGGCAACGAGAAAAAGCTAAAAGCGATAAAAAAAGAAAAGCATAAAGAACGAGTGCAAGCAGGCAAAAATGGCACAGTGGTCAATGAAGCCTCAGTGCTTGCCGAGCAAACCAGACAACAGCAATTGCAACGCGATCAGGAGTTAAACCGTCAGCGCAAAGCTGAACAGGATAAAAAAGCACTGGCGGCGCAGGTGAAACAACTGGTTGAGCTCAATACCATTGCACACAAAGGGGAAACCGCTTTTAATTTTACCGATGGTAGTCTGGTCAAACGTTTGTATGTCAGCAGCCGTATCCATGCAGAATTGACCAAAGGTCAGGCAGCTATCGCCAAGCTGTCTGATCAGTATTATGTGATCCCGGTCAAAGTGGCAGAAAAAATCCAGCAACGTTTGGCAGAGACCATTGTAGTGCTGCATAACACAGGTCAAAGCGCTGAAGTTCAGGCCGAAGACGATCCTTATGCAGCCTATAAGATCCCGGATGATTTGATGTGGTAACTTTAGTTCAGGTCAAACCCGGTCTTGAGCTTGATCTGGATGAGCTGGAATTCAGCTTTATCCGCGCTCAGGGCAGTGGCGGCCAATATGTCAATAAAGTATCGACGGCAGTGCAACTGCGTTTTGATATAGGCCGCAGCAGTTTACCGGAAGAGTTTAAACAAAAACTGCTGCAGTATCCGGATGACCGAATCAGCAAAAGTGGGGTCATTGTCATTAAAGCTCAGGCTCACCGTAGCCAGGATATGAATAAAGAGGATGCAGTAGCAAAATTACTACAACTACTACAATCCGCCAGTTTCGAAGCGAAAAAAAGACGCGCCACTCAACCCACTTTTGGTGCGCGCATGGATAGACTCAAAGAGAAAACGCAGCATAAAGAGCGCAAAAAATTGCGCGGCAAAGTAGGCTCTTTTGACTAATCAGAGGTTTCAGTAGTGTTCCGTATTTTTAGCTTTTTTACTTTCGTATTACTCAGCAGTGCTGTATTCGCTGACGGGGTTTGGAAAATCAGCAAAGGCCCTGAGCATTTTTATCTGGCAGGCTCCATTCATTTGCTCAGTACTGACGATTACCCTTTGCCGCCTGAATACCTCAAAGCGCTACACAACAGCGATAGCCTGGTGTTGGAAACCGATTTGGCACAGCTGTCAAGCCCTGCGGGGATACAGCAGATGATTGATTTAAACTCCTACCCTTCAGGCGAAAATCTGCTGCAACAACTGTCAGAACCTCTGGCCAGGCAACTGGCCGACTATTGTAAAAAGAATAATATTCCGCTTGAGCAGATCACGCGTTTTAAACCCGCTTTTGCCGCAGTGATGCTGACGACCACTCAGCTTCAGGCTCAAGGGGCAACCGCCCCTGGAGTGGACGCCTACTTGCAGGATGAAGCGAAAAAAGCTGGAAAAAAAGTAACGGGGCTTGAAACTATGCAACAGCATCTGGCCGTGCTGACCGAACTGAATAACAGCGGTGCTGAAACCTTGATTAAAAGTACCATGGAAGATTTAACTGACAGCAGCGAAGACTTTGACGCAATGCGAAAAGCATGGCGCAGTGGTGATTTGCAACAACTTGAGCATTTGTATCTGGATGATTTAAAAAGTTATCCGGCCATCTACCAAAGCTTGATTGTAAAAAGAAACAATGCCTGGGTTAAACAATTAGTGCAGGCTCGTTATCAGACTCCGGTCTTTGTTGTGGTAGGCGCTTTGCATTTGGCGGGCAATGACGGCTTGATTAAGCAGCTTGCACAACAGGGATATCAGATCACAAAAGTACAAGGCAGCTTATGAAACATGCGCCTTATCAACTAAGCCCGGTAACGCCTGAGCAATCGGCTTATCTGCATAACTGGTTTGATTCACAACAGGAGCTGGATCAATGGGGCGGTGAAGGTTTTTCTTTTCCTATCCGCGCTTTACAATTTTTACAGCAATTGTATTTACCAGGAACTCAGAGTTATTGGCTTTATCAACACAGGCAGCGTGTCGCCTTTGGCCAACTCTGCGACCGTTTTGAATGCAACCATCTGGCCCGTTTATTAGTCCATCCGGACAACCGAGGTCAGGGCCATAGCAAAACCTTAATCAAAGGATTAATTGCACAAGGTTTACAGCAGCAACCACTACGGGACTTTTCGTTGTTTGTTTATCGTAAAAACCATATTGCAGTGCAGTGTTACCAGCAGTTAGGTTTTGTTGAAGCTGAACAACCGGGTGTGGCCGATCCCTTGTTGTTTTTTATGAAGTTAAGCCGTAAAGCAGCAAAACAACTGTTAAAGGATCATCAGGATGCCAATCTGGGTTGATGCAGACTCCTGCCCCAAAGTGTTAAAAGAGATGTTATTTAAGGCCGCTGAACGAAAACAGCAGCCTTTGTATCTGGTGGCTAACCACAGCTTGCAAATTCCTCGTAGCCCGTACATCAGAGCTGTGCAGGTAGAGCATGGTTTTGATGTGGCAGACCGCTATATTGAACAGCGTATCAGTTCCGGTGATTTGCTGATCAGCAATGATATTCCGCTGGCCGCAGCTGTTGTGGCCAAAGGCGCACTCTGCATTACCAGCAAAGGCCGCTTACTGACGCCAGATAATATTAGTGACCGGCTGACGATGCGCAATTTGCAGGAAGAGCTACGCAGCAGTGGTGTTCAGCTGTCCGGCCCAGCGCCTCTGGGTCCACAGGACAAGCAACAATTTGCCAATCAGCTGGATCAATGGCTCCAAAAGCAGACCAAAACCAGTTAATCGTGATAAAGCCCCTGCCGGGCACTGATGCCTTTGACGGAGGTTTGAAAAGCTGGAGTGCGTTGCCATTTAGGCCGGATTGGCGTCAAAGGTAATACTCTCTTGCGGGCAACCAGCAAATACGAAGCGCCAAAATAGCCCAGATAAGTCTCACACCACTGTTGCCAACGGCTATCTGGTTTATGTTTACCAAGCAAACTAGACCAAAAAAAACGTTGTTCATACATCACTTCAAAACCAAGTAAATGCAACCAATCTTTAACCCGGGATGGCGTGAAAAAACGCCCGGCCCAAGGCAACTGCTGCTTCACACCAGGCCAGAGTTTCATCAGTCCGGCACTGCTTAGTGGATTATAACCACTTAACAATAGATAACCATCCGGCATCAGGACACGATGAGCTTCACGCACTATATGGTGTGGGTCTGGGTAAAACTCCAGACAATGCGATAACAATACCCCATCTATTGACTGTTCTAAAAAAGGTAATGCATCGGGCTCTGCGACCACTGAGGCCTGTTCAGCTTGTTCTGTTAAGTTAATTTGATGTTTGATAGCGCAGGCTGAAGTATCTAAGGCACAGCTTAAACTGCCCACTTTCAAGAGATGGTAGCCGAATATTTTCGGCCACCACTGGCTCAATTGCCTTTCTATGGCTTTGGCCATCAGTTCCCCTTGCGGCAATTGCTGCCACTGTTTGGGAACTACTGTACTGTGGTAACTTAACGCAGGTTTCATCCGTTACACTATACCTTATCAGAACGTTAGCCATGGGTATTCATTATGCAAGACATCACCGCCATAGCGGCTTTTAAGGATAACTATATTTGGTGCCTGCGCCAAGCGAAGTTGGCGCTGGTGGTCGATCCCGGTGACGCTGCAGTGGTGCAACAGCATTTACAGCAGCATCAATTACAGCTCGCTGTGATCCTGATCACCCACCATCATCCGGATCATACTGGAGGCATCCTGGCACTGAAACAACTCTGGCCGGATGCTGTAGTCTATGCACCGGCTTTAGAACAAAACAAAATCCCTTATGCAGACCATTGGTTAGAGGACAATGAACAACTTGAGCTGACTGATTTCAATTTAACTTTTCAGGTCATGCAACTTCCGGGTCACACTTTGGGTCATATCGCCTACTATTCAGCGCCCATTCTGTTTTGTGGTGATACGTTGTTTAACGCAGGTTGTGGTCGTTTGTTTGAAGGCACTGCAGCTCAGATGTGGCAAAGTTTGTCGCGTATTCTGGCCTTGCCTGATCAAACATTAATCTACGCCACACACGAATATACCCTGGCCAATATGGAGTTCGCCCTTTGGGCAGATCCGGATAATCAAACATTGGCCAGCTATCAACATTGGTGTCAACAGCAACGAGCAAAGCTGCAACCTACGCTGCCTACTCCCCTTGCTGTGCAACGACAAATCAATCCCTTTTTAAGGGCTGAAGATGTCGGGTTGCAACACCGCTGGCAACAACATAATGCCGTGGATCTGTTCACTGCATTACGATCCGCCAAAGATCGATTTTGATCCCTAACCTTGCTTTTGAAGGCTGAGCAGGTAACATAAGGCGGATTTTTTATTTTGGGAAAAGCGAATGCTGAAAAAATTATCTGTCGCGGTAGCGGCTGCACTGCTGGCCAGTTGTGCCGTTCCAACCCAACAGGATAAAACAGCAGGCTCCGCTGACGGGCAGTATGAAAGCAAAGATGCTCCTATTCAGGATAAAGCAGCGTCGGCTCAGCAAGTCGCCAATGCCTTGCTGAAACATAACTCACCGTTGCAACCCGACGCTAAGTTAGCTCAGTACGATAATTTGTGGCAACGCATTGCTGATCAAATGTTATTAACAGTACCGGACAATGACGATATAGAAAGCCAAAAGCGTTTTTTTATCCGCAATCAAAAGCTGCTGAAAACAGCCTCTGATAACGCAGCTCCTTTTTTATATCACATAGTCACTGAGCTGGAGCGGCGCAATATGCCGCTTGAATTGGCACTGCTGCCTATAGTCGAAAGTACTTACAATCCTAAAGCAGGTTCCTTTTCTGGTGTACTGGGAATTTGGCAATTTAGTTCAGGCACAGGGCGTAACTTTGGCTTGAAGCAAAACGCCTGGTATGACGGACGCCGTGACGTGATTGAATCCAGCCGCGCAGCTATGGACTATTTGCAGTATCTGTACAGCAATGTAGAGCAGGACTGGCTCAGCGCTGTCGCCGCTTTTAACGCAGGCGAAGGCCGGGTTTTTAAAGCAATTGAACGTAATAAATACAGAGGAAAACCGACAGATTTCTGGTCTCTGCATTTGCCTAAACAAAATACCAGCTATATCCCCAAATTATTAGCCCTAGCGGAACTGCTGAAAAATGCAGAAAAGTACGCTATTCCTATGCCGATACTTGCCAACCAGCCACAAACTAAAGTGATTCCTATGAACAGGGGGCTGGATTTAAACAAAGCAGCAGATCTCTTAGGTATCAGTGTGGCCGAAATCAGACGACTGAATCCTGGCTTTAAAAGTACCACTGTACCCAGCGCCAATTACCAGCTGGTGGTACCTATCGATAGCCCTGACTCCATCGAGCAGCACCTTGCCGCTTTACCTCAAGTAAAAGTAGCTCCTGTGGCTGCATCAGGCCGTTATAAGGTCAAGTCAGGCGATAGTTTAAGTAAAATTGCTGCAGCTCATAAAACGTCAGTCAAAGCGATACAGCAAGCGAATCAGTTAAGTAATAGCCAGTTAAAAATAGGTCAGCAACTTATTATTCCGGGTCTGTCTCAGATGGCGGAGACTACGAAAGTAGCTCGCCCAGACAAAGCAGCTCATCCCACAAGCTCTGAAGCTCAAAGCTATACGGTCAAAAGTGGGGATAATTTATGGGAAATAGGCCAAAAGCTCAAAGTCAGCACTGAACAACTGACGAAATGGAATAAGCTCACTGCCAACACACAGCTCAAGCCTGGTCAGACCTTGACTTACTATACAAAACCCGTGGAAAAATCGGCGTCTGCAGCTAAAAGTATGACGTATAAAGTCAAATCAGGAGACTCGTTGGCCAGCATAGCTCAACGATTTAAAGTAAAAGTTGCTGATATTGTCAGATGGAATAATATTAAAGCAAATAAGTACTTACAACCTGGACAGCAATTGACTTTGTATCTGGCGAGTTGACAGACTAGGGTCGTAAATAGGGTTGAGGTGTTGCATGGTTAAATCTGGCCTGTCGTTACTCTTGTTGCTATGGGCTCCAGTATCCTGGGCCTATTTTACTCTGCCAGGGCATGGTCAGTTGGTGTTACTGGATGGCAGCAAACAAAGTCTGCACTTTGGCTTTGCTTTTACTCAGAAAAATGGCACCGAAGTATTTCAAGCCGGAGTTCAGGAAGTCGAAGTCGCTGAGTTACCGGATAAATATACCCTGGCTCTTGTTCTGCATCAGGAAGAACAAATTTGGGTGACGGATTGGCTCAATCAACCTTTGCAGGGCTTTGAATGGACCTTGGGTAAACACAGCTTTAAACTCGGCAAAAACACCGATCCTAAATATAAAGAAAAGGCTCGTGGTGGTTATGTGCTGATGTTTGACAATACGGCCTATTTTTTTCATAAAAATATGGCGCAAATTAAATTTTACTTTACGAAGGACGGCGTCAGCGAAGTGCGGATTGAAGGTATGTATACCCCTGGCCGCTAAGCCCGCGATAACTGAGGCTAATCCTCTTTTTGCAATTGCAAAGCTGGAACTATCCCCCACAACAGACACAGTGTGGGGGCCATCCAATGAAACCACCAGTGCCAATCCATAGTACGGCCTTGTGTGAGCAGATAGAAACTCAGTAGCACCTGAGTCAGCAACCCCAAAGTCCCTACATAAAATAGCACTGCATTGACAGGTTTTTTAGGCAGTTTCATCATACTACGCTCTCCCACTACATCGATAATCGCAGAGTAACAAATACGGTCAAGTGAGGCGACTTAAACTGCGTCCACTTGCTGCTCAGGAGCGGCTTTTTGAAAGGCTTCCAACTGATTACAACGCTGATAAATGGCAGTGATCAGAGGATAATCCGTCATCTGCAATTGAAAACGTAAGGCGTTATAGACTTGTGGTACTAAACACAGATCCGCGACTGTCACTGTATCACCAAAACAATAACGTCCTGCCGTTAACTGCAATCGTTTCTCCAGAGCAATAAAACCCACCGCCAGCCAGTGTTTTATCCACTGCATTTTTTGTGCTTCAGACAAAGCCAAAGGCCCTGTCAGGTACTGCAGTACCCGTAAATTGTTCAAAGGGTGAATATCGCAGGCGATATCTAATGCAAAAGCCATCACTGCCGCTTTCTGCGCTGGTTCTTCAGGGTACAAAGGCGCTTGCGGGTAACTGTCTTCCAGATACTGAATAATGGCCAAAGATTGATTCAGACTCAACTCACCTTCTTCAAGCGTAGGTACCAGTTCTGATGGATTAAGCAACTGATAACCAGCACTGTGTTGCTCTCCGCCATTATTAACCAGGTGGACAGGGCAATGTTCGACCTGCAGCCCTTTTAAATTCAGCGCAATACGCACTCTGTAGGCGGCGCTTGAGCGCCAGTAACCGTGTAATTTCATCATCTCAGTCCTTGTAACACAGATACAAAAAAGCCAGTCGTCCCATTCAGGTCAAACGACTGGTCTTATCAATCTACCCTCATTAAGCTCGGTATTTCACTACGTTTTGCTCTATAGCACCAAAGATGGATTGGCCGCTTTTATCCAGCATTTCAATCCGGATGCTGTCACCAAACTTCATAAAAGAAGTTTTAGGTGCGCCATCGCGGATAGTTTCAATCATACGGATTTCAGCGATACAGCTGTAACCTAAGCCACCTTCATCAATAGAAGTGCCGTAGTCAGTGCCTTGTTTATTCGACACTGTGCCAGAACCAATCACAGCACCCGCACCTAAATTACGGGTTTTCGCCGCATGAGCCACTAACTGACCAAAATCAAAGGTCATATCGACACCAGCATTGGGTTTGCCAAACAGCTTACCGTTTAAATGCGAGACTAAAGGTAAATGCAATTTCGCATCCTGCCAGTCTGCGCCTAATTCATCCGGTGTCACAGCCACAGGGCTAAACGCAGACGCAGGTTTTGATTGAAAGAAACCAAAGCCTTTGGCCAGTTCATTTGGAATTAACCCCCGTAACGATACGTCGTTCACCAGCATCACCAGACGGATTTTATGCCGTGCCTCTTCTGCGCTGACCGCCATAGGCACGTCATCAGTGATCACGGCGACTTCGCCTTCAAAATCAATGCCATAGTCTTCGCTGACGACTTCAATCTGATCGCGTGGGCCAATAAAATCGTCTGAGCCGCCCTGATACATCAACGGATCAGTCCAGAAACTCGGTGGCATTTCCGAGTTACGGGCACGGCGTACCAGCTCAACATGATTAACATAAGCACTGCCATCGGCCCACTGATAAGCGCGTGGCAATGGCGATTCACACTGCGCTTGCTCAAAAGCTTGTTCGCCTTGCACAGAACCACTGTTCAGCGCCTGATAGACTTCTGATAGCTGTGGCGCGGCCACAGACCAGTGATCCAGCGCCTGTTGCATAGTGGTTGCAATAGCAGGCACTGCCATACAACGGGATAAATCACGGCTGACGACCACGAGCTGGCCATCACGCTGGCCATTTTTCAAACTTGCTAACTTCATTTTTAATCCTTACACACTGGCCGGTTTGATTTTCCAGCTATTCACATAGTCCGGGTTTTCAGTGGCTAAAGCGGCGTCCCCGACAAAAAGTGCATCGCGGGTGTCCAGCATCACGGCCACTTCATCGGTAAATTTCTTTTTATACTCACGGCCCGCAGCAAAGGCTTTGGGATGAGGCCCGTGGGTAAAGCCTGCAGGGTGGAAAGTCACCATGCCACGCTCGATATTGTCACGGCTGAAGAAATCACCAGCATGGTAAAACAGCACTTCGTCGTAATCGTCATTGTTATGATAAAACGGCACTTTTAATGCGCCCGGATCGCTTTCAATAGGGCGAGGTACAAAAGTACAGACCACAAAACGCTGTGCAACAAAAGTAGTATGAGCTGACGGCGGTAAGTGATACCTGTGGCTCATTAAAGGCCGGATATCCCGCCAGTTAATCCGCATCACCGCCAAATCACCGTGCCAGCCAATGGCATCCAGTGGATTGTAGGGGTACGTAATTTGCGACACCTCTCCGTGACGTTTCACCTGTACCCGGCTTTGCTGCTCGCTGTACTGAGCTTTGAACGCCTCATCTATTTTTGGTGTGTCGATCATCGCTGCGTCAAAAATGGCGTGATTACCAACCAGACCTTTTTCCGGTAACTGGAAAGAGTCGTTGGTCGCTTCAATCATCAGCAAAAACAATGGCTCTGTCACTTCTAAACGCCACATAGTGGAACGTGGGATCACCACATAATCACCATCACGCAAGCTTAAATGACCATAGTCACAAAAAAGCTCCGCCGCACCTTCGTGGACAAACAGCAGCTCATCACCGTCGGCATTGCGCACCAGATAATCCATCGACTCTGTTAAACGCCAGGTACGCATTTTACAATGTGCATTGTGCAATAAAGTCGGCACTTGCCATGGCGATACGTTGTGATTTCCCGCTATGTCGTTAAAGTTATACAAACGTGGTTTTAACGGCCCTTCCCAGTCACTCCAGCCCGTTGGGGCGTGGGTATGATGGAAATGGGTGGCTGGGCCAAAAAAGCCACTACGACCCACTTCACGCTCATAGATGGCTCTGTCTGGAAAATCAGCATGAGCCTGACGGGAAACTTCACCTTCTTTTAGCGGAAAAGATGCCCATTTACGCATAATTAAATCACTCCACGGCGAATTTGATCTTCTTCAATGGATTCAAACAGAGCTTTAAAGTTGCCTTCGCCAAACCCTTCATTGCCTTTACGCTGGATGATTTCAAAGAATACTGGGCCAATCACAGTTTGGGTAAAGATCTGCAATAAAATACCGTCTTTCATCGGGGCACCGTCAATCAGAATACGCAGCTGTTTTAACTGCTCCAGATCTTCAGTATGCCCCTCTACACGGGCGTTCACACGCTCATAATAAGTATCCGGCGTTGGCATAAAATCCATACCACGTTGGCGCAGGGTTCGCACCGTCTCGTAAATATTATCTGTGGTCAGGGCGATATGCTGAATACCTTCGCCTTTGTATTCGCGGATAAATTCTTCAATTTGAGATTTATCATCCGAAGACTCGTTGATTGGAATACGAATTTTGCCACATGGCGCTGTCATCGCCTTAGACACTAAGCCCGTCAGCTTGCCTTCAATATCAAAATAACGGATTTCGCGGAAGTTACCTATACGCTCATAAAAACCCGCCCACACGGCCATATTGCCACGGCGGACGTTGTGCGTCAGGTGGTCAATGACTTCTAATCCAACCTGGTTTTTTGCCATTTCAGCTTGCCAGTTATCGTGGAATTTAAAATCCACGTCGTACACTGAGTTTTGGCCATAACGGTCAACAAAATACAGCAGGCTGCTACCTATACCGTACACAGCAGGGATATTCAGCTCCATAGGGCCGACCTGATTCTGATACGGCTTAGCACCGTTAGCAATGGCATGTTTTAGGGCTTCAGCAGCGTCTTTCACGCGAAACGCCATAGCACAAACGCTTGGGCCGTGTTCTGCGGCAAACTGCTCAGCCTGAGAATTTGGCTGACCGTTCACAATAAAATTCACATCACCTTGTTTGTATAACCAGGCTTCTTTTGAGCGGTGCTTAGCCACTTCAGTAAAGCCCAATGATGTAAACAGCTGCTTCAGATCTGCAATACCCTGCTCTGTCGCTGCGGTGTATTCAACAAATTCAAAACCATCGGTGCCCAAAGGGTTAATAGGATCAAACATAAAAGTCTCCAGACAAAAATAAGGCAAGTTTGTGCTTATCTTGCGCTTGCCGGATAAAAAAGGAAGAGAGGCCTGAAGGATGACTAAAAGGCTAAAAAAGGTCTGTTTTGTACAAAAAACCTGACAAAAACATCATTTTGCTGAAATATGAAGCAAAAAGGCCCTAAAACGAGCGTTAAGGCCTTTGATTTGTAGAGCAAATCACACAATACGTATCTAAATTTTTACGCTCTTGCGGTTAATACCGTATTCGCGCAGTTTATTGGCGACAGCGGTGTGACTTAACCCCAGTTTTTTCGCCAATTGACGTGAACTTGGATAAGCCGGATAGAGCTTCCTGAGCAAATCAGCCTCAAAATTTCGCACCGCTTCATCCAAAGTACCATCAAAGTCTTTTTCCAGATAACCAAAGTCACTGGTGTAACTGGGCAGCTGCATATGCTCTTTATCCAGCTCATAGCCTTCGAGCAAAGTGACGGCCCGGTACAAGGCATTTTCTAACTGGCGCACATTACCTGGCCAGGGGTAGTGCTGCAGGAAATTGGCACAGGAATCGGTTAATTTGGGAGCTTTGCGACCTAAACGAGCAGCAAAACGGGCAATAAAAAACTCTGCCAAAGGCACAACATCCTGCTTACGCTCCCGTAGTGGCGGTAAGTTTAGCGTCAGTACGTTAAGACGATAGAACAAGTCTTCACGAAATTTGCCTTCCTGCACCATAGTGGGTAAGTCTTTTTGCGTGGTACAAATCACCCGCACATCGACTTTGACTTCGTTTTCATCACCGACACGGCGGAAACTGCCATCCTGCAAAAAGCGAATAAGCTTAATTTGCAGCTCACGCGACATCTCTCCGACTTCATCAAGGAATACGGTGCCTTTATTGGCCTGCTCGAAAATACCTTTTTTGGCCTCACTGGCACCGGGAAAAGCATTGGGGCCATGACCAAAAAGCTCAGACTCAGCCACTAAATCCGGCATAGCCGCCACGTTGACTGCTAAAAAAGGTTTGCCTGTTCTGCTGCTGGCAGCATGACAAGCTCGGGCTAATACTTCTTTACCCGTGCCAGTTTCCCCCATAATCAAAATAGGGGCATCCAGCTGAGCCATTTTCTTGGCTTCACGCACTACTTTGCGCATTAAATTGCTGTGGGCATGTAAGTTATTAAAGCTTTCCTGATCGCCTTTTTTAAACACCACCATCTGCTCGCCTAACCGACTTTCAGATTTTAAGTTCAGTACAGCGCCTGCCAGAATATCTTTGCCAGAATCATCCGGTACCAGCACAGGCAATAAATCGGCGATAAAACGTTTGTTTTGGATCTCGACTCTGCGGGTTTGCGCCAGTACATCCTCACTTTCCAGCCAACGACTTAAGTTAAAACCTTTGACCATAGCAGTCAGGGATTGACCTTCAATAGCACTGCGCTCCATCGACAAAGCTTCAAGCGCCGCTTCGTTAATAATGGTGACATTAGCACGAGTATCTATTGCAATAATGCCATCAGGCAAAGTACGTAATAAGGTGCTGAGCTCATTGTGTTCGCGCTCGGAGGGCATAAAAGCTGTGGTTTTGACATCATCCACACCTGTAATGCGGCGGATTTTCGCCATCAGCTCCTGAAACTTCTCAAACTCGACCGTTGGGAAGGACACAAAAATCCGGCCAAGAGCTGGATCCACCTCGATACCGCGTAAATCCAACTGATAACTCACCAGGATATTTAACACTTCCTGGGTGATCCCCAGCCGGTCCTGGCAATGAATTTCTAACCTCATGATACAAAACCACCTTATGCTTTTGCTTTATTCCAATCATACGGTAAAGATGTTCGGGCAGACCAGTATTATTTGTAAAGAAATATGCACAACCTCTTGGGGTATGGGAGATATAGAAGTTATAGGGTGCAATAAGGAAAAAGGCCTGCAGAAGCAGGCCATAAAGGTCGGTGTTAAGAAACTAACAAGGCATCCGTTTTAGCGGCGCAGATAAAATCGTTTTTATGCAGGCCTTTGATTGAGTGTGACCACCAGGTGACGGTTAACTTGCCCCACTCCAACAGTAAAGCCGGGTGATGACCTTCATCTTCCGCTAACTGCGCTACCTTCTGATGGAACGCCCATGCCAGTTTAAAGTTCTTAAACTTAAACTCACGCTCCAATTGCAAAATGCCGTCACGTACTACTGGAGTCCAGTCCGGGATTTGGTGCATTAACACAGCTAATTCTTCATCCGACACCTTGGGTGCATCGGCACGGCAGGCTTCACATTTGGCTTGTTTTAATTCAGACATTTTCTCATTCTCTATAGTTGGCCGCTTTTAGCTGACCTTTTTTTCTTTAGGCGGAAATTTCGGGGCATGCAAACCCAAAGCCCGGGCTTGTTGTACCATCGCCATCAAATCCAACTGGGATACGTCAAATAAATCGTTAATCGAATTAATCATAAAATACACAGGCTGCATAATGTCGATACGGTAGGGAGTACGCAACACATCGACCACATCAAAGGTCTTACGCTCTGGCACGTCAGAGCCAATAGCATACTGAGTTTCACCAGGTGAGGATAAAATACCGCCGCCATAAATCCGTAAGCCGTCTTTGCTATTTAATAAGCCAAATTCGATAGTAAACCAGTACAAACGAGCCAGATAGACACGGTCTTCTTTGCTGGCGGCTAAGCCCAGTTTGCCATAGGTATGGGTAAATTCAGCAAAAGCCGGATGAGTCAGCATGGCGCAGTGACCAAATATTTCGTGGAACACATCAGGTTCCTGCAAGTAATCAAATTCTTCCCTGCTTCGAATAAAAGTGGCTACCGGGAATTCTTTATTGGCTAGCAGTTGGAAAAACCGATCAAAGCTGATCAAAGCCGGCACTTCTGTGACTTTCCAGCCTGTTGCTGGCTCTAACACTGCGTTAATTTCAGCAAGCTGCGGAATACGATCCAATGGCAGATTGAGTTTTTTCAGTCCATCCAGATATTCATCACAAGCCTTCCCTTCAATGCAGGACAACTGACGCTGCATTAATTCAGACCAGATTTGATTTTCTTCAGCAGACCAGTGAATAAAGCCCTCTTGATCCGACTGGTGCGATACGTATTTACTAGATTTGCTCATAGAACCCTGTTGTTTTTCTTTATTCTACCCAAAGTAATTAGTGATGCAGTGTGGCAACAGGTGTGTGAGCCCCCAGGAGCATAGCCATGCTATGTGACTGGGGCGAGAACACGCACTTAACAATGCTGCAGCTTCAAGTACGAAGGGTAAACGGGCTTTGCCCTTTAGTTGCGGCCGATACTAGAGGATTGGACAACAGCTGTTAACCCATGCTCGAGTTGACGTTAACGTCAACTCTGTTGTTTTTGTAAAGCAATGGTTACATTAAACTATTGCGATCTGCTGGCGTTGCTGCATCAGCGCCAGTGCCTGCTTTAGGTCGGCAATAATATCTTCAACATACTCAAGCCCTACCGAAATGCGAATTAAGACATCGCTGATCCCTGCCATCTGCCGCTCCTCTGCAGTATAGGGACTATGAGTCATAGACGCTGGGTGCTGAATAAGTGACTCCGCATCGCCAAGGCTGACTGCAAGACTAAGTAATTTGCATTGGTTAATAAAATAACGACCATCATCCAGACTGCCATTCAGTTCAAAGGCCAACACGCCACCGGCAGCTTTCATTTGTTTGCCGATAAATTTATACCCAGGGTGAGACTTTAACCCTGGGTAATAGACCTGTCCTACAGCAGAGTGCGCTTCAAGGAATTCCGCTACTTTTGCGCATTCTGACAATGCCGCTCCATCCGCACCGACAAGGTTTTTAAACCACGGATAATCAGCCAGGCATCATGCGGGCTGATGGTGGCCCCCATATCTTTTAAGGTGGTCAGTTTTATCTGGGTAATGCGTTCAGTGCTACCGACAATGATGCCTGCCACCACATCGCCGTGGCCGTTCAGGTACTTGGTCGCGCTATGTAAAATAAGGTCTATGCCATAGTCGGCTGGTTTTTGCAGTAAAGGCGTCAGGAAGGTGTTGTCGATCACCGAAATCAGTTGCTGCTGTTTGGCAAACTGACCGATGAAATCTAAATCCAGCACAGTCAGAGTAGGGTTTATCGGCGTTTCGGCAAAAATCATTTTGGTGTTGGGTTTTAGTGCTTGTTTGATGGCGTTATGGTCAGTCATATCAACAAAACTGACCTCTATACCGTAGCGGGCAAACTGATGGTTAAACAACGCAAAACTACAGCCATAAATGGCTTTGCTGGCAATCAGGTGATCACCTTGCTGTAAAAAAGCCATAGTAGCCGCTGCCACAGCGCCCATACCTGTGGCTGTCGCAGCGGCATCTTCCATGCCTTCCAACGCCGCAACTTTTAGCTCCAACTCCCTTGTCGTCGGGTTGCCTAAACGGGTGTAGATATAACCAGGCTCTTCGCCAGCAAAACGGGCTGCGCCTTGTTCGGCGCTATCAAAGACAAAAGTGGAGGTCTGGTACAAAGGCGTGGCTAAAGCACCATGGGGGTTTAAACCAGTTTTTCCGGCATGGATACATACCGTATCGGGATGACTGTACTGCTGCTTACTCATAAAAACACCTGTTGTGACTACTGTTTTATTTTTTATGAGTTTTTTATACCGAGCAGGTCAGGTAGCGACAAGGCATATAGACATCTGACGGTCTGAAGCAGCACCGTCAGTTTGGCTAGAAACGACAAGAGATGTAGCGTTAAGTTGACAAAGATTCCGTCTTTCCCAATAAACGCCGTACTAAGGCTTTGCTTAAATCCAACAAACTTAGTTTCTTGTTTTGCGCCAATGGTAAAGGGCGTAGCAGTTGCTGTGCAGCTAAACCTAAACGGGCCACCAGCATACCGGCTATTAAGCCTTGCCCTGCACGCATTGATAATTTGCTGGTCAGCTCAGCCCCCAGCATATCGGAACCCAGATCCAGCGCAAGCTCTGAACTTCCCGCCCATAACAAAGCAGCAAATAGCCGTTTTATTAAAAGCAGACTGCGGAGTTGCCCTAAAGAGGCACCATAAGTTTCAGCCATTTGGCGTAATAATTTGCTGGTGCGCCACATCACCAACAGCATATCGGCCAGAGCAAAAGGGCTGACCGCCACAGCAATAGCGGCATCAGCCGAAGCCTGATGAATTTGTTGACGCACTTTTGCATCGGCTTTACTCAGTACAGTAATTTCAAACAGCTCCAACAGTTCCTGATCGCTGTGTTCTGCTTGTTTTTGAGCTTTCCAGCCCTCCACATCCTGTTTTGTAGATTCAGGTAATACGGCAGCAATATCCAGACAGAGCTGTTGTGCTTCACCGTATTGGATACTGGCATGAATACGCTGATGAGCTTGCTGCCAGCTGCGGGTTTTGGCTAAACGTCGCCATAAGCGCCATTCCCGTGTCAGCAATAAGCTGCCTAACGTTAATAAAGCGGCGCAAAATAAGGCTTCCAGTACAGTGCTTATACCTGGCGCTACAAAAGCCTGTTGAATAGTTGTCACAGCACTGTACAAAGCCACAACAACTAACAGCACCACACTACTGATCCCAGCCCACATCAGCCCCGACACTCTCTTGCGTTTTGGTGGTTCTGGTTCAACCTGTGGTCCAACCACAAAATCTGCCTGCTCAAACTGCACAGCCTTTGCCATAGGCAGTTCTGAAACTGCATCCGAGCCAATAAAATCGGCCTCTTTAAAGCGTTTTGCTTGTTTTAAATCTGTCATGTCAGTTTATCTCCTAACAGGTACTCCAGCAGATGATCCAGACGGATATGTTGCAGTACTTGCTGTTTAGGCCATGGCAAAGGCGCCAGGGACTGAAATTCAAAATGATGTTCGGTAAATAGCTGATGATCCGGCCAGTAGCGCGGCACATCTCCCGGATAATAGGTCAGTGCTTCTCCTGTTGTTGCGCTAAAACCTCGTAAACACGCTTGCTGCAAACCGTTTTGTTTCACAAAACCTGCTTCGCTGGCTTTAATAGCCGCTATTGCCATCACTTCGTAAGGGCAAAGCTGGAACTTCACGCTCTGCAGATGCTGCAGCAGTAATTGCTGCAACAACAAAGTCAGCGCCTGATGCTGATCCGGTGTGACATGATCGGCTTTACTAACAGCAAATAACACTTTACTGATGCGTGGTTTGAAAATACGCCGCAGCCAGTGTTCTGGGCCATAATCAAAACTTTGTAAAATCAACAACAAACTTTGTTTCAGCTCTAAAAGCGCCGACTCACCTGCATTCAATGCGCCCAAAATATCAACCAGCACCACCTGACGGTCTAAACCTGAAAAGTACTGGCGGTAAAAAGGCTCAATCACCTGAGTTTGATAACTGGCAAAATGCTTTTGCATTAAGTCCACCAAAGCACCACCTTGTGCCAGTTGTTCTGGCAACAAAGGCAGTAGTTGCAGTAAAGGCGTACCTTCAAATTCACCAGGCACCAGTAATCGGCCTGGCTGATTTAAATAAGCCCCTGCGACTTCACGGAATTGCTGCAACAAGGTGCTGTATTCACTGCATAGCTCCTGCACAGAAAGTACCGAAGCATCATTCAAATCAATAGTTCGCAGTTTCTGCTTAAAGCTCTCTGCAGTGGCCGCTCTGTGGGTTTGCGCAAACAGCAACCAGCTTTGCTCGCACCACTGCTGATAGCTTTGTTGTAGCATCGGCAGATCCAAAAGCCACTCCCCCGGATAGTCCACCAGCACCAGTTCGGTTTCCTGATAATCCTGAAAACGGGCGCGCAAGCTTGATTCGCTCTGATAACGCAAAGCTAAGGTCAGTTGACTCCAGCCGACAGTAGAGGGCGGCCAGCAGGCAGGTTGTTGCTGCAGATAGCTTAAGTTTTTTTCGAAAGCAAAACGTGGCAGCTGTGGCAGCTGGTTATCATCAATCCGGGCGCCTAACCAGCGTTTTTGCATCACAGAAAAAAAGGGTAAAAAAGAAGAATGACTTTGGGTCAGTTGATGCACTATCGCAGTCAAGAGTGCAGTTTTTCCTGCGCCGCTTAACCCTGTCACGCCCAGTCTGAGCTGACGATGAAAGGTGCGCTTCGTCAGTTGTTCTGAATGCCAGCGCGCCTTTTTTAACCAATCCATGCAGTGATCCTATATGGCGTCTATTCGACGGGTCGACAAACTTATTCCTTACTTTAACTACAACTTACTGATTTCTCTGTTCAGTTGAAACTTAGCCGAGGTAACATGAGTTTCCATGTCGCGTAAGCGTAATTCCAGACTGTTAAACTGATTCATCAGGTGGTGTAAAGCCGATTTAGGTGCTTCACCCCGTTGCCATACCCTGGTTTTTACTTCCACAGGGCGCTCATCGTAAGAAGGTTCGGTCAGGCCTTTTTTCGCTTCATGCACTGATTTCTTTTCCAGAATAAACCAGGCAGCGACGTATAAAACAGGTAACAAACCACCTAAACCTAACAACACCGAAGTGACTACAATCAAGCGCACTAACCACACTTCCCAGCCGAAGTAGTCTGCAATACCTGCACAGACCCCGGCCAGTTTGCCGTTGCGGTCATCCCGCAACAGCTCCTTGCGTATTTTAGTCATGTTTCTCTCTCCACTTCGGTGATTCCGCATCTAAAATCGCTTCCAGCGTTTTGATGCGGTCCGCCATTTTCTCGGCGCGATGAGACAACTCATTCAGTTGAGCCAGTTCACTGTCCCCCAAACCTTCACCAATTTTGTTTTTGCTTCTGTAGTGCATAAACACCCACAGTGGCGCTACAAAAATCATGAACAGGATGAACGGTATACCAATGACCTCACTAATTTCCATTTTTAGCTCCTACAACGCCTGATAATCAGGCGTTATCTTTTTTAGACATTTTAGCTTTTAATTCAGCCAGTTCGTTATCGATTTTGTCAGATGATGCCAGTTCTGCAAACTCATCTTTTAAGGTCTTTTTGCCTAAATCGTAGGATTCAACCTGAGCTTCCAGCGAATCGATTTTTTGTTCATAACGTTCAAACTTGTACATGGCATCGTTTAAACGAGTGCTGTCTAAGGTACGTTTAACATCCAAACGGGAGGATACAGTTTTCTGACGCATCAGCATGGCTTTCTGACGGGCTTTGGCATCAGCCAACTTATCCTGCAGCTGACCCACTTCATCCTGTAATTTGCTGACATGTTCATCTAAATGAGTGATGTCAGCCGCTACAGCTGCAGCCTGGTCGGCTGCTTTCTGACGTTCAATCAGTGCAGCACGAGCTAAGTCTTCACGTTCTTTGCTTAGAGCCAGTTCAGCTTTCGCCTGCCAGTCGGCTACTTCAGCTTCTAATTTAGCCACGACACGTTGCAGTTCTTTTTTCTCTGCGATGGTTTTGGCTGAGGTAGAACGCACTTCAACCAGTGTGTCTTCCATTTCCTGAATAATCAGGCGGACCATTTTTTCCGGATCTTCTGCTTTATCTAATAAAGCATTGATGTTGGAGTTCACGATATCTGAAAAGCGAGAGAAGATACCCATAATGTTTTACCTCTAAATGACTTGTTGGATTCGCTATTATCTATTCAGTTTTCTTGCCAACTTGCCAAAACAACTTAACCTATTGTTTTATATTAATTTTATTTATATCACAAAAAGACTATGCCAAGCTCATGTTATGAAATACACTACTTATTAGTTAATTTCACCACTTCGTGAACCCAGATGAGCAGAAGTTTTCAGCAAGACAATTTAATAGGCCAGTCCAACAGCTTTTTAAACGTATTGGATCAGGTTTCGCAAATCGCACCTTTGCATAAACCTGTGTTGATCATCGGAGAAAGAGGCACAGGTAAAGAGCTGATCGCAGCCCGTCTACATTACCTGTCCCAGCGCTGGGATCAAAACTATTTAACGCTCAACTGTGCGGCTCTGAACGAAAACCTGCTGGAAAGTGAACTGTTTGGCCATGAAGCTGGTGCTTTTACTGGTGCAGCCAAACGCCATGAAGGCCGCTTTGAACGGGCTAACGGCGGCACCTTATTTCTGGATGAATTGGCGAACACTCCTGCTATGGTGCAGGAGAAGTTATTGCGTGTTATTGAATATGGCGAGTTTGAACGAGTCGGTGGCAGTCGCTCAGTGAAAGTGGATGTGCGTTTAATTTGCGCAACCAATGAAGACTTACCTTCGATGGCTGAACAGGGTGAATTTCGTGCCGACTTACTGGACCGGCTAGCCTTTGATGTGATCACCTTGCCCCCGATGCGGGAAAGACAAGAAGATATTCTGGTATTGGCCGAGCATTTTGCCGTTAATATGGCGCGGGAACTGGGGTTTGAGCTTTTTAGTGGTTTCAGCGAAAAAGCCAAACGTGCCCTGCTGGAGTACGATTGGCCAGGTAATGTGCGTGAGCTGAAAAACGTGGTAGAGCGCAGTGTCTATCGCACCAATAACCCTTATGTACCGGTGCATCATATTCAGCTTGACCCTTTTGAATCACCATTTCGGCCCAGAACCCGGGTTCGTACTTTAGATCGCAGACCACAACCAGACAAAGCAGTGGTAGCATCCAAAGAGCAAAGCAGCGATAATCCGTCCGCTTTAGCAAAGACGACATCAGCTTTTGATTTTAATCAGGTGCAGGATTTTAAAATCCTATCTGAACACTTTGAAATGGACTTAATCAAACAAGCCCTTGCTGCGAATCAGTTTAACCAGAAGAAAACCGCTGAAGCATTGAATCTGACCTATCATCAGTTACGTGGTTATATGAAAAAGTACAAACTGCTGGACAGCCAACAATGATCAAAGCCTTACTGAGCCTGATGGTTCCCTGCGGCTCACTCTTAATACTCAGCGCCTGCCAGCCTGATATCCCGGAAACTATTCAGCAAGGCATGGTGTACTGCGCCGAAGGCTCTCCTGAAAGCTTCAACCCACAGCGGGTTACCTCTGGTACTACTATTGATGCGATTAGTCAGCAATTATATGACCGACTGCTGGATATTGACCCTGCGACAGGCGAATTGTTGCCCGCACTTGCCACAGCATGGCGCTTAAGTGAGGATGGTAAAACCTACTGGTTTACCCTACGCCCTGATGTGCAATTCCATCACACTGCGTTTTTTTCTCCTGGCAGAACCTTAAATGCCGACGATGTAACTTTTACTTTTAACCGTATTTTGCAAAACGAACATCCGTACCATCAGGTCGGCGGAGCAAATTATCCATATTTTCAGAGTGTTGGCTGGGATTCTTTGGTCAAAGCCGTAGTGGCAGAAAACAGCACAACAGTGCGCTTTGAACTGGCTCGTCCTGACAGCTCATTTTTATCCAATCTGGCGACTGATTTTGCTGCTGTTTTATCTGCCGAATACGCCGAACAATTACTGCAACAAGGCACACCTGAACTGCTGGACCAAAGGCCCATAGGCACAGGACCTTTTTTCTTTAAAGAGTATAAAAAGGATCAGTTTATTCGCTATTACCGCCACCCAGAATACTGGCGCGGTAAAACAGAGCTCACTCAGCTGGTCTTTGATTTGGTACCTGACAATGCCAAACGTATGGCCAAACTATTAACTCATGAATGTGATGTGGTGGCTTATCCACGTAATGCTGAACTGAAACTCATCACCGAACGGCCTGATGTCGAAGTACAAAGCCAAACCAGTATGAACGTGGGCTTTTGGGCTTTTAATACCAAAAAAGCGCCTTTTGATAATGTGCTGGTACGAAAAGCTCTGGCTTATGCCATTAATAAAGATGCGATTTTAGAAGCCGTTTATTTTGGTTATGCGGATAAAGCGAAAACTATACTGCCCCCGACCTCCTGGGCTTTTTACCATGACTTGCCTGAACAGCAGTATGACCCGGTCAAAGCCAAAGAGTTGTTGGCTCAGGCTGGCTTTGCCAATGGTTTTCGTATGGATATCTGGCTATGCCAGTGCAACGTTTATACAATCCGAATGCGTTAAAAATGGCAGAACTGATGCAGGCAGATTTAGCAAAAATTGGGGTCCGGGCCAGCATAGTGTCGTTTGAGTGGAATAGCTTCAGACGTAAACTCTCTGAATTTGAACATGATTCAGTATTGATTGGCTGGTCAGCTGATAATGCAGATCCTGATAATTTCTTCCGTCCTTTATTAAGTTGCAGTGCAGCAGAGTCTGGTAGCAACAGAGCCAACTGGTGCGATCCTAATTTTGACAAGCTGATTAATCAGGCGCTGTTAACCGCTGATGTAAAACAAAGGCGCAGTTTTTATTTAACAGCTCAGCTTTATCTGGATGAACAAATGCCTTTAGTCAGCATTGCTCACTCCAAACGATTTCAGGCCAAAAGCATCAAAGTAACTGGAGTGACCATTAACCCGTACGGTGGTATTTCGATGGCTGCAGCGAGAAAATCCTTATGATGCTGCATTATTTTTTACGCCGCGCTTTTTTAATTGGCTTTGTATTTGTCGCCCTGACAGTATTAGCCTTTAGTTTAAGTTACCTGTTCCCCGGTGATGTGCTCACCAACGTTTCAGGACTCAGCAGTATTCAACCTGAACAGCAGCAATACTTAATTCAGTATTACGCCTTAGATCAGTCACTGCTTCAACAGTACATCGCTTATCTGAACCGTATATTAGATGGAGAATGGGGCTTGTCATTCTCTAGCCAACAACCTGTTTTATCTGAAATTATCGCGGTATTTCCGGCCACATTAGAACTGGCCAGTTATGCACTGCTCCTCTCTTTTGTCTTAGGTATTCCCTTAGGTTTATTTGCTGCCGTTAAAGCCGATAGCTTTTTGGGTAAGCTGATTTCCGCTATCACACTGGTCGCGTATTCCATCCCTATTTTTTGGTGGGCGCTGCTGCTGATTATGTTGTTTTCGCTGACACTTGGTGTGTTGCCAACGGCCGGGCGTATCAATGTGTTGTTCGATATCCCAACTACCACAGGTTTTATGTTGCCGGATATCTGGTTATCCGATATCGCTTATAAACCTGAAGCCACTCAGGACGCTTTACGACATTTACTGCTACCTGCCGTAGTGCTGGCTACTTATCCAACCACAGTGATGATCCGTTTTACCCGCGACTCTATGCTGGCCGTGCTGGAGCAAAGCTACATTAAAACAGCGCGAGCTAAAGGCTTAAGCCGCTTTGAGGTGCTGTATCACCATGGGTTACGTAACGCGCTTTTGCCGGTGATCCGACAAATTGGTCTGCAGTTCAGCACCCTGATCACCCTTGCAATGATCACTGAAGTGATTTTCTCCTGGCCTGGTATAGGTCAATGGCTACTGGACAGTATCTATCAGCGCAATTATCCGGCTATTCAAGGCGGCTTACTGGTCGTATCCTGCTTAGTGATCGTCGTGAACATGCTGACTGAAATTCTGCATACCTTGTTTAACCCACTAGCCAGGAAAGCATAATGAAAAAATTCCGGCTGTATTTTGAGGAACAGAACCGCGGGCCTTTGACCCAGCTGTGGCAGCAGTTTCAACGCCAGCATGCTGCAGTTTTGGGTTTGGTGATGTTTTCGTTTTTTTTGTTGTTGACTATCTTTGCCCCCTTGCTCACCCCTCACAATCCGTACTTACAAAACCCGGATCTGCTGTTACTGGCGCCGTCCTGGAGCGATCAGGGGTTAGTGCAATACCCTTTTGGTACCGATGATTTAGGCCGGGATATCATGTCTCGTCTGATGAAAGGCGCGACTTACACCTTTGGTATAGCACTGGTTACAGTGATTGGCTCTTTGCTGATGGGTCTGGCACTGGGTGCTATGGCGGGCATGAGCAAAGGCGTTAAATCCAGTATTTTTAACCATGTGCTGGATTTGGCGTTAACTATCCCCTCCCTGCTGCTGGCTATTATTATAGTGGCTGTATTGGGCCCGGGGCTGTGGAATACCACCTGGGCTATTATGCTGGCGCTGTTACCGCAATTTGTGCACGGTATTCGTAATGCGATACAAGATACGTTAAAACAGGATTATGTCGCTGCTTACCGGCTGGACGGCGCGTCAAACTGGCAAGTGTTACGTTACGCAGTGTTGCCTAATATCTGGGAGCATTTAACTGTAATGGCGACCATGGCACTTTCGACCGCTATTTTGGATATCGCAGCTTTGGGCTTTTTAGGCTTAGGTGCTCAGGCTCCAACCTCTGAGTGGGGTGTGATGATAGCTGACGCGCTGGACTTAATTTATCTGGCCCCCTGGGCCATAGCACTGCCGGGTATTCTGGTGTTTGCGTCTGTTTTATCGGTGAATCTGGTGGGTGATGGCTTGCGCACAGCAATGAAAAAGCGGCGGGAGAACTGATGATTCTGCTCGATATTAAAAACATGACGATAGAGCTGGAGACGCCAGAAGGCCTTATTCGCGCAGTGGATAGGATCAATCTGACTATACGAGAGGGCGAGATCCGGGGCTTAGTCGGTGAATCCGGTTCAGGCAAGAGTTTAATCGCCAAAGCTATAGTGGGTGTACTGAATAAGAGATGGCATATCACAGCCGATCGTTTTAGTTGGGCTGGCCAGGATTTATTGCGTTTGTCCTATGAGGAGCAGCGCAAAATTATCGGCCGCGATATTGCAATGATTTATCAGGAACCCAGCCGCAGCATGGACCCAACAGCACCAATTCTGGAGCAACTGATAGAGTCTATCCCGGATTCAGAGCTGGAAAGCAGCTGGTGGGGCCGGCCTTTTGAACGGCGGAAAAAAGCCATAGCTTTGCTGCATAAAGTGGGGATCCGCGACCATCAGGCGATTTTCAACTCATACCCTTATCAGTTGCCTGAAGGGGTGTGTCAAAAGATCATGATCGCCATGGCCATAGCGAAAAACCCAAACTCTTGATCGCAGACGAGCCAACGACAGCCTTAGAGAGTACTACTCAGGCGCAATTATTCCGCTTACTGGCCAGCTTTAATCAGCTCAAAGGCATGTCTATTCTATTAATCAGCCATGAACTGGAAACTGTAGCACGCAATACTCAAACCTTGAGTGTGCTTTATTGTGGCCAGTTGGTGGAAGCTGGCGAAACGGCCACTATTCTTAAATCGCCGTTACATCCTTATACCGATGCATTAATCAAAAGTGTGCCCGAATTTCAGCCGGAGCTTATCAGTAAACAATCTTTGTATGCCTTACATGGCAGTATTCCTACGTTGCAGCACTTGCCTATAGGCTGTCGTTTAGGCCCACGTTGCCCTAATGCCCGCAAAGAATGTGTCAAAACGCCTGTGCTGGAGCGTTTGCAAAATCATTATTTCAGTTGCCATTTTCCGCTGCAGGGTAAAAAGTTATGACCACCCCTTTACTGGAAATCCGCCAGCTATATAAAAGTTATCAGAAAGCCCAGGGCATTTTTGGCCGTAAAACCATTCAGGCTCTGTCAGATATCAGTTTCAGTCTTTACCCTGGGCAAACCCTGGCTATTGTCGGTGAAACCGGCTCAGGCAAAAGTACACTGGCAAAATTACTGGTGGGGATAGAAAAACCAGACAGTGGTGAGATCCTGCTCGAGGGGCAGGCTGTCACCATCAGTGACTATAAAAAATACAATCACGTCATTCGTTACATCTTTCAGGACCCTGCCCGTTCGTTGAACCCTCATCAGAAAGTCGGACAAATGCTGGACGATGTATTGCGATACAGCACGCAACTGGATGAAGAACAACGTCAGGATAAGATCCATCAAACCTTGCAACAATTGGGCTTAATGGAAGAACACGCAGACTATTACCCCCATATGTTCTCTGGCGGTCAATTACAGCGCGTAGCGCTCGCCAGAGCCCTTATTATGGATCCGAAGCTATTGATACTGGATGAAGCTTTAACAGCGTTAGACCCATCACTACGAGCTCAGATCGTAAACTTATTGCTGGAGCTACAAAAGAGCACGGGATTATCCTATTTATTGATCACTAACCACCTGCGTCTGGTACGGCATATCAGTGACCACATGCTCGTGTTACATCAGGGCAAAGCGCTGGATTATGGCCAAACTAACGAAGTATTTAGCAATCCGCAGCATGACTACAGCAGGAAGTTGATTAAAAGCGCGCAAAGCTAAGAGCTGCAGCGCGCCTAAAAGCGAACATAAAAAACCAACCTTGCGGTTGGTTTTTTTATGTTCGGGCTAACTACGACTGAGACTATTCGTCAACTGTCGCAGCTGGCAGTGAGCGGGTAATTTCGGCATTAGCTTTTAATGCGGCCAATAAAACACCAAAACTACTTTGCGCTTTCTGATCAGCAAACTGTTGTAACTGCTCAACCGGAGGCTTGGTTGTGACTTCAGTATCAGTCACTTTTGTCACTGCAACCAAAGCAGCATCACCACTGGCCAGATTTAACATAGCGACAGTCGTAGGCTGGCCTTCTGTAGGTTTGGCCAGTTCAAAGGCTTTAGTACGGATATCCGAATCAATATCACCACCAAAACGAGTGACAGCAGCTTTGCTTTCCAACGTCAGCTTCGCAGCGGCAACCACGTCAGCCAAAGGCTTACCTGCAAGTACTTCCGCTAACATAGCTTCAGCTTTAGCCTTAGCCAGCTCAGAACTTTCGCTTGCAATCACAGCAGATTTCACTTGCTCTTTGACTTCTTCAAACTTCTTCGTGGTTTCAGGCTGATGTGCATTTACCCGCACCACTACAACATGCTGTGGAGCTACTTCAATCACGTCACTGTTTACACCAGCATTGATAAAGTCTTCAGAGAATAGAGTTTCCAGCACTTTAGGTGCTGTTAGTTCAGCGGGTGCATTTGCGCGACTGAAGGCTGGCACAGAGACCACTTTCGCACCTACAGCATCTGCCGCTTCTTGCAGGCTGTCTGCGATTTCAAAACTCTTTTCACCTAACAACTGCTGCAGTTCAGTAAATTTCTCAGCCGCTTTTTCTTCTTTCACTGTTGCCAGAATTTGCTCTTTGACATCAGCAAAAGCTTTAGTGGAACCCGGCTGAACTTCGGTCAGTTTGATGATGTGGTAACCAAACTCGGTTTTCACGACAGGACTGATGTCGCCAGCTTTAGCCAGAGCATAAGCTGCTTTTTCAAACTCAGCATCCATCACGCCTTTTTCGATAAAGTCTAAATCACCGCCTTTTTCTGCAGAAAAAGTATCAGCAGATTCTTTTTTCGCCAGTTCAGCAAAATCAGCGCCTTGCTGTAATTGTGTCGCTATAGCTTCTGCCTTAGCTTTGATTTCTGCATTCTCGTCAGCAGACTCTAACAGAATATGTGACACACGACGACGTTCTTCAGTCTGGTAACGCGCCTGATTGGCATCGTAATAAGCTTGCAGATCAGCATCAGCCACAACCACTGATTTCGCAATGTCAGCAGCAGTTAACTCAACATAGTCGGCTGACACAGTTTCTGGCGATACGAACTGATTGATGTTGCTTTGGTAATAGTCCTGCAACAGCTGATCATTCATTTGAACAGCAGAAGCAAAATCAGCGGCTTTTAACACAGCGTACTGAATATCGCGGCTTTGTTGTTGCAACTTAGACAACAACTGCATTTCAGACACTGTTGCAAATTCTGAACCTGCTAAACCCACCACCAGCTGGTTGGCTGACATTTGCGCTCGCAAATAATCACGGAACTGGTTTGGCTCATAGCCGTTTTGACGCAGCAGCGCTATGTAACGGTCGTTGTTAAACACACCGTCTACCTGAAACTCAGGCATAGCACGGATAGTGTCACGCAATACATCATCGCTGACCATTAAATCTAACTGTGTAACAAGCTGACGCTGCAGTTGTTCGTCAATCAGTTTTTCCAGCACAGAACTGCGGAAATTATTCATATAGTTGCTGTCAGCTGACAACATACCAAACATCTCACCAAACTGCTGCTGCATTCTGGCTCTTTCATTTTGGTAAGCGGTGTCGAACTGAACTTTGGTTATTTCATCGCCGTTGACTGTGGCAACAGGTACTTCGCTGGTGTTGCCAAGATAACTGCCAACCCCGGCTAAAGCGAACGTCAGGATCACAAAACCAAGAATGACCTTGGCGATCATGCCCTGCGAACCATCTCTGATCTTTTCTAACATTGTATCTACGTCTCTTTTGGCAACTTTTGGTTGTCTTAAAAAAAAAGCGCATCTTAGCAGATACGCCTTTTTCATAAAAGCTGTGGCAGCGTCAGGCTTAATGCGTTTTGCTTTTCTCTGCCCGTATCACTTGGACTCGGCAGAACCATCAGCTTCATAGGCCTGGCTGGTCAGCCAGGCGTTCAGCTTAGTTTACGCTGTCTTTCAGCGCTTTACCTGGCTTGAACGAAGGAATTTTCGCAGAAGCGATTTGGATAGTTTCGCCAGTTTGTGGATTACGGCCTGAACGTGCAGCGCGCTCGCGAACTGCAAATGTACCAAAACCAACTAAGGCTACTGAATCGCCTTCCTTAAGAGCCTCAGTAACAGCGTCGATGAACGCGTCCAGAGAACGACCAGCTGCCGCTTTAGAAATGTCTGCACCAGCAGCGATTTTGTCGATAAGTTGAGACTTGTTCACAATATCATCCCCTTCAATTGTTATTATTTTCAACAACTACAGTAATATACTTTGTCGTAGTAGCGTGTTTGTTATATCAAGCCTGATGTAGGCTTGCAAGCACAAAACGACGCTCTACAAAAATTTCTGTTAGGCCACAACCCTTGCAGGACAAGGGCTGCGTCGAAACTGCCCATAACTTAACACAGCCAGAGCAATTGAAAAGCCCCTAAGCCGGATTTTTTACGCTTTTTTTGCTTTTTGTTGGATTTTTTTCCACTTCAAGCACTGACATGCCGGTTGGCGGCTCTTGCAGAGCCAATTCCAGCACTTCGTCAATCCATTTTACCGCACGAATTTCGATATCGCCTTTGACGTTGTCCGGAATATCTTTTAAGTCCCGAACGTTGTCATGCGGTATTAAAACCCGTTTGATGCCACCGCGGTGTGCAGCAAGCAGCTTCTCTTTCAGGCCACCTATCGGCAGAACTTCGCCACGTAAGGTAATTTCACCTGTCATGGCGACATCGGCCCGCACCGGGTTGCCTGTTAAGCTCGATACCAAAGCAGTCACCATAGCAATACCTGCGCTTGGACCATCTTTTGGAGTCGCCCCTTCTGGCACGTGCACGTGAATATCACGTTTCTCATAGAAGTCTTCGTTAATACGCAGCTTCTCAGCACGGCTTCGAACTACGGTCATGGCGGCCTGGATCGACTCTTTCATCACATCACCTAAAGAGCCTGTGTACGTCAGTTTGCCTTTACCTACCACGGCAGCAGCTTCAATCGTCAGTAAATCACCGCCCACAGAAGTCCAGGCTAAGCCAGTCACCTGACCGATACGGTTACTGTCTTCGGCTTTACCATAGTCATGACGCTGCACACCTAAGAAATCTTCCAGATTGTCCTGGTTGATCACCACTTTCTTCAGGTTTTTATCCAGCAGAATGTTTTTCACTGCTTTGCGGCATAACTTGGAAATTTCACGCTCTAAGCTACGCACACCAGCTTCACGGGTGTAATAGCGGATAATGCCGATAATTGCGCTGTCTTCAATCTCAATTTCGTGAGGTTTTAAACCGTTGCGTTCAATCTGTTTGTTGATCAAATGCTGCTTGGAAATATTCAGCTTCTCATCTTCGGTGTAACCCGCTAAACGAATCACTTCCATCCGGTCCAGTAAGGCTGCCGGAATATTTAAGCTGTTCGATGTGGCAAAAAACATCACGTCGGATAAGTCGTAATCCACTTCCAGATAGTGGTCCGAGAAGGCGGTATTTTGCTCTGGATCTAACACCTCAAGCAAAGCTGCAGCCGGATCACCACGGAAATCAGAGGCCATTTTGTCAATTTCATCCAGCAGGAACAGCGGGTTGCGTACGCCAACCTTAGCCATTTTCTGAATGATTTTGCCCGGCATAGAGCCAATGTAGGTGCGTCTGTGACCACGGATTTCCGCTTCATCACGCACGCCACCTAAAGCCATACGCACATATTTACGGCCTGTTGCTTTAGCAACAGACTGACCCAGTGAGGTTTTACCTACGCCTGGTGGTCCGACTAAACATAAAATCGGGCCTTTTAATTTGTTGACACGCTGCTGCACGGCCAGATATTCCAGAATGCGTTCTTTGACTTTATCCAGACCATAGTGGTCCGAGTCCAGAATACGTTCTGCGCCTGCCAGGTCTTTTTTCACCTTGCTGCGCTTTTTCCACGGCACATTAGTCAGCCAGTCGATATAACTGCGCACTACTGTGGCTTCAGCCGACATGGGCGACATCATTTTTAACTTTTGCAGTTCAGCCGTCGCTTTAGTACGGGCTTCTTCCGGCATTTGCGCCTGTTCGATTTTCTTCGACAGAGTTTCGAACTCATCCGGTGTATCTTCCAGCTCGCCCAGTTCACGCTGAATGGCTTTCATTTGCTCATTCAGGTAATACTCGCGCTGGCTTTTTTCCATCTGCTTTTTAACACGGCTACGAATACGGCGCTCGACTTGCAGAATATCGATTTCGCTTTCCATCATCGCCATCAGGAACTCTAAACGTTCCGTCACATCGATGATTTCTAATACCTTCTGCTTGTCATCAACTTTTAATGGCATATGGGCAGCCATGGTATCAGCCAAACGTGCAGCGTCATCTATGCCAGAAAGCGCAGTCAGCACCTCAGGTGGGATCTTTTTATTCAGTTTGATATAACCCTCAAACTGATTGACGGCAGAGCGTAAAATCACTTCCTGCTCGCGGCTGTCCATTTCCGGTGTCGGAATCAAATCCACATAAGCGGCGAAAGTGTCTTCTGTATCAGTAAATTCAACTAATTGAGCGCGTTTACCGCCTTCCACCAGCACTTTGACCGTGCCATCAGGAAGCTTAAGTAATTGCAAAATAGTGGCGACAGTACCCACCTGATACAAGTCAGTATCTTTAGGGTCATCCAGCGTGGCGTCTTTTTGCGCAACTAAAAAGATTTGTTTCTCTTTTTCCATCGCGGCATCCAGGCATTTGATGGATTTAGCCCGGCCAACGAACAGCGGGATCACCATATGCGGATAAACGACCACGTCTCTTAATGCCAGTACAGGCATATGCAAACGTTCAGTCTTTGCTACTGTCATGAAATCTCTCTCGAATTATTTACTGCAGGTGACATGATTCAACAGTATATGGGGGCTGTTTATGTCACTTCAATGAGTTAGCGCGGTAAAAATGGGGTCAGAGTAAAATTAAATCGGCGATTTAATTTCACTCTGACCCCATTTTACTTACACAGAAGCTGCTGCTTCTACTGTTTCGTATATTAATATCGGCTGAGACTCGCCGCGGATCACTGTCTCATCAATAACAACTTTGCTGACATGCTCCATAGAAGGTAAGTCGTACATAGTATCCAGCAAGACGTTTTCGACTATTGAGCGCAGACCACGGGCACCTGTTTTACGCTCCATGGCTTTTTGCGCTATGGCTTTGAGCGCATCTTCACGGAACTCCAGCTCGACATTTTCCATTTGGAACAAAGCGCCAAACTGTTTCACCAGCGCGTTTTTCGGCTCGCTTAAAATTTGCATCAATGCGGCTAAATCCAGTTCAGTTAAAGTCGCCACCACAGGCAGACGACCAATAAACTCTGGGATTAAACCGTATTTGACTAAATCTTCCGGTTCCACATCTTTAAAGCTTTCGGTCAGGGTACGGCTTTGTGAGGTTGCACGCACTTCAGCACCAAAACCTATGCCTGAGCCTTTAGCGCAGCGCTGTTCAATGACTTTATCCAAACCAGCAAAAGCGCCACCACAGATAAACAGAATTTTTGAGGTATCAACCTGTAAAAACTCTTGCTGTGGATGTTTACGGCCACCCTGAGGCGGAACTGAAGCCACAGTACCCTCAATCAGTTTCAGCAGTGCCTGCTGCACACCTTCACCCGATACGTCACGGGTAATAGATGGATTGTCAGACTTGCGTGAAATTTTGTCGATTTCATCGATATAAACAATGCCACGTTGCGCTTTTTCTACATCGTAATCACATTTTTGCAGTAACTTCTGGATGATGTTTTCGACATCTTCACCAACATAACCTGCTTCAGTTAAGGTGGTAGCATCGGCCATAGTAAATGGCACATCCAGTAAACGGGCTAAGGTTTCGGCTAACAAAGTCTTACCGCTACCTGTAGGGCCAATCAGCAGAATGTTACTTTTGCTCAGCTCAACGTCCTGTTTATGCTGCATGCTGCGTAAACGTTTGTAGTGGTTGTAGACCGCTACCGCCAGAACTTTTTTCGCATGCTCCTGACCTATGACATAGTCATCCAGGTGAGCACGGATCTCTTTTGGCACCGGCAATTTATTGCTGTCGCGTTTTGGCGAAATATCTTTGATTTCTTCGCGAATAATATCGTTGCACAAGTCGACACATTCATCACAGATATAAACCTGTGGGCCAGCAATCAGTTTGCGCACTTCATGTTGTGATTTGCCGCAAAAAGAGCAATACAACAACTTGCTGCTTTTCTCGCCATCAGAGCGATGATCAGACATGTAACTTCCTCTTCCACTACAGAGGGATGGCCGGCTTCGCGCCCCTATCCACCCCTGAATTAAACTTACTTCGCATCCCTTTGAGTTAATATGGCATCGATTAGGCCATATTCCAAGGCTTGTTGTGCACTTAAGAAGTTATCACGCTCTGTGTCTTTACAAACCTGTTCATACGTCTTGCCACAATGCTCTGCCATCAAACGATTTAATTTCTCTTTGATGGTCAGGATTTCACGGGCGTGAATTTCAAAATCTGTGGCCTGGCCCTGGAAACCACCTAAAGGTTGGTGGATCATCACACGAGCGTTTGGCAACGCATAACGCTTGCCCTTAGTACCACCAGATAATAAAAAAGCACCCATACTGCAAGCCTGACCGACACAGACGGTAGCTATATTTGGCTTGATGTACTGCATGGTGTCGTAAATCGACATGCCGGCAGTGACAGAGCCGCCTGGTGAATTGATATAAATATAAATATCTTTTTCCGGGTTCTCAGATTCTAAAAATAACAACTGAGCGACAATCAGGTTTGCCATATGGTCTTCAACCTGACCCGTTAAAAAAATCACCCGCTCTTTTAATAAACGCGAGTAAATATCAAAAGAACGCTCACCCTTAGCGGTTTGTTCAATAACGATAGGAACTAAGGCATTCACTAATTCATTCATTCTCGGCTCAAATGCCATAATGCGGTTTCCTTAAAAAGAGGGGCTGTATCCAGAGCCTAAATAATTGATGTTGCACAGCCGCGACGAATGCTCAGAGCCCGATGAACATAGCAGTCCTATGTGATTGGGGTGAGAACGTGCAGTCAACAATGCAGCGGCTTCAAGTACGACGGCTCTAAAATAAAAATGGCCCGAACTATGATGCTCGAGCCATTAAAACTGCCTGACAAACAGATGTCAAATCTTAGTTTGCAGCTTGTGGATTCATGATCTCATCAAACTTGGCTTTTTGTTCTGTCACTTTAGCTTTTGCCAGAACCAGGTCAATGGCTTGTTCTTCTAAAGCAACATTACGCATACCTTGCAGCAGCTCTTTGTTGCTGTTGTAGTACTGGATCACTTCTTGTGGATCTTCGTACGCAGAAGCTACAGTTTCAATCAGAGCCTGAACGCGTGCATCTTCAACCTGCAGTTTGTTGGTTTTGATCACTTCGCCCAATAATAAACCTACTTTGACGCGGTCTTTGGCTTGTTCAGTGAACAGAGCAGCTGGCAGTTCTGGTAATTGTTTTGGATCCAGATTGTTGCCAAAACGCTGTAACGCCTGACGACGTAATACATCGATTTCGCTGTCAATCAGAGCTTGTGGCACTTCCACTTCATGAGTGGCTAACAAGCCTTTAATCACCTGATCTTTCACACGAGCTTTGATGCTGTTGTTCAGCTCACGCTCCATGTTCTTTTTCACTTCAACTTTTAATGCATCAACAGTAGATTCAGCTAAACCGAACAGCTTAGCGAACTCGTCGTTGACTTCTGGTAATTGCTGAGCTTCAACTGCTTTTACAGTCACAGCAAACTTAGCCGCTTTACCTTTCAAGTTTTCAGCATGGTATTCAGCAGGGAAAGTCACATCAACAGTCACTTCTTCACCCGCTTTTTTGCCGATGATACCGTCTTCGAAACCTGGGATCATACGACCCTGGCCTAACTCTAACGTGAAGTCAGCAGCTTTACCGCCTTCAAACTCTTCACCATCGATAGAACCCACAAAGTCGATGATCACGCGATCGCCCGACGCTGCTGCAGCGTCAGTTTTTGCCCATGTTGCATGCTGTTTACGAAGCGTGCCTAACATAGTTTCTAAATCATCAGCCGTGATTTCAACCACTGGCTTGGTCACTTCGATTTTGTCCAGAGCGTTCAGCTCAACTTCTGGATACACTTCGAAAGTCGCTGCGAATTCTAAATCTTTACCTTCAGCCAGTTGGCCTGGAGCAAAAGTAGGAGCACCAGCTGGTGTCAGTTTATTCGCAATAATGGCTTGGTAAAAATGGTTTTGCATCTGACGTGAAGCCACGTCTTGTAATACCGACAGACCAAACATTTTTTTGATCATAGCTACAGGTGCTTTACCTGGACGGAAACCGTCAATACGGCGATTTTTCGCGATATTTCTTAATTCTTTTTCTACTTCAGTGCTGATGGCAGCAGCTGGAACAGTAATAGTCAAACGGCGTTCTAAACCCTGTGTGGTCTCAACAGAAACTTGCATCTTGTTACCTCAAAATCAAATCGGGCGTCTCGCTACGCCATCTTTTCGCTTGTCCGGGCTCTGTCTTTACGCACACAATCCAGACCTGTTATATAGGACGCGGCATTATAGCGAGGGTTTTTCGCTGAGTCGAGCTTTTGATACAACATCAGATTTGACGCGGCTTAGAGGCCTAATTTCACGTCATTTTCCTATCCAAAGAATCGGGATTTCAAATAAAAAACAGCAAAAGGCAAGCATCGCTTTTCCAATGATTTTTAGCGTTTTCTTCTCGCTTTACCCCACTCTTTTGTGTAGCAATAGTCAGAGATAACAAAAATAACAGGACCCTTATGACCGATTTCAGCCTTTGGCCTTTGCTTGGCATCGCCGTAGTGATGCTCGGATTTTTATTGAAATTTAACCCTGTGCTGGTGGTCACAGTCGCAGCTTTTGCTACGGGTATGGCGGTGAAGATGCCGATACTGACCTGGCTGGAATCTCTGGGCACTGCCTTTTTGAAAACCCGGAATTTGCCATTGATCTTGTTATTGCCTTTGGCTGTTATAGGTCTGTTAGAGCGTCATGGTCTGCGCGAAAAAGCTCAAAACTGGATCCAACAGATTAAAGCCGCTACAACAGGACGTTTACTGCTGGTGTATCTGGCACTTCGCGAAAGCACGGCTGCTGCAGGTCTCACCAGTTTAGGCGGGCATCCACAAATGGTCAGGCCTTTACTCTCTCCTATGGCAGAAGCGGCTTTTGAGCAAAAACACCACAGCCTGCCGGATAAAATAAAGTATAAAATTCGTGCTATGTCGGCTGCGACCGACAATATAGGCTTGTTTTTTGGTGAAGATATTTTTGTCGCTTTTGGCGCTATTATCTTAATGCACACGTTTTTACGTGAGTCCGGTATCGAAACCGAGCCTTTGCATATCGCACTCTGGGGTATTCCTACCGCTCTGGCTGCATTTTTAATTCATGGGACCCGTTTGTTACGTTTTGATGCTTATCTGGCCCGTCAGCTTCAACAGCAATTAAAGCAGGAGCAACGCCATGATTAGCATGACTTTGCTGTATTACGTTGCAGCTTTATTGTTTTTTGCAGTAGCGTTTTTTAGCTTTAAGGACAAAAGATACAGCAGCGCTTTATTCTGGTTTAGTTACGGTCTGATTTTTCTGCTGGGTGACTTTATGCCGCCAGCGCTGGTTGGTGCCATAGTGGTGTTAATGGCTATAGTGGCAGGCTTTGGTGGTGTCAAAGGTGGCAACTACCAGACGCTTGAACTGCAACAACGGCTAAGCTCCGTCAAACGTCTTGGTAATGCATTGTTTATTCCTGCCCTGATGATCCCCTTACTGACAGTATTTTCAGCTTTGGTGTTGGTGCATATCAAGGCCGATGGCTGGTCTTTATTGGATCCAAAAAATGCCACTTTATCGGCGCTGGGCTTAGCTGCTTTTTTTGCTGTCCTAGCCGCTTTGTATTTCACTAAAGAGAAACCTCAACAGGCTTTCAAAGAATCTTCACGTTTAATTGAAGCCATAGGCTGGGCCTTTTTATTGCCGCAGTTACTGGCTACCTTGGGGTTGTTGTTTAATCAGGCCGGTGTCGGTGAAACCGTTTCGCAGCTAACGAGTTTGTATTTAAATTTAAACCATCCTCTGCTGGCAGTGGCTTGTTATGCTATCGGCATGGCCTTATTTACTGTGATTATGGGCAACGCCTTCGCCGCTTTCCCGGTGATCACCGCAGGCATAGGCATTCCGTTGTTGGTGCTGCAGCATGGTGGCGACCCGGCCATTATGGCGGCCATCGGCATGTTTTGTGGTTACTGCGGTACCTTACTAACCCCTATGGCAGCAAACTTTAATATAGTGCCGGCTGCACTTTTAGAACTGCCGGATAAAAACGCTGTCATTAAAGCTCAGGCGCCAACAGCCCTAGTGCTGCTTGGTGTGAATATCATTCTGATGTATCTGTTAATGTTTTAAACCGGAGCCTTCATGCACACTATTTTACTGACTGGCTTTGAGCCTTTTGGCGGCGAACAAAGCAACCCCTCCTGGCTGGCTGTACAACAGCTTGACGGTTATCAACTGGACGATGAAGTGCAGATTGTCAGCCGGCAACTGTCTTGTGTATTTGAGAAAAGCCAGCAGGAACTTAAAACAGCCATTGCTGAATTAAAACCTGTGCTGGTATTGGCTTTGGGTCAGGCTGGTGGCCGCACTGAACTTTGTTTTGAAAAAGTCGCTATTAATTTTATCGATGCCCGTATTGCCGATAATGCCGGACAGCAGCCTGTCGGTGCGCCAGTGGTCGGTGAAGGCCCAGCCGCCTACTTTACCACCTTGCCCATCAAAGCTATGGTCAACCGTTTGAAACAACAAGGCATCCCCGCAGCAGTGTCTTACACCGCTGGGACTTATGTCTGCAACACAGTGTTTTACGCTTTGATGCACCAGCTGAAAGATCAGTCAAAAGTGCGGGCTGGTTTTTTACATATTCCTTATGCTCCAGAACAAGCGATAGACAAAGCAGTCGCTTCTATGCCTGTGGATATGGTAGTGCGAGCATTAAAACTCTGTTTGCCTGTGGCATTGCAAAGCAGCGAAGATTTGCAAATAGTAGCGGGGACGCTCGACTAGATTTTGGCTTCCAGCTTGCCCTAAAGCGCTGGCATGGTTAAAATTGTGGCGCTTTTTTCTACTATGGCCTGTTGGGACGACCCAATAGCGCATCTATTTAGCGGGGACGACCCCAACTTCAAACACTGGAATACCTTATGAACTGGTTATTACTTGTTGTGGCTGGCTTATTGGAAGTCGGTTGGGCTGTGGGTTTAAAATACACTGAAGGTTTTACCAAATTCTGGCCATCGGTCTGGACTCTGGGAGCTATGCTTTTGAGCATTACCATGCTTGGGCTTGCAATGCGTGACCTGCCCGTCGGCACGGCTTATGCGGTCTGGACTGGTATAGGTGCTGTCGGCACTGTCATAGTCGGAATTTACCTGTTAGGCGACCCGGCGACTGCAGGACGCTTAATCAGTATTGGCTTGATCTTACTCGGTATTATTGGCTTAAAACTTAGCTCTTAGAGAACCATTTTTAAATGTCAGGGGCACAACAGTGCCCCACTAAAAACTAAATCGTAATATGCTGCCGTACTCGTTCACCTAAACCCACACCAGCTTCTGACATGGTCAGATAGGTATGATCAGCTCCTGCATCCAAAATCGCAGCGGCTTCATCTTTGTGCATACTGTGTGAGACGATTAAACCAGCAAAACCTGCTTGTCGCAGTTTTTTGGTCGCTATCACTTTGGCTTCTACATCATTTAAGCACAGCACTACGGCTTTGATGCCCCCTAAGGTTAAACCTTGCCAAAACACCTGATCCTCAGCATCAGCAAACAGCACGTTATTGCCTTTTTCCTGATGCTCTGCCACTTTGGCCGGATCGGAGTCCAGCGCTACTAAATGGCATTTATGCTCCAGATACTGATAAGCCGCCGAGCCTGTGCGCCCCATGCCCATAATCAGTACTTCAGCATCGCCTAAAGATACAGGCTGCTCATCCGGGTGATGAATATCGCGCTCAAAAGGAATAAGCCGATGTGCCAGACGTTCATACAAAGGGTGGGCAAAGCGATTCAGCGGCGCAGACACCACAAAAGACAAAGCTACGGTTAACGCCAGTGGAATAAGAAATTGCGGCATCACGCTGGCAGCGACAATAAGCGCAAATTCGCTGTAATTACTCAAGGCCAAACCGGATAAGAATGCGCTGCGGGCTCGTAATTTGAATACCACCAGCAGCGCAAAAAACAATACAGCTTTAAAGGGCAATAATACCGTCATCAAAGCAGCAAAGAGCCAGGCCTGTTGATCCGGCAGACCACCTAAGCCTATTTGCAGGAAAAAACCGACCAGGAAAAACTCTTTTAAACCCCATAAGGTTTTAGACAGTTCACCTGCTCTGTTGTGACCAGCCAACAAGGCTCCAAATACCAAAGCTCCTAACTCTGAGCTTAGGCCTATGGTATGAAATCCTGAACCACCTAATACCACAGCAAGCAGCACACCAAATAAAATCTGCAAGTCATCGTGGCCGGTTAAATCCATCAGCTTGTACAGTAATGGGCGTAATAAAGGCACCAACAGCACCAGCAAAGCAAAAGGCGATGGCGTAATGCCCTGTGTAAAACTCAACAGCGCCATGGCTATTAAATCCTGCATAACCAGAATGCCAATAGCGACACGGCCATGAAAAGCCCTGATTTCTCGCTTGCCTTCCAGTACCTTGGCCGCCAGCACTGTACTGGAAAATGCCAAAGCAGCCGAGAGCATCACAGCGTAATACCAATCGGGTTCAAAGGTCAGATAGATGATAGGGGTATAAAGCAAGGCTGAGCTGGCAAAATGCGCCAAACTGCCACCCAGCACTTCAGGTTTGCCTAAACTGCGGATATTTAATTTTAACCCAACAGTGAATAGCAGCAGCAACACCCCTAAGTGAGCGACATGAGCAATAATGGCATTGCCTTCTTTAGGCAAATCCAACTCTGTCGCCGAGGCTGTGATCATAAAACCAGCGGCCAGATAGCCAATCAGAGGCGGCAAACCAATTAAGCGCACCAACAAACCCAAACTAAAAGCAAAACCTATCCATACGGCTTCTAATAACATAACAATCCTGTCTCTATCTTTTATTGTTTACCTTGGCCAGGTTCTGTTTCCGACACTTCATTACCATCTGTAGCTTTTCGGGTAATCCAGTCTTTTGTAGTTCTGTGCACACCCCGACGTAAAGCCGCGCTGGCATTTTCCAGCATATCAACCCCAGTCAATACACCCACCACCACCACAGACAACCAAATCGCCACCTGATAATGACCCAAACCTGTGGCAACCCCTATTGCGGCCAGCACCCAAATAGTTGCAGCAGAGGTCACCCCCACCACTATGCCTTCACGGGTTAGCATGACACCTGCACCAAGAAAACCAATACCTGTGACCACCTGACCAATAATACGGCTAGGATCTGTCACTACGTTACCAACAACACGATTGGCATCAAGCACCGCATGGCCCAAAGGCAAGGATAAAGCAACGAATAAATAGGTACCTAAAGTAATCAGAATTGAAGTCCGGATCCCTGCAGGTTTACCGCGTAACTGCCGCTCTAATCCAACAATACTGCCAGTGAGTAAGGTAATACCTATGGCGTGCCAGGATAAAGGGCTGATATCAAACCAGGCTGGATCCAGCATCATACTGCCCCTCCGGCCATTAACTTTTTTGCGTTACGAGCTCTGGCCGCTCTCCACTCCGCTTCGGTCATAGGCACTGTTTCACCCAGACTGCGAGCGAGCGTTTTACGCTGCTGAATATTTAATGCAATTTGTTGGTACTGTTCTGGCGTTTTTTTCCGCCAGTCGACAATTTCATCCATATGGCGATAACAACCGACACACACTTTATCTTCATTTAGCCTGCAACAGGCAACACAAGGAGAGTCCACTTCAGCTCCGGCTATTTATTCTAATTCACTCCAGTGTAACCAGTTTTTGATGCAGGCCAAAGTTTTACTCTACTGAACCTGTAATCAGTCTGAAATGTTGGGCTTTTAACCGCAGTTTTGCCTGCAAGGCTTTACCCTGTGTTGGCTTTATGGCAGCGTACGGTCAACCAACAAGAGGTCCACCGATGAAAAACTATAACTACAGTCTGTTAGCCCTGGCTTTATGCTCCACTCTGGCCATTGCCGCCGATGATAAGAAACCCAGCTGGAATGTCGATAAACCCGCAGGCAAATTCACTGACATCAACATCGATGTGCAACAAGGCACCTGGATGAATGTCAGTGTCAGCCCGGACGGCAAAACCATTGCTTTTGATTTGCTGGGTGATATTTACACCATGCCCATCAGCGGTGGTAAAGCCAAAGCCTTAACCTCTGATATCGGCTGGCAAATGCAGCCCGTATTCAGCCCAGACGGCAAATACATCGCTTTTACCAGCGATCAAGGTGGTGGCGATAATATCTGGGTAATGAAAGCCGATGGCTCAGAGCAAAAAGCAGTCACAGAAGAGACCTTCCGTTTACTCAACAGCCCGGCCTGGAGTCCGGATGGCGAGTTTATTGTGGCCCGTAAACACTTTACTGCGGGTCGTTCTTTAGGCGCTGGCGAAGTATGGCAATACCATAAATCTGGCGGCGCTGGTGTGATGCTCACCGCCAAAGCCAATGACGAAAAAGACTTAGGCGAGCCCGCTTTCTCGCCAGACGGGAAATATATTTATTTTTCACAGGACGATACGCCAGGTAAAACCTTTCATTACAGCAAGGACTCAGAACAAGGCATTTATGTTATTAAACGTTTTGAGCGCGAAACCGGCAAAATTGATGTGCTGCTGCAAGGCGCTGGTGGCGCTATCCGCCCTACGCCTTCGTCTGATGGCAAATATTTAGCTTATATTCGCCGTGTCGATTTCCAGAGCACTTTGTTTTTATACGATTTAGAAAGTGGCGAGCATATCCAATTGGATAACCAGCTTGACCGTGATATGCAGGAAACCTGGGCTATTCATGGTGTGTACCCCACCTTGAGCTGGACACCCGATAACAAAAAGCTGGTGTACTGGGCCGGTGGTAAAATCAACAGTCTGGATATCGCCAGCAAAAGCAAAACACAAATCCCTTTCTCAGTTGAGCGCAGCAAAAAAATTCAGCAGGCAGTTACATTTAAACAGGATTTAGACAAAGACCAGTTAGATGTGAAGGTCCTGGGTAATCTGCATATGTCGCCTGACGGTAAAAAGGCGGTGTATTCGGCTTTAGGTCATTTGTATATCAAAGACTTAAAGTCAGGTTCAGCCAAACGCCTGACCAGCCAGAACGAACATTTTGAGTTTTACCCGCAGTTTTCCCGTGATGGCAGCAAGCTGGTTTATGTCAGCTGGCATGACACAGCTCAAGGTCGGGTGAAAGTGCTGGATTTAGCCTCAAACCAAAGCCGTGATTTAACGCCAGAGCCAGGTAAGTATGTAGAACCTACCTTCAGCCCGGATGGCCGTACTGTGGTGTATCGTAAATCTGGTGCTGGTTCGTTACTGGATAAAAAGTGGTCACTCAATACTGGTCTTTATGCAGTCAGCGTCAGTGGTGCTGATAAACCAAAACTGATTAGCCGTAATGGCTATGCCCCTATGTTTGGCAAAGACAGCAAAAGAGTGTTTGCGCAGGATTATGGTGCATCGCCGACACTGCTCAGCATAGATTTGACCACAGAGCAGCAACGCACTTTATACACGGCCAAATACGGCACCGAGTTTAAGTTATCACCAGATGGCAAGTATTTAGCTTTTGTTGATCGTTTTAAGGTTTATGTCACGCCTTTCGCTGAGCGTGGTGCGGTGATTGACATTAGCGGCTCGGACACCCAATTCCCGGTCAAACAGCTCTCCGTCAAAGCAGGTACTGATATCAGCTGGACCTCTGACAGCAGCAGCTTGTATTGGCACTTAGGGCCTGAACTGTATCACCACAGCATTGCCGGTTTGTTTGATGTAAACAGCAAAGTCAAAGTCGATGCCAAAAATGGCAGTAGCATTGGCTTTACTGTACCTATGGATAAACCACAGGGCCAAATCGCTTTTGTTGGTGGTCAGGTCATTACCATGGAAGGCGATACCGTCTTGCAGGATGCGGTAGTACTGGTTGAAGGCAATAAAATCAAAGCTGTTGGTACTAAAGCTGATGTCAAAGTTCCGGCCGGTGCAGAAGTTATCGACATCACAGGCAAAACTTTATTACCGGGTTTGTTTGACGCACACGCCCACGGCGCTCAGGGCGTCAATCAGCTGATCCCACAACAAAACTATGCGAACTACGCCAGTTTGGCTTTGGGCGTGACCTCTATTCACGATCCATCGAATGACACTCAGGAAATTTTCACCGCCAGCGAAATGCAAAAAGCAGGTATCACAGTAGGTCCCCGTATCTTCTCTACCGGCACAATTTTGTACGGCGCTTATGGTGCAGGCTATACCTCCCATATCGATAGTCTGGACGATGCAAAATTTCACTTAGAGCGCTTGAAAAAAGTGGGTGCCTTTTCGGTGAAAAGCTATAACCAGCCGCGTCGTAATCAGCGCCAACAGGTGATTGAGGCAGCACGTGAACTGGAGATGCTGGTAGTGCCTGAGGGTGGCTCATTATTACAGCATAACCTGAGCATGGTGGTGGATGGTCACACCACACTGGAGCACTCTTTACCTGCGGCAGTGCTGTATGACGATGTCAAACAACTGTGGCAACAAAGCAACACGGCTTATACACCGACCCTGATCGTGGCCTACGGTGGTATTTTTGGTGAAAACTACTGGTACGATAAAACTGATGTCTGGAAACATCCACGTTTGAGCAAATATGTACCAGCTGATGAGCTACGTCCGCGCAGCATGCGTCGCCCTAAAGCACCAGATCATCACTACAACCATATCTCTATTGCCAAAATGGCCAAAGAGTTATCCGATTTAGGCGTCGTCACTAACATTGGTGCTCATGGTCAGCGTGAAAGTTTAGGTGCACATTGGGAGATCTGGATGTTTGCGCAAGGCGGCATGAGCCCGCTGGAAGCCCTGAGAACAGCCACGATTAACCCGGCCAAAACTTTTGGTATGGATCATCAACTGGGATCTATCAAAGCAGGCAAGCTGGCTGACCTGATTATCCTGGATGCCGATCCACTGAAAAACATCATGGACAGCGACAAAGTGAAATACAGCATGGTCAACGGCCGTTTGTATGACGCAGAGTCAATGAACCAGATTTACCCTGAGAAAAAACAACGGGCCCCCTGGTTTTTTTAACTCAATTGACCAAAGGCACAGGGTCAAGCTATGACTCAGCAAAAGCCACAGCAGTAACTCAGACAAAACCGGCTTAGTCCGGTTTTGTTTTTTAAATCTAAAGGTTCTCAGTTCGATAAAGCATCGAATAAATCGAACAAAAGAGGCACAATTTAACCATATTCAATCGAAGTTATAGCTTCTATACTGCTCTTTTACTTTCGGGGAGCCAGAATATGTCGATTCAACCTGCTTTATTCATTGGTCACGGCAGTCCTATGAATGCGCTGGAGCAAAATGCCCAGGTACAGCAATGGCAATCGGTAGTAAAAGGCCTGTCCCCAAAAGTCATCCTGATGGTATCAGCACACTGGTACACTAAAGGCACTGCGGTCACAGCCATGGCTGCCCCCAAAACTATTCATGACTTTTATGGTTTTCCACAAGAGTTACATCAGGTGCAGTACCCTGCTCCGGGTAGCCCACAACTGGCGGCTGAAATAAAAACTCTGTTAAGCCCACATCAGGTGGAACTGGATTTAACCTGGGGCCTGGACCATGGCGCCTGGTCTGTGTTGATCCATATGTTTCCTAAGGCGGATATTCCAGTGGTGCAACTGAGCCTGGATCAGCATTTAAGCCCAGCTGAGCATCTGCAACTGGCAAAAAAGCTGGCCCCACTGCGTCAACAAGGTGTGATGATTCTGGGTTCAGGAAACGTGGTGCATAACCTGCGGATGCTGGACTGGCAAAGCACTCAGCCACCTTTATGGGCCGAACAGTTTAACCATCAAATAAAAGAATTATTGCTGAGTAAAAAGGTGGAGGAGATAGCTCGGTATCAGAACCTCGGGGAAGCAGCCAGACTAGCGGTGCCTCACCCGGATCATTTTTTACCTTTACTTTATGTACTCGGCAGCATGCTGGATGGGGACGACATCAGCCTGTTTAACAACGACATTTTATATGGCGCTTTAAGTATGTTGTCCGTGAAGTTAAGCCAGAACAGCGTTTAATCGAGGTAACGTTTCTTTTGCTGTTGCACATCGCTAATCGCCTGAGACAACTCAGCGCCAGTCAGACGATGCTGCTGCATGAGTTGTTGCATAGCCTCAGACAATTCTGCACTGCTGTACTCTGTCACAGGAATTTTTGCCTGGCGATAATAGGTGGTGCCAAAATCAATCAAAGCACACAACAGATACACCAGCAGAAATACTGCCGGATACTTTATTTTGTGTACCATGTTTTTAACTCCTGTTCCCATTGCTTGCGCTCTTGCGGCCACAACTGTGCCGAAGTCGCTTCATCAAACTTATATCTTTTATTGGCTTTGAGTTTTAATAACACAGCGCCGGGTAGACTTTCCAAATCGTCATATTCTAACTCGCCGGCTTTTAGTACTTTGGCGTAGTCGAGGATCTTCACAGTAAATTCTTTAGTTAGTGGTGTCGGTGCCATCAACTTGACCTGACACAAGGTATTGCGACATTCGCTATCGAGGATCCGCAATTCATTATTCGTGGTAGTAACAGCTAAATGGGCTAATAAGTACTCTGTGGCCTCGGCCCAGCCTTCATCACGGTCCTGGTCGTCCCAAGCCGCATGTTGCTCCAGCAATAACTTTTCTTCGGCCATCAAAGCGCGGATCCCCAAATAGGCATGGAGCACTTGAGTCGCCTCTGGATTTTCAGATTCAAAATCATTCACTTGCTTTAACTGAGATTGAGTCATGGGTTCGGGCAATAGCATAAATGCCAGCCAGGGTTTGGCCTGATACGCAAAAACAGCAGCAAGAGCCAGCAGCAAACAGAGCATCCACTGTGCAGCAACAGATTGTAAATTGAGCGAAAACTTCGACGCCATACGAACTCCAATCAAAAGGCGGCAAAGTTTAACAGAGCCTGAATAAGTACTAAAGCGGCTTGTTTAAATGGCGCGGGAAATAATAAGCCAAAGCTCAGGCTCTGGCCTTTAGAATATAAAAACTTAAATGGTTCTGGAAAACAGCAATAAATCCTGATTTTCAAGCAAAGACAATTCTGTTTTACCTTCGAGGCCAAAGCCTAATTTAGTGGCCACAAGCTTAGAGCCTTCATTCTGCGGATGGATCACAGCCACTAATCTTTTCAAACCTAAGCCTTGTGCAAACTGAATGACGGCCTGCCCGGCTTCAGTGGCCAGCCCCTTGCGCCAAAACTCTGGCAAGAAGCGGTAACCAAGCTCAGTTTCCTGAATTTCTTCCAGAAACTTAATACCACTGAAACCTATCACCTGGCCCGTTTCTTTCCAGACACAGGCAAAACGGCCATACCCATAGACTTGATAATCCCGCAGAGGATGCTGCATCAAATAATCCAGCGTATCCTGCTTTGACTGCGCTGGTTGGTTGCCAACATAACGTATCACTTCAGGCACTGTCATCAGCTGATACATTGCATCCACATCATCCAGTGTAAAAGCGCGCAGAATCAACCTTGGTGTTTCAAGCACAGCTTCCATCGCCATCATCTTACCCTTTGGCTCTCTTGCTAAAGGACGGTTTACCGGATGAGCGTTTAATTTTCTCTACCGCTTTAGCCGCCGGATTAACCCCTGTGTGACGGGTTAATGCCACCTGACCCGGTTTTTTGCCCGGTACTTTGGTGCCACGCAGGAACAAGTCTTCTTTGCCTTCTTCCGGTACCAAACAACCTTTGCCACGGCCAATCAGCTGTTTGAGGCCCATTTTGACCAAAGCTTCGCGGATCATTGGCCAGCCTTTCGGGTCGTGATAACGCAATAAGGCTTTGTGCAAGCGACGCTGACGCTCCCCTTTAGGCACAGGCACCACTTCGGTATTGCCTTTGATATTCTTCAGCGAGTTCATCTCTGTGTGATAGATGGTCGTCGCGTTCGCCATAGGGCTTGGGTAGAAGTTCTGCACCTGATCCAGTTTAAAATCGCGTTCTTTCAGCCACAAAGCCAAATTCACCATGTCTCTGTCAGTGGTGCCAGGATGCGCAGAGATAAAATACGGGATCAGGTACTGCTCTTTGCCCGCTTCACGGCTAAAGCGGTCGAACATTTCTTTAAACTTGTCATAGGCGCCCATGCCAGGTTTCATCATTTTCGACAAAGGGCCAGTTTCAGTATGCTCAGGAGCAATTTTTAGATAACCGCCGACATGATGCTGCACTAACTCTTTGACGTAGTTAGGGTCTTCAACCGCTAAGTCGTAGCGAACACCGGACGCCACCAGAATCTTTTTAATGCCATCTACTTTACGGGCGGCACGGTATAAATCCACGGTCGGGCTTTGGTCTGTGTCCATATGCTCACAAATGGTCGGGTAGACACAGGAAGGCCGGCGGCAGGTTTGCTCCGCTTTTGGATTTTTACAACGCAAGCGATACATATTGGCGGTTGGGCCGCCTAAATCCGAGATCACACCGGTAAAACCCGGCACTTTGTCACGAATTTCTTTAATTTCTTTTAAAATCGATTCCTGAGAACGGCTCTGAATGACGCGGCCTTCGTGCTCGGTAATAGAGCAAAAGGAACAGCCACCAAAACAACCACGCATGATATTGACCGAGGTTTTGATCATCTCATAAGCAGGAATTTTTGCCTTGCCATACACAGGATGAGGCACACGCTGATAAGGCAGGCCAAACACGCCGTCCATCTCTTCCGTCGTTAATGGAAAAGCTGGCGGATTCACCCATAAATAACGATCACCATGGCGCTGGAAAATAGCACGGGCACAACCTGGGTTGGTCTCCTGATGCAGGATACGTGAAGCATGGGCATACAGCGGCTTGTTCACACTGACCTGTTCAAAAGCTGGCAACTTCACATAAGTTTTTTCCCAGGGTTTTTGCCGTGGCGGCTGCACCAGAATTGGCTTGGCTTCCACTTCAGGCGCTTTGCTTAAGTCTATGCCTTGCTGGGCAAATTCAGAAAAAGTGCCACAGCCGACATCGTCTGCACCATAAGGATTAGGCACGGGATCAATTTTACCGACTTTATCAATAGCGGTAGAGTCAACACCACGCCAGCCCGGTAAAGGCTCTTTACGAATAACCGCAGTACCACGAATATCGTGCAGCGTATTGATATCTTCACCATTAGCAATACGATGCGCCACTTCCACCAGCGGACGTTCGGCATTGCCGTAAATCAGTAATTCTGCTTTGGCATCAAAAATAATGGAGCGACGAACTTTTTCCTGCCAGTAATCATAATGGGCGATACGGCGCAAACTGGCCTCTATACCACCAATGATCACAGGCACATCTTTATAGGCTTCTTTACAGCGCTGCGAATAGACAATGACAGCCCGGTCAGGTCGTTTGCCACCTTCATTGCCTGGCGTATAGGCATCGTCGTGACGTAATTTTTTGTCCGCTGTGTAGCGATTAATCATCGAATCCATATTGCCGGCAGAGACGCCAAAAAACAGGTTAGGTTTGCCAAGCGCCATAAAAGCATCTTTGGACGACCAATCCGGCTGGGCAATAATACCCACCCGAAAGCCCTGACTTTCCAGCATGCGGCCAACTACAGCCATACCAAAACTGGGGTGATCAACATAAGCATCACCGACTACCAGAATAATATCGCAGCTGTCCCAACCAAGCTGTTTCATCTCGGCACGGCTCATTGGCAAAAAAGGTGCAGTACCAAAGGACTCAGCCCAGTATTTAGGATAAGAAAATAGTCCCCGCTCGGCCGCCATGCGGTCCACTGCTGCGGATTTTCTTAAAGGGGCCTGATTCGTTTGCATCTGTTATTCACTCGGTTTTGCCTGCCAAAAATGGCCGCGCATTATACTTGACTCAGCAGGATAATACTAACATTAAGGCAGAGTTGAGTTGTTCACAAATTAAACAACTCAATATTCTCAGTCCGTTTTCGACTCTGGGTTAATACATCAGAATAGTCACCACACCCAGTAGCATAAAAATGGCACAGGCAACACGACGTGCCCAGTCTAACGAAATACGTTCCAGCAACCAGCTACCGGCGTAAACGACAGGCACATTAGCGGCCAGCATGCCGATGGTAGTGCCTAAAATCACTTGCCAGGTTTCAGGGTAAGTGGCTGCCAGCAGTACTGTCGCTACTTGTGTTTTATCGCCAATTTCTGCCAGGAAAAATAAGAGACAGCTGGCGAAAAAGGCACCGTATTTTAAAACGCTGACTTCTTCGCTGTCGTCTTTATCCGGAATAAGCAACCACAAGGCCACGGCAATAAAAGAACCACCTAACAACCAAGAGTGCCAACCTTGTGGAATAAACTGCGCCACCCAGGCACCAAACCAGGCCGATGCGGCATGATTTAATAAAGTTGCCACCAGAATACCGGCGATAATAGCGCCACGGGAGCGAAAGCGAGCCGCGAGGAATAAAGATAAAAGTTGGGTTTTATCGCCGATCTCCGCCACAGTAACGGAAGCGAAAGAGGCCACAAAGGCATCAAAATACATAAACTGCACCTGGCGGGAAAATTAAACATAAGACAATACACCAACTCCCGCCTGGGGCTAGTACATTGTCTTAGGTCTCATTAATACCTGATCAAGCCTGATCTACGGGACGTTATTGCCATGTACAGTGAGGTACAAGTATGTTGACAACAACACAAAACCTGGCGGTTTTGTAAATTACTCCCCTAAGCGCGGCGCCATTTTAGCCGTGCTTGAGGAGTTTGGGCAAGTAAAAAATCCGTGACGATGGAGCTCAACCTAAGCCTTCAGGTGCTTTGCATGAAAATGCAGGTGCTCTTCAATAAAGCTGCTGATAAAAAAGTAGCTGTGATCGTACCCCGGTTGCAGGCGAATTTGCGCTGCGCTCTGGCTACGCTGATTGGCTTCGATCAGAGATTGCGTGCGAAGCTGCGACGGGTAAAACTGATCGCCCTCACCTTGATCAACAAGCATCGGCAAACTGCTTTGTTGTTGTGCCAGTAAAAAACTCGCGTCGTACTGTAACCACTGGCTTTGATCGCTGCCAAGATAGGCAGTAAAGGCCTTTTTGCCCCAATCACATTCTGATGGCTGGCAAATAGGTGAAAAAGCCGACACTGAGCGATAAGCTCCGGCTTCACGTAAGGCAATCACCAAAGCACCATGGCCGCCCATCGAATGACCACTGATGGCTTTGGCTGATGTGACAGGTAAATGTGCTTCTACTAAAGATGGCAGTTCGCGACTGATATAGTCGTACATCTGATAGTGGGCTGCCCATGGCTCTTGTGTCGCATTGACATAAAAACCTGCGCCCTGACCTAAATCATAAGCGGCATCGTCTGCTACCTGATCGCCTCGTGGGCTGGTGTCTGGGATCACCAAGGCTATACCCAACTCAGCTGCTACGCGCTGCGCACCGGCTTTTACCGAAAAGTTTTCATCAGTGCAGGTTAAACCGGACAACCAATACAGCACTGGTACTTTTTGTTTTTCAGCCGCTGGCGGTAAATACACCGAGAATTGCATCAGGCCTTTGACTGTTTCTGAGTGATGCTGATATTTAATCTGGCGACCAGCGAAGAGTTTATGTTCGGATAACTGAATGAGCGTCATGGCTTTATCCTTGTGTAAATAAAGCCCGGCGAACCGGGCTTTTTATAAAAATTAACACCTAAAATTAGAAATGAATGACGGTGCGGATGGATTTCCCTTCATGCATCAAATCAAAAGCTTCGTTGATTTGCTCAAGCCCCATGGTATGGGTGATAAAGGTATCGAGTTCAAACTCACCTTTTAAATAACGCTCCACATAATCCGGCAATTCAGTGCGGCCTTTGACACCACCAAAAGCAGTGCCACGCCATACCCGACCTGTGACTAATTGAAATGGACGGGTAGAGATTTCAGCACCAGCAGGCGCCACACCAATAATCACCGACTCGCCCCAGCCTTTATGGCAGCACTCTAAGGCCGAACGCATTACGTTGACATTACCAATACATTCAAAGGAGAAATCCACGCCGCCGTCTGTCATTTCAACAATCACATCCTGAATTGGCTTGTCGAAATTTTTCGGGTTAATCACATCAGTAGCACCCAGTTGACGGGCAATATCAAACTTAGATTCGTTGATATCGATGGCAATAATACGGCTGGCTTTGGCCATCACAGCGCCAATAATGGCAGACAAACCTATGCCACCTAAACCAAAGACGGCCACAGTATCGCCCTCTTTCACTTTGGCGGTATTCATCACAGCGCCCATACCTGTGGTAACGCCACACCCTAATAAACAGACTTTTTCCAAAGGTGCCGCTTTATTAATTTTGGCTAACGAAATTTCTGGCAGCACTGTGTATTCAGAAAAAGTAGAAGTACCCATGTAGTGGTAAATAGGCTGGCCGTCTTTGGAAAAACGAGTGGTGCCATCTGGCATTAAGCCCTGGCCTTGGGTAGCACGAATGGCCTGACACAGGTTGGTTTTACCTGATAAACAGAATTTACATTGACCGCATTCTGGTGTGTATAAAGGGATCACATGATCGCCCACCGCTACGCTGGTCACACCCTCGCCTACAGCTTCAACTACACCACCACCTTCATGGCCCAGAATACAAGGGAATTTGCCTTCAGAATCCTGACCCGACAAAGTATATGCGTCGGTATGGCAAACACCGGTCGCCACTATACGCACCAGCACTTCGCCTTTTTGCGGTGGCATTAAATCCACTTCTTCAATTTTTAACGGTTGACCCGGGCCCCAGGCCACGGCTGCACGTGTTTTGATCATTTGCATCTGAATTCTCCAGTTTGAGTTGTCACTGAGTATAACTCATTGTAATTTTTTCTTAATCGATGATAATCCCCACAAATAACAAATGAGTTTTGCATAAATGAAAGAATGGCAAGGCATCAGCGAATTTGTGGCTGTGGCAGAACTCGGCAGTTTTTCTAAAGCTGCCAAGGTGTTAGGTATTTCAGTCGCTCAGGTCAGTCGCACTGTGCTGCAATTAGAGCAGCGACTGAACTGCAAACTGGTACTTCGCACCACCCGTCAGGTGCGTTTAACAGAACAAGGCACTCTGTATTACCAGCAGTGCCGCGCTTTGGTCAACGGCCTGCAACAAGCCAATCAGCTATTGACCAGCCTGCAACATGAGCCTTCAGGCGCAATAAAAATCACGGCTCCTGTTTATTATGGCGAGCAATTTATTGCGCCTTTGCTGCATGAATTTTTATTACGTTACCCCAAAGTGCAGCTGGATTTGCAACTGACCAATGATCAACTGGATTTAGTACAAGGCGGTTTTGATTGCGCTATTCGGTTAGGTCAACTGACTGATTCAAGTTTACAGGCCAAAGCTTTAGGTAAACGCACTTTGTATTTATGCGCCAGCCCGGACTATTTGCAAAAATTCGGCACCCCAGCAACAGTAGCGGAATTACATCAACACCGCTGTTTAGTAGGCTCTGTTGATTTCTGGCGTTTTGAACAACAAGGCCAGAAGCTGCAATTTAAACCCCAGCCTTATTTGCGCTGTAATAGCGGTGTGGCTTTAACAGATGCGGTACTCAAAGGTCTAGGGGTAACTCAACTACCGGATTATTACTTGCAGCCCTATTTAGAAGATGGTCGTTTAGTCGCTTTATTAGCAGAGCAACAACCGCAAGACGAAGGTATCTGGGCACTGTATCCACTCAACCGGCATTTACCGGTTAAAGTACGCTTACTGCTGGATTGGTTGCAGCAGGGTTTGGAAAACAGTCCAAAGGCTATTGCCCAAAACGTATGCTAAAACAACTACCGCCAGGCTCAGCGGGTTTGTATTCCAATTGAGCGTCCTGTGCCTGTAACAAAGCGCGCGATAAAGGCAAGCCTATACCCGAACCTGTGGCCTTGGTGGTGAAAAACGGAATAAAGATTTGTTCTGCCACTTCGGGTGCAATACCTGGTCCAGTGTCGCTTATATCCAGTTGCCATTGCTGTTGTGTTGTGCGCTCAAGCCTCACGCTAAGCTGTTTCTGAGCACTTTGCTGCATCGCATCCAATGCATTTTGCAGCAGGTTAATCAGCACCTGCTCCATGAGGGCTTCATCCAGCCATAACAGGGCTTGGCTGGGTAAATCTGTATCCAAATGAATATCCAGCCTTGTGATGACATCACGCTGCAAGGCCAGACAATTTTTGACAATTGCCACCAGATTGGTCTGTTGTAAATTCGCTTGGACCGGCTGGCTTAGCTGTTTAAAGGACAAGATAAAATCACTCAAGTGCTGGCCACGTCTGTAGATAGTCGTCAGCGCTTTGCTAAGATCAACATGGTCATCCTGACTTAGCACAGTACCTGCTACTGGCAAAATCTGCTGGCAGCTTTGCGCCAAAGACGCCATAGGGGTTACGGAATTGGCAATTTCGTGCGTCAACACCCTGGTGAGTTGCTGATAAGCCTGCACTTCTTGCTGCAGCAGTGCCTGATCAATACTTTGCAGCGTCACCAGTTTACGTAACTGCCCCTGAATTCGGCTACAGACAATGCTCAGCGCCAGCCGGTCTGTGTAGCCTTGCTGCTGCCATTGCAACTGGCCCTGATAATGCGTAGTGGTGCTATGCAGTATAGTGGCCAGTTGCGCTAAGTTCGCTTCGTCAAACTGACCTTGTTGCAGTTGTTGCTGCTGAGCAGACGTGAGCATACGCAGCGCTGCCGGGTTCGCTTGCAGTAACTGGCCATCAGCGGAAAACTCCAGCACAGCAACATCTAACTGGCTCAGCAGGGTGTGCAGATATTGAGCTTTGGCTTCCGCTTGCTGGCGGCTATTGCCTAATTGCTGCTGCACCACACCCAGTAGCTGCTGCAGTTCTGGCTGGTCGCGCAGATTTAACGACGTATCCTGATTCGCCAAAGCTTTTAGCACCAAAGCAGTCTGACGCTGTCGGGTGCTGCAGTGTTGCCAAATCAACCAGGCCGTTACTATCGCGGCCAAAGTTAAGGCGACGGCAAAAGCCGAAGCTCCCCCCTGCCACTGTTGGTAGCTAAAAATCAATAGCACAGTAAAACTGCCAAGCAAGAGCAGCAGACGAGTGTTAAAGGCCATATTTTTCCAACCGCCGGTATAAAGCCCCTCGGGTTAAACCCAGCGCTTTCGCCGCCTGACTGACATTCCCCTGATAATACTGCAGCGCCTGACGAATGGTTTTTTCTTCGACAAATTCGAGGAAAAATTCCGTCTCAGTCTCTTGCTCAGATAAAGTAGTGGCACGCGCGTTCTGCACTGAGCTTTGTAAATGACTAAAATCCAGAGTATTGCCCTCGGCCAAAACCACAGCACGCTCTACAGCATGTGCTAATTGACGCACATTACCAGGCCAGTCGTAACTCTGCAGAGTGCGCTTATCGGCAGTGCTGATGTGTAAGCCATCGCGCTGATAACGCTCTGAATAATGTTGCAAATACCACTCCAGCAGCAAAGGAATATCTTCTTTACGCTCACGAAGCGCAGGCAAGACTATCTCCACCGTGTTGATACGGTAGAGTAAATCCTGACGGAAGCTGCCCTCTGTCACCGCTTGATAGAGATTCTCGTTGGTGGCGCAAATTAGACGAATATCTACAGCCACAGCCTGACCGGAACCTACAGGCACCACAGTGCGATTTTGCATTGCTGTTAATAGCTTTGCTTGTTGTGGCAAAGCTAAATTAGCTAATTCGTCCAATAATAATGTGCCGCCACTGGCTTCGACAAAACGGCCGGCATAGTCATTTTTTGCGTCAGTAAAAGCGCCCTTTTTATGACCAAACAACTCACTTTCCAGCAGACTGCTGCTTAAACTGCCCATATCCACACTGACAAAAGGCGCAGCAGAGCGTTGTGAGGCCTGATGAATCGCCTGAGCAACCAAAGCTTTTCCTGTGCCGCTCTCCCCCAGCAGCAGTACATTAGCCTCTGTCCCCGCCACTTTTTCAATAGTGCGTAATACCTGTTGCATAGCCGGGCTTTGCCCCAAAAGTGGAATGGCATCACTGGTGGTAGCCGTTTTTGCAGCAGCGCCTTGTCTGGAGTCGTGGTGCAGTGGCTGCTGCAGAGCTTGTTGCAGCGTCTGCAGTAACTGCTCATTCTGCCAGGGTTTTGCAATGAAATTCGCGGCCCCGTTTTGCATCGCCTTAACCGCCAAAGGTAAAGCGGCATAAGCGGTCATCATCACTACTTTCAGACTGGGCTGCGCCTTTAAAGCTTGCTTTAAATAAAACAGGCCTTCTTCGCCACTTTGGGTATCGCGACTGAAATTCATATCCAGCAACAGCAAATCAAAAGGCTGTCCGTCAGTCGGCTGCTGCAGCGTACTGAGCAATAAAGCGGGCTCATGTAAGGTCACTATCTGGGCAAAGTGCTGCTTCAAAAAAATACGACTGGCGATCAAAATATCCTGGTTGTCATCCAGTACCAGTACCTTATAGGGCTGTTTCATGACTACATCCTTGCGGTTGATTGCAGAACCCTACCGAAAACGCCACGCCTTCGCAACAATCTTTTAAATCCAATAGCTTAAGGCGTTTTCAGACTGTCCATTAGTGGACGGTCTGTTGTATCACCAGCGGACAGTTCCAAACAATAAGAAACAACAAATCATTGATAAACAATAACTTACACTCTGGCACAGCCATTGCCTTATAAAGCGCACAGAACATGATTTTTTGGAGCATAGCAATGGATAAAAAAATCACTCCAACCCGCCGTCGCCTGGCAGCACCAGCTCTGATCGTCAGCTTGCTGATTGGGGTCGCCTGGTTTGGCAGTACCTGGCAAGCCAGCGCACAAATGTCATTGGCTTTGCCACTGAGCTCAGTCAGCACTGCCATAGTGCAACAGCAAAGCATGCAGGAAAGTATTGCGCTGCGGGCCAATGTGATGCCACAGCAGACCGTATTTCTCGATGTGATTGAAGGTGGCCGGGTGGAAGAAAAGCTGGTGGAACAGGGTCAGTTTGTCACCCAGGGCCAGCCATTGGTCAGGTTAAGCAACACAGCGCTGCAGCTGGATCTGATCAGTCGTGAAGCTCAGGTTACAGAGCAGATGAATTTCCTGCGTAATACTCAAATGACCATCGAAACCAACAGATTAAACCTCAAACGTGATGTGTTGGATATCGAGCATCAGTTGGTCACACTCAAACGCAATTTGGCTCAGACAGAACCCTTGGTCAAAACCGGCGTGTTGGCCAAAGAAACACTGCTGAATTTGCAACAGGATTTACGCTACCAGCAAGAACGCCTGAAGCTGACACAACAGCAACAGAAGCAGGATGAGGCCATTCGGAAACAGCAATTAAGCCAATTGAGTGAAAGTGTGGCTATGCTAACCAAAAACCTCGAATTTGCCCGCCAGAACGTACAAAACCTGTTGGTGCGTGCTCCGGTCAGCGGTTATTTAAGCGAGTTTAATGTCGAAGCCGGCGAGTCACGCGCTCCGGGCAGTCGTATGGGCCAAATTGATATACCGGATAAGTACAAGTTAGTCGCCAGCGTCGATGAATTTTACTTAAGCCGCGTCACGACAGGCATGCATGCCAATGCCAGCGTCAATCAGCAAGAGGTGCAACTGACCGTCAGCCGTGTCGATAGCCGGGTAGTTAATAATCAGTTCCAACTCGAATTTACTCTGCCTGGCGAGCACAAGGTCAAACGCGGCCAGTCGGTGAACTTAACTTTGCAACTCGAAGCTGAGCAACGTGCTGCTCTGGTGCTGCCTCGCGGTGCCTACCTGACTGACAGTGCTGGACAGTATGTTTATGTACTCAATAGCCAAACCGCGGTGGCACGCAAACAAGCCGTTACTTTAGGAAAACAAAGCGCCAACCAGATTGAAATTGTCAGCGGCCTTGAGGCCGGTGATCAGGTGATCATTTCCAGCTATCGCGATTTCGCGCAAGCCGATACTATTCAACTAGAGCAATAAGGACTATTCCATGATCCAATTACAGCAATTAAACCGCGTATTTCGTACTGCGGAGCTTGAAACCACTGCACTGAACCAGATTGATTTAGTGATTGAACAAGGGGATTTCGTCGCCATTATGGGCCCTTCTGGCTGCGGTAAATCTACTCTACTCAGCATTCTGGGTATGCTGGACAGCCCAAGCTCTGGTGCCTACTTATTTCAGGGCACCGATATTGCAAATTTCAGTGAAAAACAATTGGCACAGCTGCGTAAAACCCAGCTTGGCTTTGTGTTTCAAAGCTTTAACCTGATTGATGAGCTGAGTGTGTTTCAAAATGTGGAGCTGCCGCTGCAGTATCAGGGCATTGCCGCAGCAGAGCGTAAACAACGGGTAGAAGCCATCTTAAAACGCATGCAAATTGACCACAGGGCCGATCATTTACCGTTGCAGCTCTCTGGTGGTCAACAACAACGGGTTGCGGTAGCACGAGCCTTAGTGATAAACCCGGCGCTGATTTTAGCCGACGAACCTACAGGCAACCTGGACTCGAAAAACAGTGAAGAAATAATGCAGATGCTGCGCCAGCTGAACCGCGAAGGTACGACTGTGGTGATGGTGACTCACTCAGAACATGAAGCTCGGTATGCCAGCCGTATAGTACGAATGCTGGATGGTCAGATTGTCACTGAACGTGTAATGGAGGCGAAATATGCTTAATTCTTTCAGCATGACAGGCAATTATTTCATCACTGGCATCAGAGCTGTACTGCGGCATAAAACCCATTTGGCACTGAACCTGCTGGGCTTAACCACGGGTTTGGCTTCGGCTTTATTGATACTGCTCTACGCCAGCTATGAACTGGGTTATGACCAAATGCACCCTAATGCAGAAAACAGCTACCGGCTGGAGCAATTTTTTCTGCCTGTGAATCAACGTTTTCCGGTGTCCAGCCCGGCGATGAAAGCCTTGCTGGAAAACTATGATCAAGGGATCAAAGTGACCCGCATTAACAGTGGCGCCGATACACTGCGTTTAGCCGGTTCCAGTCAGCAATTGAGTTTACAGAAAGCTCAGGCTGTGGATGCCAATATCACAGACTTTTTCCAGATTGAGGTACTCCAGGGTGATTTAACTGCGGCTTTAACACAACCCAACCAGATCGCTTTATCAGAACAGGAAGCTTTGCGATTATTTGGACAAACCTCTGTGCTTGGCCAGCAACTTCAACTGGGTGAACAGCGTTATACCATCAGCGCTCTCTATCGTATGCCTGAACAAAGCCATTTTCAGGCGGGTTCTTTGCGCCGGATCAGCGATGAAGTGGCCAATGGCCGTCTGGCGGTCAATAACGTCTATAGCTATATCCATGTACCCTACGGTCTTGATCAAAGGGCTCTGCTGCAAGAATTAACCACTCAGTTGAATCAGCAAGCTTATCAAGGCGGCAAAGTGACAGAACTGCAACTTCGCGCTCTGACCGATATTCATCTGCACTCCAATCTGGCCTATGAGTTTAATGTCAACGGCTCAGCTGGTACTGTACAGATTAGTCTGGTTCTGGCCGCTTTACTGCTGTTGATTGCAGCTATCAACTTTATCAATATGAGCACAGCGCGCGCCGCGATGAGAGCAAAAGAAGTGGGCGTACGCAAGGCTTTGGGCGCAAGCCGTAGTCAGCTGTTTGTGCAGTTTATGCTGGAATCCTTACTGATCGCCTGCTGTGCCGGTTTACTGGCAGCAGTTGCAGTAGAGTTGGTGCTGCCAGAATTTAACCTATTGGTAAATCGCCCGCTTCAGCTGAATTATATTGGCAATTTTGGTCTGATTTTACTGGCCAGTGTGTTTAGTGTCGGCGTGCTAGCAGGTGTATATCCGGCAGTATTTATCTCAGCCTTTGATGCCAAAAAAGTACTGAGTGGCGATTTTCAGCGAGGCAATACTGCCATCTGGTTACGTAAAGGCTTACTGGTACTGCAAGGCGCTATTACTATAGGTTTATTAGTGGCAAGCGTGGTACTTCAGCAGCAATTGCAGCTGCTGCAAAATCAGAGTACGGGTTATCAGCGTGAGGCCAGATTAATGGTAAACGCCGTAGAGAACAGCCTGCTGTTTCATGCCGAAAACAAAAATATGTTACAAAGTCTGCAAAAGGTGGAAGGTGTCAATGCAGTGTCCATGCTGGATATGCAAATCACAGATACTATTTCTCAGGCTATGGATATTCAGCTACCAGGGCAAACTGCGGGCACAGCGCTGCCACCTATTTCTCAGATGGGCACAGGCTTTGATATTGCTAAAACCGCAGGCCTGACCTTGCTGGCGGGTCGTGATTTTAGCGAAACCTATCAAAGCGACTGGTATCAGACTCATGGCGATCATGCCACAGCGGCGGTGATCATTACCGAATCTCTGGCGCGCAAAGCGGGCTACACCAATCTGCAGGATGTGATTGGTCAGCAATGGCTGTTGCCTGGCGATGTGCCGGTACTGCGGATGCAGGTTGTCGGGGTCGTTGCCGATATTCAAGTTGGATCAGCCTTAAAACAACAAGAACCTTTGCTGCTGATCTGTGGCCGCTCACCTATGACTTACGCCAATATCATGCTTAGCATGGCGCCGGACATGGCCGTGAGCGCCCGTGATAAAGTACAGCAACTGCTGAGCGAGCGCCTGCAGCGTCAGGATTTAAAACTCAGCTGGTTGAGTGATGATTACAATGCGATTTATCAGAACCAGCAACGTCAGGGCAAAGTAATAGCCATCTTTGCAGCACTGGCCATAGCTTTAACTTGTGTCGGTTTGTTTGGTCTGGCAGCTTTTAGTGCCGAACAACGTTCACGTGAAGTAGCAATGCGTAAGGTGCTGGGCGCTGGCCGCTTTAATCTGGTGAACCTGTTGGCCAGCGAGTACCTCAAACTGATGGCCATCAGCGCTGTACTGGCTATCCCCGCCACCTTCTGGGCACTGAATAGCTGGCTGAGTGAATTCAGCGTCCGGATCAGCCAAAACCCTTTGTGGTACCTGCTGGCGGCAGCCGTTACTTTCGCTATTTGCTGGTGCACAGTAGCCGCTTTAGCCTGGCAGGTTGCAGGGCGCAAACCTGCTATGGTATTAAGACAACAATAACGAGTAAATAATTGATTAATAAGGACTATCAATGAGACCAAAGCTGACTCCAAAAGCTATATTGCTCATCGGTGTGCTGCTGCTTTGCGCCTGCAGCACACCGAATAAGGTTCAGCGTCAGGTAAGCAAAGATGCAGTACTGCCACAGATCACTCAAGGTGAACATCAGGGTGCCTATCGTAATCTGTATCGCACGCCTTTGGGGCAGCGGCAGTATCCGGCGTACTGTGAGGCAAACTGCTATCCGGCGGATCAGGCGCTGCAGTGCAAAACTCCGGGTCAGGATTGCCGTTATAGTGCAGCTCAGCAAGCACCTGAGTTAACTACTGGTTTTGATGTGCAATGGCTGGGTCATGCCAGCTTTGTGATCAATACACCGGATGGCCAGCAACTGCTGTTGGACCCTGTATTTGGCCAGTTTGACTGGCCGGTCCGTTGGGTGCAATGGTTTGCCGGCATTATCAAAAGACCTTACAGCCCGACTATCAGCAGTACAACTTTGGCAGAAACAGATGCCGTGTTGTACTCCCATTTGCATTACGATCATTTCAGCCACGAAAGTATTCAACAGATAGGCAATAAACCAACTTATTACCTGCCTCTGGGGATGGCGGATTATATGCCAAAGGGTGGATACCACATTATTGAACAGACCTGGTACAGCCAAAGCCAGCAAGGTGAGCTCAGCATACATCTGGTGCCAGCCCATCATTTTAATAACCGCAGATTGTTTAATGATGACAATAAGGCCCTCTGGGGAGGCTGGTTGTTAGAGTACGGTGAAAACACGTTGTTTTTTGCGGGAGATACCGGCTATTCAGAACATTTTAAGGATATTCAGCAAAAATATGGGGATATTGATATCTGCCTGCTGCCGATAGCCTCCTATCATCATGAAGAGCAGGCTGACTGGTATCGTTATGTGCATACCACACCTGAAGATGCGTTAGTGGCGGCGGCAGAACTGGGTTGCAAAGTGATGATCCCCTGGGGCTATGGTAATGGGAGTTGGCAGATGGGGGACATCAGTTCACATTCGCCACTCTTGCGCTTATTGCATATGCAGCGACAACTGAATAGTCAGGTGCCGCTGCTAATTTTAAATGAAGGTGATAGCGTACAGTTATAACAGCCTTGTATCAGGCGACTGGCTTTAAGCGCGCCTTTTCAGCCAGTTTATCGCTCAGTTTGCCTGTCACAGCCCAGACGATTAAAGCCACCCAGGCTATCCAGGAAAAACCAGCCGGCACATTCAGTAAGGCAATTTTGCCGGCATGCTGGCGATTAAAGGCTAATGCCAGCAGGCTGGGTAAAAACCAAATCAGCAGAAAAAGCGTGCCAAACCCTACTAAAAACACCAGATCAGCTTGTTGCCATGCCTGGACAAAGGTATCGAAAAATTGTTGTAAAGTTTCCATGGGTTATTCCTCGTTTTTGTTCATATCAAATTTGTTTTGCAGTACAGCGGCAAGCAGCCAGAACACCATAAACAGCACCAGAAATTCGGCATCGCTAAATTCGACCTGATTGCTCAGCTCAGACACGCAGTAATTTAAAGTTTCCATCTATCTATCCTCGTTAAATTTGTGAAATAAATCAGTGTGTAAGGGTTCAAATTAAAGTTTCAGATTTGACAGAGAGCTCAACTGAGCTTTCAGCTCGTCCACAGACCAGGCTTTGCCTTGCTGCACTACGGTATGCAAAGTGTTCAGCGCGTTCAAATCCTGCAGTGGGTTGGCACCCAGCACGATAAAATCAGCGACATACCCTGTTTTCAGCTGGCCATGATCAGTCAGCCCCAGATGCTCAGCGCCACCGCTGGTGGCCAGCTTCAACACCTGCCAGTGCGTCAGACCTGCCTGCTGAGTCAGTAACAATTCGCGCAGATAAAAAGGACCGCTGGCGCTTAAATCTGTGCCTATCGCCAGCGGCACACCGGCGTCGTACAGACGCTTAAGCAATTGCTTTACCTTCGGCATTTGACGCTGAGCGGCGGCAAAGTCTTCTTTCGACCAGTCATAACTGAGCGCAGCAAAAAAGGCGCGCCAACGGCTACGATTTTCCGGGTGAAAGACCCACATATTTTCTTCCGGATATAAGCTGTTCAGATCTCGGCCAAAGTAGAACAATTCATTGGCAACTAAGGTCAGGTCGACTCTGGTTTGTTGACGCGCCAGAGTGCTAAACAGCTTTTGCATCGGCTCACTGTCGTAGTCCACATAGTCGAACCACCGGTACAGATAACGGCTGTCATATGGATTTTTTCGTTCAACCAGATAGGCCTGTTTTGCATCGCCTGTCAGTAATTCAGCACTGGTTGGCAACGCATGGGTTAACATGTCTATGCCCAGATCCGCTGCATACTGCCAACTGACGCTATCCAGATGAGCCAGAGTTTTCAGGCCCGCCTCTTTGGCTAACCTTACTCCGAGCGCAACCTCGTCTTTGCTCAGCCCGGCGTATAACTTAATGTAGTGAACGCCCAGCTGTTTTTGACGGGCAATCTCAGCGCGCCAGCTTGCTTCGTCTTTTGGATAGACAGAGCCGCCTAACACTGGGGTAGGTTCGAAGACAAAACCAGCGTACTTTAACTTGGGGCCGGGCCAGTTACCTGCTTGTTGCTGCGCGACATACTCCGCGTTGGCTTCTGGTTCGCCTGCCGGGCTAAAGGTTGTAGTCACTCCGGTGGCTAAGGTGCTGATGGCGTGATAGCGCGTCAGCTCGCTATGACCTTTCACACTGATGACAGGTTTACCATCCTGCATCTCAGCCCGATGTGGACCTGCAGTCAGGTGCAAATGCACATCAATCAGCCCCGGCATCAGATACTGATCGTTGATATCCACCGTTTTGCTGGCTTCAGGTAAATTTGTATTCGCTTGTTGCTGGCCCATTTGAACAATGCGGCCCTCTTTGACCAGCAGCCAGCCATCCTGAACCAGTTGCTCTGTCGCAGGATTGAGTAAAGTGGCATTGTGATACAACACGCTTTGTGCCTGTTCGACAGATGCCTGGGCCACCGCCTGTAATGCAGGCCACAGGGCCATCAGACAAAGCGCGACAGATTTTTTTACATGCAGTGTTTTCATATGAATACTCCTTAAAACCGAAATAAAGTTGCTGTGTTTGCTTAAGAAGTCGGGAGTATTTCGTCAGCCGTTACAAAATTTTTTTTATTTATTTTTGTAACACTTTGCCAGTTGGGGCAGACTTACTTCTGACAGAGTGATAACTTCAATAAAAACTCTAAAACATTGAACAGGGAGGTTTTTTTGGCTAGTTCCGACCACAAAACTGTAACAGCTGAGCAGTTTTTGTTAGAGCTGTGGCAACAAAATCAGGGCGCGATCAGCCGGACTCTGATGGCCTCAGAGGCCGATCCCGCTGCACGACAGGACTTAAAACAGGATATTTATCTGGCATTGCACCAGTCCGCCGAACGTATTCAGGCAGCAGAGCTGCCGCGGGCTTATTTGTTTCGGATTGTACATAACGTGACGGTGGATCATATAGCCCGTGCCAAACGCCAGCAGTGGCAGGAATTAGATGAGGACACCCAGCATCTGCTTTTACAGGATTGCCCGTCGCAAGAGGTCGGAGAACAACAGCAAAGCCAGCAGCTATTGCAGGCAGTAAGGCAGCTCTCCCCTGCCAACCGTCAGGTTATTTTGCTGGCGATGGAAGATTTAGACGCACCTGAGATCGCAGATATTCTGCAATTGAGTCAGGGAGCAGTAAGAGTGCGATTAAATCGCGCTAAAACAGAACTGATGGAGATCATGCACCATGGCAGATGATTTTGACTTTGCCGCTCTGGCCAAAAGCTGGCAACAACAACCTACGGCGACAGAACTTCCACCCAATAGCGCTGATTTAACCCAAGCTAAACAGCGCCAGGCTGAACAAAAGTGGTTGATGTACGGCGAGTGGTTCGGTGCTGCTGTGATGTTCATTGCCGCCTTCTGGCTCGCCTTTCACATTCCTGATTGGCTGGGCTATCTGTCTGCGTTGTTTCTGATAAGCGGAGCCCTCAGTTCGGCTTATGTTGCCTGGACAGTACATAAACCTATACTGGAATATGACAACTGGAGCAGCAGCGGGCTGGTACAATTTCGGGCCAGAGCCTGTACATTAACCCTACGCTATTACCTGTATACCCAGCTATCCTGTGCTGCACTCGTGGTATTTGCCGGCCTGTTGTGGTTGATACAGTGGTGGAATATTGCTCAGGTCAGCGCTACCCTGCTGGTTTTTTACAGCCTCATAGTCGCTCCGCTTTGCCTGGCTGCTATCTATCGTTTGCAACAAAAGAAAAAACAAAAAGCGGCTGAACTGCAACAACTCAGCAGTCTGGCTGAGGATTTTCAGCAGGATACTGAGTTGTAAAACAGCATCTTGCTTACAATTTCAAACATCTGGTTGCTTGGCAAGTTAAGCCAGATAGATTAACTTAACTTTTTTGCAACTTTTGAGGTCATGATGAAGCAGTGGTTGCTAGTAGCACTATTGTCCACCAGTGCACAGGCCTATGAACCAGACAAAGATCAGATCCTGAGGTTTGAACCTTCGCCTTTTCAGAATACAGAGCTCAATTGTCAGCGTGATAAAGATGTAGTGCCCAGACGCAGCGATCTGGTGCTGGATCACTACGCGTTGCTGGCGGCGGATAACGGGGAGAGGGTCGCTACTATTACGGTGACAAATGGAGCTAGTGGCCAGCGTATGTTTAATCAGGAACATCTAGTGGCTATCATGGCGGACTGCAGCCGCATTTATCCCCAGTCATTCGAGCTGACGCTGGCAGCTGGTCAGCAAGAAACCTTCCAAATCTACTTTGGCCGTCGGGCACAACCTGTATTGCAGCTCATCAGTAATAACTGATGCAGAACTCTACCGTTCAGCTAAGCCCGAACTTATAAAAATTAACCTAGCCTGCCCCCCGATTTTGCAGCCAACACGTTCTAATCATGGATAAACCAGAGAACGGGGAAATCTCTTTCACTTTTTTGGGGAATACCATCAGTGATAAGCAAACAGGAGGTAAACTTTTTGATAAAAACACTCAAGTAAAAAACGTTTTTGCCGACAATAATCTGATGACGGACAACAAGGAGAGTGATATGAAAGTGGAGCAACAAGGGATAAGTCAGGCATTTCACATACCGCCAATCAAGCCAGCACTGCACATCAAAAAAGACACAGATAGTTCAGAGCAATTAACTCGTGAGCTAACGCAACTCGCCGAAGATACTTATCACAAAAATCAGCATCAGGAACCTGCCCCAACCTACCACAAGTCAATGACTATAGTGTCCAATCATGTATTGACCACTGCGGAAATTGAAGAAAAAGCGCTACTCAGGAATTCGACGGCCATGTTTAATCTTTACATGCCTGGCGGTGAAGTGTCTCAATCCGTTGAAAGAATGTTTTCTCAGTATGACAACATAATTTCTGAGATAAAAAGCAAGCAGCCTGAATTAGTCAATAAAGACTGGGCTATAGCACTGAATCAATCAGGTGAACCAGAAATTACAGGCAAACTAAGTCATGACGAAAAAGCCTTGATACTAGAAACATTGAATGCCAACGAAGATTTTATGAGCGCAGCCAGGGATTTTAAGTCTGGTTTCTTAGCGCATTTGAAATTTGGCAGCTCGGGCTGGTCAGATTATGACGTCAATGAAAACAATTTTTCAAAAGTCTTTGATTTAAAAGAAATGCTTGATCATTCACAAGGCGGAGAAGAATTTAAAAAGTTCTGGAATAAAGACTTTAGCTGGCTTGAGTTAAACAATAATATTTCAGCTCAACTAAAAAGAAATGCTGAAAAAATAAAGCCATTATGGTGACTCTGGCTTTAACACGAACAAAAACCTAGTCGGAAGTATTCGTCATCTGACGCGGTGTCTTGGCAGTGTCCGATCGACTCTCTGCCTGAGCCAAATGATCCACTATTCCTGTCGATTCCCCCCGCTCTCAACCGACCAATGTCGAATTCGTTTACATTTACCAACACTCTGCTCAGTGAAAAGCGTTAAACTAGCCGCGCCTTTTTTCAGGCCGTTTTAAACAAGGAATGCTGTACATGTCTGATTACTCTACTCATGCACCCAAATCGCGTATTTCTACCGGCGAATTTACTTTGCTGGTGGCCCTTTTAATGTCCATCGTTGCCATCTCTATTGATGCCTTATTGCCAGCGCTGGACGCTATTCGTGCTGATATTGCGATGAGTCACCCCAATCAGGCGCAACTGGTGGTCAGTGCCTTGTTTTTTGGTATGGCGATAGGCCAGCTGATTTGTGGCCCTTTGTCGGATGCCACAGGCCGTAAGAAAGTTTTAAACGGTGGCATAGTGCTGTTTTTAGTCGGTACTGTGATCTGTTATGTCGCCACCGATATCAACACCTTATTATTCGGCCGTTTTGTGCAGGGTTTAGGGGTTTCAGGCCCTTATGTTTCGGCTATTTCTATAGTGCGGGATAAATACTCCGGCAATGATATGGCACGCATTATGTCGCTAGTGATGATGATATTCGTGATGGTGCCGGCTTTAGCTCCAAGCCTGGGTCAGGTGGTGTTATGGATAGGTTCATGGCGCGATATTTTTATCCTTTATGTATTTTATGCGCTGCTTATTGTCGTGTGGATTTTCTGCCGTTTAGAAGAAACCTTGCCCAAAGAGCACCGTATCGCCATGAGTTCTAAAGGATTTGCTGAAGGTTTCAAAGAAGTGATCAGCAATGTGCCTACGGTCTGCTACATGGTGTGTATGGGTTTATTTTTTGGCAGCTTTATTGGTTATCTGAATTCATCACAACAAATTTTCCAGGACTTGTTTAAAACAGGTGAGCTGTTCACTTTGTATTTTGGCTTACTGGCGATAGTTTTTGGCGCTGCCTCTTTAGTCAATTCCCGCCTGGTGCAAAAATGGGGCATGCAACATTTATCTAACCGTGCGGTCTGGGGCATTATTTTAAGCTCAGCAGTATTTTTAGCGCTGCATTGGGTGATTGACATTCAGCTGTGGATTTTTGTGTTGTATGCGTCCGTGCTGTTTTTCTGCTTTGGTCTGGTGTTTGGTAATATCAACGCCATGGCAATGGAACCTATGGGCCATGTAGCTGGTATAGCGGCTGCCATTATTGGCTCTACTTCATCCATTATGTCGATGAGCATAGGCACAGTGATAGGCCAAATGTACAACGGTACCGTAATTCCTGTGACCGCAGGCTTTTTGATTTTTAGCAGCATCAGCATGGCAATTTTAACTTTTGCGCAAAATACAAAAAACAGCATCAGGATGGACAAGCTGAGCAGGCTTCTGAACCAGCCTGACAATCTCTTGGTTCTATAATAAGAAGCCCATGAATTACATGGCTTCTTTATACAAGTCACTGAAATTTAGTTCCGCTCCAGAGTTTTGCTACGGAAAATAATTGCCACTCTGCCACCAGAAATCCACCCCTACAAGCCCGCCTTAAGCTGCCAACCTGTCGGCAAAACCGTGGCCACAACATAAATTCACTTTTTTATAACCTCATTAAAAACTCAGGCACAGAAGCTGCAACCCTAACAACATCCACAGGGAACATGAGCTATCAAAGGGATAATGATGATCAGTTTATTCAGTAAAATAGAGAGCTTTGGTAAAAATTCAATTGCTGCTCTGGATCGTTCCAACAACGTATTACAAACAGGTCCAGCTATGCCTGTTAGCCATGCAGAAGACACTTCGGACACCGCCTACAGAGCCCCCAGCGCTATCGTAACTCTCTCTGAAAAAGCTCTGGAGCTGCAAAAAAGCTATAACGGCACACCAGCCTTTTTGATTAAAGACGCCTACGTGTCTGCGCCTCACAGACTAGCCCCAGATCCAGCTACACCTCTGGAAGATATGGTATATCGCAGAGATGGTTTACGCATCAATACTGAAACTAATCCGCCCCGCTGGATGGATTCCACCGATATCGTCAATTATGACGAGTGGCTCAAAAGCGAGCAGATGATTGACCAGCATGTAGATAAGCGGATCGCTATTTTTAAAGAGGGCAAAGCAGAAGGACTCACTGACGCTCAAATTATTCAGCAGATAGAAGACTACAACTCAACCCTGCCAGACCGCTTCCATCACGATACCAAAGTAGAAATGGATCTCGGTATGATTTATCGAACCAAACAATGGGTTGGAGTGACAGATGAAACTCTGCAGTCCAGCCTCGGTACCAGACGCAGAGAATCTTATGAACAGCTCTACACCAAGGCCACTGCCAAGTTTAAAACCGGCTAACGTGTTATTGCAGACTCTGCAATTGCAACCATTCCCTGGGGCTATGACCAGTTTTCCGTCTGAAGGTCCGGGCTAAAGCCGATGGGCTTTCATAACCCACTTCATCGGCGATCAAGGCGATGGGACGACCTTCACGCAGTAATTTTTGCGTAAGGCTTACCCGCCAGCTCACCAGATAATCGGCTGGGGTAATACCGACCACTTTATGAAACTTGGCGGCAAAACTTGCTCTGGACATGCTGGCTGCGCTCGCAAGCTCAGCCACAGACCAGGCTTTCGCGGGCTGGTCGTGCATTAAAGTCACAGCGTTTGATAGTCTTAAATCAGCAAGCCCGGCCATCATACCGGTCGATACACTACGATTAGCCATCATGTAACGTAATAACTGGATCACCACCAACTCGAACAAACGGTTCAGTACCGCATTTTTGCCACAATGCTGCGCAAAGGCTTCATCAAATAACCAGTCCAGATTACCACTAAGCATTGCGAGATCAGCCAAAGGCATGACGACATAAGCAGGTAAAGCTGTGGTTAGCGGATTATCCAGCCCGCCGTCAAAACTCAGTGCAGCTGACACCAGTTCTACCTGCAGCTCTGAGCTGGCAGACAAGCTATGACCAGAAGGCCGTGGAATAAATAACAAACTGGGTTCAGTGATCACAACGGGCTTTTGCTGATCCAGCTGAAATGCCGTATCACCAGAGCGCAACAAATGCAGCTTGGCTGTCCTGTCCGTTGCATCAAAAGCCATGTCAGCGCTAAGCACACCACCAAAGATAGTAGTGGCATGCATGCCAAATTGAGCAAGTAAGGTTGATAGCCGGTCCACACTTTTCTCCAGATTCGAAAATCAATAATTTAGACGATCTGTTGCATAACTTAGACCATTTAAACCCAAAAGAAAAGAAAGGCAGCCTACTATACTCACAGCCGCTACCAAGAGGAAACAACGAACCCCTCTTGCCTGAAGCGAGCGAAAGACCCATGAGGCAGGCGCACGAAGAAGAGCGCAGCCAACGAACTAAGCTTGCAACTCCAAAAGGAAACGAACATGACTCATTTCAAATCACGTTTATTCACTACAGCTATCGCAACATTCGGCCTGACCTTTGGCGCCGCCGCCTTTGCCGCTGAAAAACCTACAGTGGTATTGGTACACGGCGCTTTTGCTGAATCGTCCAGTTGGAACGCTGTAGTGTCTGAACTGCACGAACAAGGTTACCCGGTCATAGCCCTGGCGAACCCGCTACGCAGCGTAAAAAGTGATGCCGCTTATTTGCAGGATGTAGTAACCAATACCAAAGGGCCTGTAGTTTTAGTCGGTCACTCCTATGGCGGTTCAGTGATCAGCCAAATCGCACCAGACCAAACCAAAGTGAAAGCTTTAGTTTATGTCGCTGCTTTTGCTCCTGAACAAGGTGAAAATATTGCAGAATTATCAGGACGTTACCCTGGTGGCACTTTAGGCCCAACCCTTGCAGCTCCGGTGGTATTAAAAGATGGCAATAAAGATTTGTATATTCAACAGGACAAATTCCACACTCAGTTTGCAGCAGATGTATCTGCAACTGAAGCCGCGTTAATGGCTGCCACTCAGCGCCCGGTGACTGAAGCAGCATTGCATGAAGCTTCAGCAGCACCTGCCTGGAAAAAAATTCCGTCATGGGCGATTTACGGCACAGCGGACAAAAATATCCCGGTCGCTGCAATGAAATTTATGGCAGAGCGTGCTGGTGCTAAAAAAATTGTTGAAATCAAAGATGCCTCTCATGTGGTAATGACATCCAAACCAGAGCAGGTTGCCAAACTTATCGTTGAAGCAGCAGAAGCGACTGCGCAATAACTCTCTTAATAAAGCCGCAATACAAAAGCCCTGACGTATCACTCAGGGCTTTTGTTATTACTGACCACTTTGCTGTTCGGCCTGTATTCAATTCGCGGCAAAACTGTAATTGCCGACTATCCTCTAAGCTATAACTAAAAGGCATTAGTCAATTGGTCTGACCTTGCCCTATAGTCGTTACGCCGATTTTTTCTACAAAAAACAGTAATTTCGGCACGACAAAGACTGGCGCAGCAGCACGACCTGACCGAGCCTGTGCTGACATCATCTTCTTATGTCAGCACAGTGGTAGTCCCTTCAGGAAGAAGCAAACCTAGCCGCGGTAACCAGCTCAACTGCTATGCCTCTATCCTGGTTGATAGGGGCTACAGATCCATCTGCTTAGCAGGATCCAATAAGAAAACAGGACAAGAGGTCAGGATGTTTATTGCAATACCCAAAGAAAAACTGCACGACGAAACCCGGGTGGCGGCCACCCCAGCGACAACGGAACAGCTACGCAAATTAGGTTTTACTGTGCTGGTCGAAAGTGGCGCTGGCAGTAGCGCAGGTTTTAGCGATGAGGCTTATGCAGAGGCTGGTGCCAGCATAGCTGATAGCACCAGGCTCTGGGCCAGTGAGCTGATTTATAAGGTCAATGCGCCGACGGAGCAGGAAATCCATTTACTGCAAAAAGGCAGTACCTTAGTCAGTTTTATCTGGCCAGCACAAAACCCGGATTTAGTGGCGCGCCTTGCGGCTCAAGGTGTGAATGTATTGGCGATGGATATGGTGCCCCGTATTTCCCGCGCTCAGTCACTGGATGCCTTGTCGTCTATGTCAAATATTGCCGGTTACCGTGCGGTGATTGAAGCGGCCCATAGTTTTGGCCGTTTTTTAAGTGGTCAAATTACCGCAGCAGGTAAAGTGCAGCCCGCTAAAGTGCTGGTGATTGGCGCTGGTGTGGCCGGTCTTGCTGCTATTGGTGCGGCCCGTTCTTTGGGTTCTATAGTGCGGGCTTTTGATACCCGCCTTGAAGTGGCAGAACAAATTGAGTCTTTGGGTGGTGAGTTTTTAAAACTGGAGTTTGCCGAAGATGGCTCTTCGTCCAGTGGTTACGCCAAAGTGATGTCGGATGAATTTATTGCCGCTGAAATGGCGCTTTTTGCCGCGCAGGCCAAAGAAGTCGACATTATCATCACCACGGCCCTTATTCCGGGCCGGCCTGCACCAAAGCTCATCACCAAACAAATGGTCGATTCGATGAAACCCGGCTCTGTGATTGTTGATTTAGCGGCAGCTACTGGCGGTAACTGTGAATACACGGAGCCAGGTCAAATCACCGAAACGGCATCAGGTGTCAAAGTGATAGGTTACACCGACTTGCCAGGTCGTTTAGCGGCCCAGTCCTCACAGCTTTATGGCACCAATCTGGTGAATCTGGCCAAGCTCTTGTGCAAAACCAAAGATGGTCAGATGGTACTGGATATGCAGGATGTGATTATCCGCAATATGTCTGTAGTGCATCAGGGGGAAGTCACCTTCCCGCCGCCAGCTATCAGTGTGACAGCTGCGGCCAAACCTGTTGTGGCCAGTACTGCACCAGCTGCAAAAACAGAGAAAAAATCCATCAGTTCCAACTGGTTTATTGGCATAGCGGCAGTGTTATTGCTCTGGATAGGTTACTCAGCGCCCAGCGACTTTTTAGCACACTTTACGGTATTTTTACTCTCCTGCGTGGTCGGTTTCTATCTGGTCTGGAACGTGACTCACGCCTTGCATACGCCTTTGATGTCGGTCACCAATGCGATATCCGGCATTATAGTTTTAGGGGCTTTACTGCAAATCAGCAGCGATTCCTTGCTGGTACAAGCGCTGGCCTTTTTCGCCGTACTGATTGCCAGTATCAATATTGTCGGTGGCTTTACCGTCACACAGCGCATGCTGAAGATGTTCACCAAAGGCGGGGAGTAATAGCCATGACACAAGGATTAATCACTTCAGCCTATCTGGTAGCGGCTGCTTTTTTTATTGCCAGCTTAGCCGGTTTATCTAAGCAGGAAACGGCCCGCCGCGGGAACTGGCTGGGTATTTTGGGTATGACCATAGCCCTGCTCGCCACCATTGCCGGCGTTAGTATGGATGCCATGTTGCCGTTAGTGATAGCTCTGGCGATAGGCGGTGCTATAGGCCTTCGACTGGCGCTGAAAGTAGAAATGACGCAAATGCCAGAATTAGTGGCCATTTTGCATAGTTTTGTTGGTTTAGCCGCAGTGCTGGTGGGTTACAACAGCTTTTTTGAAACACACTCGGCTGCAGGCGCAGCACTCACAGTGCATTTGACCGAAGTATTTTTGGGGGTGTTTATCGGCGCTGTCACCTTTTCAGGTTCCATCGTGGCTTTTGCCAAATTACGTGGCATAGCCAGCTCCAAACCACTAAGTATTCCACATAAACATAAGCTGAATTTGCTGGCCTTAGTCGCATCAGCTCTGCTGCTGGTTTATTTTGTCAGCTTCGAAGGGGGTGAAACTGCCTTGCTGCTGATGACGTTAATCGCCTTAGTCTTTGGCTTGCATCTGGTCGCTTCTATTGGCGGTGCCGATATGCCGGTGGTGGTGTCTATGCTGAACTCCTACTCAGGCTGGGCCGCTGCTGCTGCAGGTTTTATGCTGGCGAACGACTTACTCATTGTCACTGGCGCTCTGGTCGGCTCGTCCGGCGCTATCCTGTCGTACATTATGTGTAAGGCGATGAACCGATCTTTTATTTCTGTCATCGCCGGAGGTTTTGGTCAGGTCGATGCCAAACAAAGTTCAGGCGACGAAGAACAAGGTGAATACCGTGAAATCAATGCCGAGGACGTGGCCGATTTACTACGAAACTCCAGCTCAGTGGTGATCACGCCGGGTTATGGCATGGCGGTGGCTCAGGCGCAGTATCCGGTCGCCGAGATTTGCCAGAAACTGAAAGAGCGTGGCATCAAAGTGCGTTTTGGTATTCACCCTGTGGCAGGTCGTATGCCCGGTCATATGAATGTATTGTTGGCAGAAGCCAAAGTGCCTTATGACATCGTACTGGAAATGGACGAAATAAATGAAGACCTCGCAGACACCGACACTGTGCTGGTGATAGGCGCCAACGATACCGTCAACCCAGCTGCGGCTGAAGATCCAACCAGCCCTATCGCTGGTATGCCTGTGCTGGAAGTCTGGAAAGCACAAAACGTAGTGGTGTTTAAGCGTTCGATGAACACTGGCTACTCGGGTGTAAACAACCCATTGTTTTATAAAGATAATACCCAAATGTGTTTTGGCGATGCCAAAGCCACTGTGGACGCGATTTTAAAAGCTCTGTAACAAGGCATTGAGTCTACCCAGCTAAAAAAGTCCGCCAGATTTAATGATCGGGCGGACCTTTGTTTTACACCACTGCCGCTATTTAGCAGCACTAAGCCTTTGCGTTATAAAGTCTATAAAAGCTCTAAGCCTGCGTTGATGGCGTAAATCCTGATGATAGCCCAACCAGATAGGCCGTGATGGCGGCGCACTGGCAACAGGCAGTTGCTGCAATCCCTGCATTTGCTCAGCCAGCCGCACAGGCAACACGGCAAGCCCAAGCCCCGCGACACACAATCTGGCCTGCGCTTCTCTGCTATTACTGCTAAACGCCAGCTTTGCGCCTGGAAACTGGCTGTTAAGCCAGACCACGTCGGGTAAATCACTAAAATAATTATCCATGCTGATCAATTTGAGCTGCTCTGGCGTGTTGAGCAAACTCAGGTCAAAATCAGCGGCAGCATACAAGCCATAATCCAGCAATAGCAGCTGACGCTGCGCTATATCCGCCTCATCAAAAGCCTGCAGCCTGAATACCAGATCCGCCTCACGCCGCGCCAGATTAAACAGTCTGCTGTCATTAAGAAGCTCTATGCTGACGCCTGAGTGCAACTGTAAAAATTCAGCACAGCAGTCCGTCAAAACAGAATGACTAAACCAGTCAAAAGACGAAATACGTAAGGTCCCTGTCAGTTTTACTTCCTGACCGGCCAACTGCCGCATCGCCGCATCCGCTTCTTCGGCCATACGTTTAGCTGCAGGCAATAAAGCCAGCCCGGCCTCGGTCAACAGAAAGCCTTCTGTTGTGCGCTGAAACAGCTTCAACCCCAAACTCTGCTCCAGGCTTTGAATTCGTCGGCCTAAAGTGGGCTGAGTAAAACCTACAGCACGTGCAGCTGCCGTTAAAGTGCCCTGCTCCGCCACCGCTAGAAATAAACGGATATCGCTCCAGTCCAAATGTTCCATAGCTGCCTCTTCAACTTACTCATGCATTTTCGCATAGCACCAATGCATATTAGTTCATTTCAGTTCTTTTAGGCATGGGCAATACTGCATTCAGCCCAATAACAGGGCGCCGAACACAGCAGAGGACATTCAGATGAGCACTCAATACAGCATGCAAGCCCTACAAATCAGTGAAGCCAACGGCAGTTTCAAGTTAATCCAACAATCTATTCCTCAACCCGGACCAGGCCAGGTGTTGGTAAAAGTAGCAGCCAGTGGCATCAACCCACTGGATTTGAAAATCAGAGCAGGACTGGCAGCCCATGCTAAACAGCCTTTTCCTGCGGTATTGGGCATAGATATGGCAGGTGAAGTGGTAGCAACAGGCTCTGATATCCATCACTTTGTAAAAGGCGACAAAGTGTACGGCATGACGGGAGGTGTAGCAGGTCAGCAGGGTTCCTTAGCTCAGTATCAGTTAGTGGATGCGGACTTGCTGGCCAAAGCTCCATCTAATATCAGCCTGCGTCAGGCCGCTGCAATGCCTTTGGTGGTGATCACAGCCTGGGAAGGTTTGATAGACAGAGCCAAAGTCGCAGCAGGACATAAAGTGCTGGTGCAAGGCGGTGCTGGTGGTGTCGGTCATGTCGCAGTTCAACTCGCTAAAGCTTTTGGTGCAGAAGTTTATGCCACAGCTTCAGCCAAAGATGCTGACTATATCCGTTCTCTCGGTGCTGTATTTATCGACTATCGGCACACCACTGTAGCGCAGTATCTGGCCGAACATACCAACAACACAGGCTTTGATATTGTCTACAACACTATGGGCGGCACTAGTCTGGATCTGGCTTTTCAGTCGGTAAAAACTTATACGGGCCATGTAGTTAGCAGTCTCGGCTGGGGTACACATAGCATAGCGCCTTTATCATTCAAAGCCGCCAGCTACTCAGGTGTGTTCACTTTACTGCCGTTATTAACAGGTCAACACAGAGCACAACATGGCGCTATTCTGCGCCGTGCCAGCCAACTGACAGAACAAGGACTGCTCACTGTGCGACTTGATCCGGAAGAGTTTGACTTTGGCCACATAGAGCAGGCTTATGAAAAAGTAGCAACGGCAAGCAATAATGGCAAAGTGGTTGTCACTGTAGCAGCTGAATAAACAACTCAGGGAGTTCACCACCAACTGCTATCTATTGGAGCTGTGCCTGAGGGCACAGCAAACTTGATTCGATGTTATGGTTGAGATTGCGCAGACATCTGCGGCCTGTTCCGCATCAACTGCATCAACTTCTGTGCGACATCTTTGCATGAATACAACTTGCCCCTCCACAGACTCTAATGCTCTGCCCTTTGCATCGCTTTGGAAGACACAGCTCCTGTTCAGACAAACTAAACTGACATCAAAAGTTACACAAGGTATTTGCTCAAGCTTCATTTTAGTAGTAGCTTAAAATACTACTAAAAAACAAGTACGAAAGAATGTCTAAAATCCCATTAAATCAACTGGGTTTTACCGAGCTTGAAACTGATCTCTACCTTGCACTTTTAACTCAAGGCGAAATGACAGGCTATGCAGTGGCCAAACAGATCAATAAAGCCGTTGCCAATGTGTACAAAGGCCTGGAGTCATTGACGCAAAAAGGCGCAGTGATCCAGACCCATCAGGATAAAAAAATTTACTGCGCCGTGCCCTGGCGCCAGTTGCTGGACAGTGAACAACGCAAGTTTAGTCAGACCATAGAGGCTTTGGCCGAACAACTGGATGCCTTGCCTGAGCCGGATGAAAACGAACAAGTGTATCAGTTAAGTAATCTGGACCAGGTGCGGTCTGAAACCTTAGCTTTTATCCACAGAGCACAGCATTTAATTCTGGCGGACATAGAACCTGACGCGCTGATGTATTTTGCCGAAGCACTGCAACAGGCCGCCGCACGAGGCGTTGAAGTGCGGCTGAAAGTCTATGAACAAGTGAGTTTACCCAGAGTGCTCCTGACCTTAAGGCAAAATGGCACTGAAGTGTATGCCAGAACCGACACCATCCGTTTTAAGCTCAGTGCTGATGGCCGGCATTTTGTGACGGCGTTACTGCACTCCAACAAAAAAGACTTGATCCAAGCCTTTAAGAGCAGCAGTGCCCTGATGAATATGAATATATTTTCCGGTCTGGCTTATGAGTTGATCCTGACCGAACTAAAACAAGCGCTAAGCCAATCCAATCTGGAATTGGCACAACAGATTTTGCAAAACACCGCACATCTGCACCCTTTTACCACGCAAAATCAGGTATTTCAGCACTACCGTCAACAGTACCAGCAGCGTTACAACACCAAGCCACTTACAGACGATCAGGAGCCATCATGAACAACCTCATTCTCTGCCTGCTGGCAAGTTCGGCCTTTGTTATGAATTCAGCTGCTGCACTAAACAACAAAGACTTTGCACCATTGGAACAGTGGCTTGAAAACACTAAAACTCAAACCAAGCTTCAGTCAGGAACAGCAATAGCCCTAGTGCAAGATGGCAAGGTGCTGTATCAGGGCTACTTTGGTTATGCTGACATCAAAGCCCGGCAAAAAGTCCAGCCAGACACTGTGTTTTATATTGCCTCGGCCACTAAACCTTTTACCGCTTTTGCCACCTTGTTGCTGGAACAGCAAAATAAACTGAGTACCAACACCTCCTTACAGCAGATGTTTGCCGATACTGAATTCAAGGGTGTTGATGCCAGCCATATTTCAATCAAACAACTGCTGACGCACCAGTCTGGTGTCGACAATCAGCCTTTAGTCTGGGCCACAGCTTATAGCGGCATTCACACTCCAGCCTCTTTACAAGCTCTGGTGGCGGGTTCTTATCCGGATGCAGAAAGTAAAACAGGCCAGTTTAATTACACTAATGTGGGCTACAACATCCTCAGTACCTGGCTGGATCAGCAGTCTGATCTCAGCTGGCAACAACAGCTGCAACAACTGATCTTTACGCCACTTCAAATGCAGCACAGCTCGGCTTTGGTCAGTGAAGCGAAGCGCAAAAACTGGATGCTGGCGAAACCTTATTCAGCGATGAGTCCCAATCCAGCACAAGAGTTGTACCTGCAAAAAACCGATCAGACTATGCATGCGGCGGGTGGCATGCTGGCCACAGCGCCGGACCTGGCCAAGTTTTTAATAGCGCAAATGCAAGATGGCGGCGCAGTTTTTCCTGAAACTGTAATTAAAAAAGCACAACAGACCGAAGTGGTCACAGACAGCAACTACAACGATTTTAACCGCTCAGGTTACGCCTGGGGCTGGTACAGCGGTGACTACAAAGGTGAGCGCATGCTGCATCATTTTGGCAGTTTTGCTGGTTTTCACGCCCATTTGTCTTTTATTCCAGAAAAAAATATCGGCTTAGTGGTGCTGAACAATGAAGACTTTTTAAGTGGCCATGTCACCAATCTGATTGCCGATTACAGTTATGGTTTGTTACTAAACGAAGCCAATATAAAAACCAAAGTTGCCGCCCGCTTTGACGAATTGTTGGTAAAAGCAGCTGGCCTGCCAAAGGCCGTGCTAAAAGAGCAGCAAAAAATTCAGGGGCGTACTTTTCAGCTGTCTTTGCCTGCAGCAGCTTATGTCGGCACCTACCGCCACCCGCAACTGGGTGATATTCAACTGACACTGACCGACAAACAGCAACCGCAACTGCAATGGGGAGAACTACAGACTGTGGCGACTGGTTATGACCAACCCGATGCAATACGGCTAGGCTGGGTCCCCAACTCAGGAGAAATCGCCAACTTTAAGCTTGATGGTAAAAAAGTCACCAGCCTGTCTTTTAATGAAATGACATTCCAGAAAATCAACTGAAGCAAATTCAAACTCACTCAGCACAGGGTTTTGTTCTTCGCCCGTTGAACAAAACCTTGAGTGCTGACGTATACAGATTTATTCAAGCCACGGCGTTAACCCAACGCCTCAACCAAAGAGCCCAGCCCATGTTTAGTTTTTTTAAACGAGATCCAATCAAAGCCTTGCGCCAAAAATACGATGCCAAAGCCGAGCAAGCTATGCTCGCCCAGCGAAAAGGCGATATGCGCTTATTTGCTGATTTAACAGCTGAAGCGGAAGAGTTATGGGCACAGCTGGAAAAGTTGCAGGCTGAAACCAAGCAAAGCTAAAACTCTTGGTTGTTACAAAGCTTGAGCAAAAGGCCACTGTTTTATACTGGCTTTTTTAGCTTTTAATACTGATGGATAGTGGTTGTTAGCTATGAGCGAATTGCTGAACTTCATTCCGCATCATAGTGCAAATGTGAATGTCCGCATTACCGCCAAAACCGGACATGTTGCCCGGTTTATTTAGTCTGAATTGAGTAGCTTTGTCTCTTATACGCTTTCGCAACTCCTCGAAGATCTTCGGAAAACCGACGAGGTAAATTGCGAATAAGTCCCTAGCCCTGAGACAATCGAAAAAAGCGGGAAGAAGCGGACTTGATCGTACTTTCCTTACCATGTTGATGATGAAAACGGTGATGAAGAATATGGCAGCACAACATAGCGTTGCTCGGCGGTCCCTCCCGACAGGCCCCGTGACAGCGGCGTATGAACGCAAGGTGGATGCGGAGGAGGTGCGACGAGATGACGCGCAAGTCGCTCTGGCGGCAAAACTCGATGCCCTGCACGAGTCTCTTACCTCGCTCCCACCAGTACCCGTGCGCACCGACAGACCGACAGAGAGCAGCTCTACAAGCAGCAATCCGCTGTTACTGTTACTGACGCGATCCTTGGCATCCGCTCAGTCCTTTCTTCGAAAGAAATTCCATTTGTGGTCTTTTGGTCCACCACCGCGAGGCATTTACATTCATGGACCGGTCGGGGTCGGCAAGAGCTTTCTAATGGATCTCTTTTACGCGTCGGTTAATGTTCCTAATGATTCTTGCTGTAATAATGACAGCCACAGCTTCAAACAGGTCAAAATTACCAAACGCCGCGTCCACTTTCATGAATTCATGCTAGACGTCCATCATCGAATCTTTGTCTACAAACAGAAGCACCCACGAGATGATGCGATACCCATCATTGCGCAGCAATTGGCACAGGAAGCCCAACTCCTCTGTTTCGATGAATTTCAAGTAACAGACGTTGCCGATGCCATGATTTTGAAACGACTTTTTTTATTATTATTGGATTGGAATGTCGTGGTGGTGGCCACCTCGAATCGCTCCCCCGATGCCTTGTATGAGGGAGGAATTAACCGATCCCTCTTTTTGCCATTCATAGACATGTTAAAACACACGTTCGAGATTATCTCCATGGAGGATTCCGCCAAGGATTATCGACTCGAAACTCGAGCTGATGGTCAATCCTATTTTTGGTCAAACAAGGATGTTCACGGCGATAACAATAGTGATAACAACATGCAGGCGCAGTTGAAAGAAATATTTGGTGGCACTGCATCCAGAACTGAGGCCGAGGCCATTCACGTTCCCTTCGGTCGCACCGTCCAGGTCGCCCGATTGAATGACCGGTGCGCCTGGTTTGACTTTTCCGAGTTATGCTACCAACCACTCGGCGCGGCTGATTATATTTCCCTCTGCGACCGATTTCAGGTCCTCATCATGGACCGGGTGCCGCAATTAGAAGTCAATCACCTCGACGAAGCGCGACGATTCGTGACCCTCATTGACGTGTGTTATGAATCTCGCACCCGCTTGGTGCTAGCGGCAAAAGTCCCGCTCGATGAATTATTTGTCGAGTTTGAAGCGCAAGTTGAAAGCAGTGATGGAAATGAAGAGTTGTTTGTCAGTGAGAAGGGGGGAAACTCGAGTTCCTTTGCGACGACCATGATTCGCACCAAAGAGGGTGAACAATTTGAGTGGTCGGCGACGGGTCGAAGTGGCGTGTCACTGGCACAATTATCGGCCGCCAATGATCTCGCTTTTTCCTTTCGACGAGCCGCGTCTCGGTTGGTAGAAATGGGTGGAAAGGAATGGGGACGGCAGTGACGAAAGCTCTTTACCTTGCAAACCATTGAACCTATGGCAGATTTTTACCTAGGGAACATGCGAATAAGTCCCTAATATGAATTAATCTGCCACAAATGATAACTCAGAAAGAACGCATCATGAGCCATCAACTTACTTTTGCAGATAGTGAGTTTTCCAACAAGCGTCGTAAAACGCGTAAAGAGATCTTTTTATCACGGATGGACGCTCTGTTGCCTTGGTCTCAAATCCTTGAAGTTGTTAAACCATTCTATCCTAAGGCAGGCAATGGACGACATCCTTATCCATTAGAAACGATGCTTCGTATACACTTCATGCAAAAGTTGTAGTGGCACACTGAATTTGGCAATCTGATTAGAGGTGTTATGATCCACCTCGTAAGCAATTAGGTGACATGATGAACAAGAAAACAAGACCTACTTTTAGCCCGGAATTTCGCCTGGATGACGGCCTGCAGAAAGAGGCTCAAATTCTTTCAGCGCTGGTTTAAATAAAGCCGAAGAAGTCTATTCTCCGGTCTCGCTAAAGCGAGTCGGTTATTTCCAACGTTAAATGCCGAAACTAGAGCGTGCGTGCTAATGAATGAGAGAGAACGAGTCTTGTGTGAGCGTCTAAGAGCCATGGAGTCGGCCGAGACTGCGGAGTGGCTGATTTCTGAATACCCCATGGGATCTAAGAATTGGGGTGAGGCGCTAGTTCGGATACCACATCGGTCTTGGGGAAAGCCCGAACAATGGAGCTTGGCACGGCACTACTTTGGCAAGGTTCCCTACGCCAGCGCTAAGCCATATGAAGTATTCGCTCAGATCATGCCGCCCTCTCGCATGGCGCAAGTGCTGGACGAATTCATACCGCCATCGGAGCCAGATAAGCAGCTTCTGCTATACCACCTGTATAAGGTTCTTGCCCACAGCAACGTGGCATCTCAGTCAGTGTCAGTAGAAGTTATCGCGCTGCTGGCTAAGCTTGGCGTGTCGGCATCTAACAATTCGCTGCAGGCCTGGCGGCCCTGAGCTCAAACGTTCTGCTAATACCTAAAAGCAGTCTTTAGTGTCTGTAAAGTGAAATGTCCGCAATTGGCACTAAGCGGTTATCCGATTTACTTGTACTCAGACAACTTATGCTATTCAAACTGAATCGACTGAAGATTGGAATTGCGGTCTAAAGAGAACTAAGCAGCCAAAGCGAGGAAAGTCATGGTGCTTAGCAGACCCTGTCCAGCATGGATGCTGGACAGGAGCCTATAGGGACATATTTACGGCGAGTCTGCGTGCACTATGGCTTTTCCGCCGCCACCTTCGCCAACTACTGAAGATCAGCAGATTTAAACTAGCAACGGAGCAACTTAAGGCGCCGTAATCACCTTATTCGCCAGCACTCTGGCTTTGCCTAAAAAGCCGGACCAGCGGATGTTAAAGCGGATTAAGCCCCAGTAGGTTAACGGCACCAGCAATAAACTGGTTAAGGTGGAGAACACCAAACCACCTATGATGGCAATGGCCATAGGCGCATAACTTGGGCCGTCACCGCCTATAGTGGCGTCGCCAAAAGCCAGTGGTAATAAACCCAATACTGTAGTGGATACCGTCATCAGAATAGGTCGTAACCGCGCTTCACAGGCTTCGATGATCAGTGGCACCAGCTCGGCATCAGGGCTTTCACTGCGCAACTGATTAATGCGGTCCACCAGCACTATGCCGTTGTTGACTACGATACCCATTAGCACCAGCATGCCTATCATGCCCATAATGCCCATCGAGGTGCCGGTGAATAAAAAGGCCCAGAACACGCCGACAAAAGAGAACAACAAGGAACCAATCACAGCGGTTGGCATAATCAAGGACTCAAACAGCGCCGCCATCACCAGATAAATCATAGCCACAGCCAGCAACATATTGATTTGCATAATGCCCTGCGCTTCATCCTGATACTGGAAGCTGCCTTCAAAAGACCAGGCGTAACCTGCTGGCAACTGCAGCTGATTTAACCGGGTGGTTAACTCTTCACGGGCTTTATCCATCGTCAGGTCTTTATTCATATTCATGCCAATGGCAAGCGTAGTCTGACGATTAAAGCGGCGGATTTCCGACAGCAGTGGTTCTACTTTCAGTTCAGCCACCTGCGCTAAGGTAATGACTACATTGTCTTTTACCAGCACAGGAATAGCCGCCAGCTCTGCAGGCGAATGGCTGACCTTTTCGTCATACAACACCCGAAGCTGCAATTCGCCCTGCTCGTCGGAGCGGTAGGTGCGTAAATTGGTGCCACGCAGCGCCAAAGTAACGGCTTGCGCCACTTCGCTGGCATCCAGGCCCTGACGTTGTAGCTCTTCATTGTTCAGCTGAATTTGCATTTCAAACTGGCCATCGGAAATTTCAGAGCGCACGTCTTCCAGCCCTTTAATTTGCGAAATCACCGGCACTATATCGGCGGCTAATTTGGTCAGCATTTCAGTCGAAGGGCCAGATAAATGCACCTGCATACCACCGCCGTTATCACTCCAGCCAAAACTGGGTTGTGAGCGCACTAGCTGTGGCCAACCTTTGCGAATAGCTTCCTTAATTTCAGAGACAGGTTTTACCAGCGGATCGTTAAACATAATGATCGACATCGCATGATTGGCAGTGTAATAGCTGTACACAGACTCAATTTCATACTCGTCTTTGTGCTGATATAAGTAGGCTTCCATCCGGTTTACTTCCTGCTCTACCTCGGCCAGATTGTAATTGCCCTGCACGTTGTAGTTCAAAAAAGCTCTGTTACTGTCGCCATCATCATCGTCACCACCAGACACTTGGCTTAACGGAATAGCGATACTGAACAGCAATAAAAAAGCGATGCCGGTTGCAGCTTTAGGTGATGCCATCACCCAACGTAAACAGCGGCCATAAAACTTATCGACTTTGCTCGGTGCCGCATTGTCTGAGCTATGGATTTGCTTAATCTTTGTGGTCAGTAACGGAATTAAGGTTAAAGCCATCAGTAAAGACACACCAAGCGCTATGGTGATGGCAATAGCAACATGCTCCAGAAACACAGTGACATCTACTTTCTGGCCGATAATATTGGGTAAAAATACGATGGCTGTAGTGGCAGTACCGGCCAGCACGGCCAGACTCACTCTGTTCACTCCCAATTCTGTGGCTCTTTTCATATCAGCATCGGCAGCACGTTCGCGGAATATACTTTCAGTCACTACCACTGAGTTATCCACCAGCATTCCGACCGCCAGCATTAAGCCCATCATACTCAGCACATTCAGGCTGTAACCGAGGAAGTACATAGCGCCCAAAGTAATAGCGATAGACACAGGCACAGACAATACCACCACTAAAGTAGTGGGAATATGGCGTAAGAATAAATACAGCACACCAAAAGACAACACAGCGCCCATAGCGCCAGAGCCCAGCAGGTTCGACAAGGAGTCTGTGACGCCTTTGGCGGTGTCGTCCATCAGGAATAAATTGATACCGTTAAAGGCCGGATCTTTACCCGCTGCATCCACCACGCTATCGCAGCGCGGGATACATCCACCAGATTTGCATTCGACTCTTTAAAGACGTTCATACCGACCGCATAGGTCTGGTGTAAATGCCGGCCTTCAATACGTTTGGGCAGCTCCAGCATCACATCAGCCACGGCGCCCAGAGTTAGACCAGCGCGAATAGGCAAAGCGCGGATTTCATCCAGACTGGTAAATTCGCCAACAGGTTTCACCAGAATACTTTCATTGGGATTACGCAGCTCGCCCGCTGTCATTGCAAAATTGCTTTCCTGCAATAATTGCACTAACTGCACCGGGTCGACCTGCAAATTACGCATACGTTGTGGGTCAAGGCGAATAGTCACCTGGCGTTTATCCACACCATACAGCTCCACTTTCGATACACCAGGCACCCGCTCCAGCGGACGCTTAATCACACGCTCCAGTAAGTCGTAGGCCATGGCTAAATCGCGTTCACTGGAAATACGTAGCTGGAAAATAGGCATATCGCTGGTGTTAAACTGATACACCATCACCCGCTCTACATCCCGTGGTAACAGGTGACGCATATTGTCTAAACGCTCACGCACTTCAATACTTTTGGTATTGATGTCCTCTTCCCAGTTAAATTCCAGCGAAATGTCAGCACCGTCTTCTTTGGAAAAACTGCGCATCTTTTTAATGCCAGTCACTGTGGCCAGCGCTTCTTCCACTGGCCTGGTGATCAAACGCTCGGTTTCACTGGGCGTAGCATTAGGATAAGGCACATGCACATAAATTTCCGGGATATCGATACCAGGGAATTTCTCCAAAGGCAACATGCGGCTTGCGATTAAACCAAACACCAGCAAGGACAAAAACAACATACATAAAGTCACAGGCCGGGTTAAGGCAAAACGGGTGATGGCTAAGGGTTTATGATCCATGTTGTTACTCCTTAGCCGCTGATACGTCACGCGCAGTCAGGCGGTACAGCACAGGGATAAACACCAGCGTCAGCAAGGTCGACAGGCTTAAGCCCCAAATCACTGTAATGGCCATTGGAGCGCGGATTTCAGCACCGTCACTGCTGCCCAGTACCATAGGTAATAAACCCAGCACTGTGGTTAAAGTCGTCATCAGTACAGGACGTAAACGGGTTGCACCGGCTTCGACTATGGCATCAGACACCGCCATGCCTTCATCCCGCAGTTGGTTAATACGGTCTATCAGCACTATGGCATTGTTCACCACTATACCGGCCAGCATAATCAGGCCGATAAAGACAATCACCGAAACCCGGGTGCCGGTCAGCCACAAGCCAAGTACAGCGCCAGCACCAGCCAAAGGCACGGTAAATAAAATCAGCAAAGGTTGCAGCAGGTTTTCAAACTGCGACGCCATCACCAGATAGACCAGAAACACCGCTAACAGCAACGCCATCATCAGGGAATTAAAGGAACGTTCCATCTCTTCACTTTGACCGACAATAGTAGCGCCAACACCATAAGGCAGCGTCAGCTGTGCCAATACAGCTTTGGCTGCTGCTGTGGCCTGTTCCAGGTCGCCGTAAGCTAAATTAGCGCTAACCAAAGCCACACGTTGCTGACCAATACGGGTAATTTCGCTTGGGCCTACTTCACGTTTAATGTCAGCGACTGCAGACAACGGCAGCGGCTTTTCACTATTTGGGTTGATGATAATTTGCGACAGTTGCTGCTCTGAGTTGCGGAAGTTTTCTGCCAGACGCACGCGGATATCGACTTTGCGATCGTTAATCGAATACTGGCCTGCAACTTCACCACCAATATAATTCGCCACCCGTTTCGATACATCTGCCGCGGTTAACCCTAGCTGAGATAAACGGTCGTGATGAAAATGTAAGGTAATTTCCGGCTGGCCAGAGCGCAACGAGCTTTTGATATCGGTAAATCTGTCATTGGCTGCCAATGCTTTAGCCAGTTGATCAGAAGTAGCTTTTAAGCTGGTTAAATCATGGCCTGATAATTCTATTTCCAGCGGCGTGCTGAAACTAAACAGCTCTGGTCTGTCGATCTTGGCGCTCAGATCCGGCATGGTGCTGACCGCATCGCGAAACAGTTGAATTAAACGTTCTTCATCCGCCTTAGTCGCGCTGTCTTTTAAAATAATATTTAACCGGCCCCAATGACTGCCGCCTACATTGGGATCCACAGTCATTTGCTGGCCTGTACCAGCCTGGGCATAACTGCGGTCAATTTCAGGCTGTAATGAGGCCACATCGGCCAGTTGTTTTAATACCTTGTCGGTGCGCTCTATCGCGCTGCCTACAGGCAGCTGCACTTCGACATAAAACTCACCCTGACTCATGCTTGGGATCACGTCAAAACCTAAACCCGGGATAAGCGAATAAATCAGTGCGGTCAGGCCTATAGTGGCTGCCAGTACCAAAGCTTTGGCACGCAAGGCGGCAGTTAATACAGCACGGTAACCCGATTCCAGAGCCCGTAAAAAAGCCTGCACTATGTTCAGCAGCGGATTAAAGACAAAACTTAAGCCTTTAGCTACTGCGCGGAACAGGATAGTGAATACCGTAAATAAACCTAAAAATACAAAACGCACTGCCAGATACAACAAATGAAACGGCACCAGCGGCCATAAATACCAGCGCGATGGCTTAATGGATAGTTTTGTTGATTCGGTGTTCGAAGTGATAGCTGCAGCTGAATTGGTGCGCTCACGGGCCGCCATGGCGGGAATAAGAGTTAAAGCCACCAGCAATGACGCCAATAAGGCGTAAGTGACAGTTAACGCCTGATCTTTAAATAACTGGCCTGCGACCCCTTCAACAAACACCAGCGGGAAAAATACCGCCACTGTGGTTAAGGTTGAAGCCGTAATCGCCATCGCCACTTCACTGGCGCCTTTTTTCGCCGCTTCCATCGGAGCCATGCCCTGCTCTTTATAGCGGGCGATATTCTCCAGCACCACAATGGCGTTATCCACCAGCATACCTATGGCCAGGGCTATACCGCCTAAGCTCATAATATTTAAGCTGATATCCTGCGCATACATCAGGTTGAAGGTGGCAATGACCGAGAGTGGAATAGAGATAGAAATCACCAGCGTGGTCCAGACATTACGCAGGAACAAATACAGCACTATCATCGCCAGAATACCGCCTTCAAAAGCGGCTGATTTCACTTCATCTATGGCTTGTTTAATAAAAGTGGATTGGTCGTACACTAAGGTTAACTGATAACCAGCAGGCAGATTCTTTTGCAAATCCTCCAGCTTGGCTGTGACAGTTTTTGCCACTTGTACTGTGTTGGCATCACCTTCTTTGTAGATAGCAATTTCTATCGCTTCTTTGCCATGCACATAGGTAATACTTTGACGGTCGACAAAAGAGTCACGAATTTCGGCAATATCAGACAAGCGAATTTGGCTTTCACCTACTTTGGCAATATACAAATTCCGGATCTGGTCCAGATTAGCAAACTGATTAATGGTGCGGACTAAATAATCATGACTGCCGGTTTCTAAACGGCCACCGGCCTGGTTAATGTTTTGCTCTTTTAACCGCTGATTAATGGTACTGATATCCAGCTTTAACTGGCTGAGTTTTTCATTGTCGATCAGTATTTGAATTTCCTGAGTTAACCCGCCATCAGGCCGAACTGCAGCCACACCGGCTAAGGATTCTAAACGGCGGCGTAAATCTTCTTCAGCAAAAGTACGTAAGCTCACCAGTTGAGCTGGCGTTAAATCCTGTTTCTCATCCCGGCTTAACGCCAAACGGACCACAGGGTCTAAATTCGGGTTAAAGCGCAGTAATAATGGTTTTTTCACATCCAGCGGCAGGTACAGCACGTCGATTTTCTCGCGCACTTCAAGGCCTGCCAGATCCATATCTGAGCCCCATTCAAATTCCATAATCACATCAGAGCGACCAGCGCGGGACACCGAATGTACTTTACGAATGCCTTTGACAATACCTACAGCTTCTTCAATTGGCTTGCTGACTAACTGCTCCACTTCGGCTGGCGCTGCACCTGCGTATTCAGTGCGGATGGTTAAAGTGGGGTAAGACAAATCTGGCAGTAAATTGACGGCCAGTCGCCCCATAGCGACCAGACCAAATAACATAATACCTAAAGTGAACATCCACATAGTGACCGGACGTGCAACGGCTGTATCCACGAGTTTCATAGAGGATCCCTTACTTTTTATCTTTATTATTGATGGTGGGGCTTAGGCCCCACCAATGAGGGAGATTGAATTAGCTTTTCGCAATAACCTGAACAGGACTTTGCTCTTTTAAGCTGGCATGACCTGCAGTGACCACTTGCTCACCTTCAGTTAACCCTTCCACTACTTCAAACATAGTGTCGGATTCATAGCCTGTGGTGATGGTTTTACGTTCGACTTTGCCGTCTTTATTCACCACAAAGACTGAGCTGCTGTTATCCATCGCCATCACAGCACGTTTAGGCACTAATAACGCCGCGGCTTTAGCGTCGTATTGCACTTCGACCTGAGCAAACATGCCAGCTTTTAATGTCAGGTCACTGTTATCCACCGCCACTGTGACGCGGGCAGTACCAGTTGTTGCATCTACCACAGGAGAGATACGGATAATTTTCGCTTCTTTTGCTGGCAGAGCCGCAAAATGCAAGTGCGCAACCTGGTCTACTTTAGCACGTGGTAACTGATGCTCTGGTAAATTGATCACCGCCTCTAAACGCTCTTGTGACACAATTTCAAACAAAGCTTTGGATGAATATTCAGTGATCAACTGGCCTACTTTGACATGACGACGGGCAATCACACCGCTGATAGGCGCAATGATTTGAGTTTCTTTTAATGCCAGCTCAGACAAAGCCACAGAAGCGGATAAAGATTCCACCTGCCATTTTAACTTGTCATAGACATCAAAACTGACCAGTTTTTTCTGGTACATGGTTTCTAAGCGCGCCAGCTCGCTTTTTAATTGGCCCAATTCAGCTTTGCCTTTGGCTAAGTTCAGTTGCTGACGTTCGGTATCTAAGATAGCCATCACCTGACCAGCTTTGACATAATCCCCTTCTTCAACAAACAACTGCTGCACTATGCCAGTTGATTTGCTGTTCACTTCAGCATCTTCCTTGGCTTCCAATGTGCTGGTGGTGCGATACAAACTGCTGATTTCACCACGACTGACCAAAGCCGCTTCGACTGGGATGCTGATCACAGCGTCCACTTTAGCAGCATCCGGACTTCCTTCGGCGCTGCCGCAACCAGTTAATACCAAAGAACCAGCCAATAAGGCAGTAGTTACAGCAGTAGCGAGTAATGAGCGGGTTTTCATAATTTATCCTTAAACAAGCAAAGTCGAATCAGTTGCGATGGAATTGCATCCCTTGTGCCACTTCAAAAAGCACATACAAATCATTTTAAAAACAATAACTTAAATAAAAATATTTGAAATTCAGCCTGGATTCACCTCAATGTTTTAGTAAATTTCACCACTTTTTAGTCAATGCAAGATCCGACCAGTAGCAAAATTTGCCAGACTTAGAGCATGTACTCTAGGGCTTAGTCTCTCTATAATGCCGCGAAATTTATTACAGGGTACAAAAACAATGTTACGAAAAGCTTCATTACCTTTAGCCATCAGCCTTGCTTTGGTCAGTCAGTCTGCTTTTGCTGAAGGTTATAAATTATTTGAACAATCAGTCAGTGCAGCAGGTAACGCTTATGCAGGCCGCGGCGCACAAATTACAGACGCCTCTTTGGTCTACTCCAACCCTGCTGCTTTAACCAAACTCAAAGGCGCACAATTTTCTGGTGGTGCCAACCTGATTTACGCTACAACCCGTTACAGCGACGCATCAGCCCAAAGCGCCAACGGTATGCCTGTCACAGGCCGTGACTCAGGCAAACTGACTTTATCTGAAGTAGTTCCTTTTGCTTTTTACAGCGACCACTTCACTGACAATTTAAGCTGGGGTATAGGGGTTTACGCTCCATTTGGTTTGTCATCTGATTACAACGACGATTGGGTTGGCCGCTATTTTGGCGATGAAACCTCAATAAAAGTAGTTTCTATGCAACCTACCGTGGCTTACAAATTAAGCCAGGATTGGTCTTTCGGTTTAGGTGTAAATGTTAACTATGCAGAAGGCACCTTATCTAAGTTCAAAGATCATTCAGGTTTATGTGAACTGGGCACTAATATCAATGGTTTATATGGCGCCAATGTTTACAACGCTGCCTATTGCAACAGTCATTATGAAGTGAATGGCGATGATGTAGCTGCAGGTTATAACCTTGGTTTTCATGGCGATTTAGGTTCAACCAAACTGGCGTTGGTCTATCATTCTGAAGTGAAATACACCTTAAAAGGTGACTCTGAAATTACCAATACGCCTATCACTGGTGCCAACGTTGCTGGCAATCCGAACTTTATCGTTGTAGGTGCAAACTTGCCAGCCATCAGTTTAGCAACTGGCAAACTGGCATCGAACAGCTACCTGTCAGAGCAAAGCAAACTGGATTTAACCACTCCTGCCAATCTGGCGTTTAGCATTGATCAGAAGCTGACAGATGTTTTATCTGTGCAGGCCAGTGTTAACTGGACAGGCTGGAGCAGCTTTGAGTCTATTGATATTGTCAGTGATGACGCCACGCCTAGCATTTCTCTGAGTACTCAACAGCCACAAAACCTGAATAAAGCCGGTTACATTGGCTATATCCCGGAACATTGGCAGGACACCTGGTCGTTTTCTGTTGGTACCACAGTGCAGTACAACGACGAGCTGACGTTAAAAACTGGTCTGGCTTATGATGAAAACCCGATCAGCAGCAGCCATAAAACAGCGCGTGTTCCTACAGCTGACCGGATCTGGTGGACCTGGGGTGCAAACTGGGCTCTGACACCAGAGCAAAGTGTAGATTTTGCTTATGGTTATATGTGGATGAATAAAGTCAGCATCGATGAACACGAATACAGCGCCAATGGCGATCGTATTTACAACTCTGGTGTTCAGGCAACTTACCGCAACAAAGCTCAGGTACTGGCGGTACAGTGGAATTATAAGTTCTAAGTCTGTTCTGACTCTGAGACAACCTTTTGTCAAAACCACCGTTTTACGGTGGTTTTTTTTCACCTCCAGCCTGCTCACTATATTCCGTTCTTTAGCTGCTTTGATAAAAACTGTAAATAAATGTATTCAATATAGTGACAAGCACTTTCGCCTGAGACATGATGATGTTCACATCAAAGGGACTGACTAGATTCGAAGTTTGCCCTGATCGGATGTACTCACCTCCGTTAACTTAAGGAAGGCGCAGCCTGGGGCTGCTGCCAGATCCCGAGCTGTTGAGTTATACGGCTACATAGTTTCAGCCAAAGGCTGGCCAGTGAAGGGAAAACGAATGACTCACGTAAATCAACTGGATATCGCCATCATAGGTGGAGGAGTATCAGGCTGTTACAGCGCCTGGCGTTTGCAGCAGGACAGAGGCCACAACAGCAACATCGTATTATTTGAATACAGCAACAGAATTGGTGGCCGCTTGTATAGCCGCAAATTGCCTGGTTTACCCAACGTAGTGGCTGAGCTTGGCGGCATGAGGTATATACCAGACTCCCACCTGATGGTGAAAAATCTGGTGACAGAATTAAAACTGGCCACCAAAAAGTTTCCGATGGGCTCCAGTCTACCGATAGAACCGGGTGGCAAAGAGGCTGGCTCTGACAATAACCTGTTTTATCTGCGTGGCCAGTATTTCCGTTACCGCGATTTTGCTGAGCATCCGGATCGGATCCCGTACAACCTGAATTGGTCGGAACGAGGTTATGGTCCGGAAAATATGCAGGTTAAGGTGATGAATTTAATTTGCCCGGGTTTTGCCGATATGAGCCTGCAACAGCAAATGCAGGTCAAAGTGTTTGGTAAAGAGATCTGGCGCTACGGTTTCTGGGATTTACTCTACAAAGTGCTGAGTAACGAAGGTTATCAATTTATGAAAGACGCAGGCGGGTACGAAGCCAATGTCGCGAACGCCAATGCCGTCACTCAGTTGCCTGCCACAGAATACAAAGATGACACCGAGTTTTTAACCTTAAAGGAGGGATTTCAGGCACTGCCACTAACGCTGGCACAGCAATTTGCCGGTATGCCGGGCCAGCTTGCCCAATCCGCTCGTATTCAAATGAATCAGCGGTTAACGCATATCCGTTACAACACTGCAGGCGATTATCCTTACACCCTGGTGTTTCAGGCTACCGAAACCAATGATGCAGGTAAAACCACAGATAAAGTCGATAGTCCGCCAGTTGAAGTACAGGCGAAACAGGTCATTCTTGGGATGCCCCGCCGTGCTTTGGAATTAATTTCTTCACCCTTTTTTGATGATCCATGGCTGAAGCAAAATCTGAGTTCTGTACTTATTCAATCGGCTTTTAAGATGTTTCTGGCCTATGAAAGCCCCTGGTGGCGCAGCCTTGGTTTGGTCTCTGGCCGCTCTGTCACTGACTTGCCCATACGCCAGACGTATTATATGGGCACTGAATGTGAGCAACCCGGCGGTGAACCCACCACACATTCCCTGTTGATGGCCTCTTACAACGACATAGGCACAGTACCATTCTGGAAAGGTCTGGAAGCAGGCAAACCTTTTACCGGCTATGTGCCAGAATCCCTGTCCTGTGCCCCTGAGCAAGTGGTGTTAAAGCACCAATTTCAAATTACCGAAGATATGGTGGCCACAGCGCATCAGCAGGTCACCACCTTGCATAATCAACAGCAACTGCCGCCGCCCTACTCTGCTGTGTATCAGGAATGGGGCGATGACCCCTACGGCGGAGGCTGGCATGAATGGAAAGCCAATTACCGGCTGGATCAAATCATGTGCCGGATGCGGCATCCAATCGCCGATCAGCAGATCTACATTGTCGGTGAAGCCTATTCTTACGAACAAGGTTGGGTTGAAGGTGCATTGAATACAGCTGAATCTATGCTCGAACAGTTTTTTGGCTTAAGCAAACCTGCGTGGCTGTTAAGCGATCCGGCTTTTGCCAAGATTCTAAAAGACAATCCGGACTACAACTTCTTGCCAGTCGCCTGCCCTGCGCTGGACTCAGGTCAGCCCGGCAGCAGCTGTGGCTGTGGCGACTGCTCAAAAGTGCTGAATGAAGTGACAGAATTTGCCTATGAGGGGATTAACAATGTCGAACGCTAAGCACTTCACTGTTGCCGATTATTTACTGACCCGCTTGCATCAGCTGGGACTACGTAAAGTGTTTCAGGTACCGGGTGATTATGTTGCCTACTTTATGGATGCCCTTGAGGACTTTGACGGTATTGATGCGGTAGGTGATTTAACCGAACTCGGTGCTGGTTATGCCGCTGATGGTTACGCCCGTTTAACAGGTATTGGTGCTGTATCGGTGCAGTTTGGTGTCGGCACTTTTAGTGTGCTCAATGCTATTGCTGGTTCTTATGTGGAACGTAACCCCGTGGTGGTCATTACCGCCAGTCCGACCGCAGAGAACAGAGTCACCATCAAAGACACTGGAGTGCTGTTTCATCACAGCACCGGGGATTTACTGGCCGACAGTAAAGTCTTTGCCAATGTCACAGTGGCGGCAGAGGTACTGACTGATATACGTACTGCCTGTCAGCAAATCGACCAAGCCTTAACCTTAGCCATTAGCCTGCGCCGGCCTGTGTATCTTGAAGCCTGGCAAAATGTCTGGGGCCTGGCTTGTGCCAAACCTGAAGGCGAGCTGTGTGCTGTGCCGTTGATCAGCAACAAGCACTCTCTGACAGCACTGCTGGATAACAGCCTGAATCTGCTGAATAAAGCCAGACAACCTCTGGTTTTATTGGGTGTTGAAATCAACAGGTTTGGCTTACAGGATGCAGTGAAAGAGCTGTTAAAAGCCAGTGGCCTGCCTTACAGCACCACCAGCCTGGCCAAAACAGTGATCAGTGAAAACGAAGGGGTCTTTATCGGCACTTATGCCGACGGAGCCTCTTTTCCTGCTACAGTGGACTATGTCGAACAAGCCGATTGTATTCTGGCGCTGGGGGTTATTTTTACCGATGACTACCTGACCATGCTGACACAGCAGTTTGATCAGATGATCGTCGTGAATAACGATGAAACCTCGCGGCTTGGCCAGGCTTATTATCACCAGGTCTATCTGACTGATTTTATTGCCCAACTGACAGAACACATCAAAGCCAGCTCCTTGTATCCACGGCAGAACATGATGTTGCCCCTGCTACCACCTCAACCGCAAATCACACCCGCTTTGTTGCAACAGCCGCTTAGCTATCAGAACTTTTTTGATTTATTTTATGCGTATTTGCTGGAGCAGCAACTGCGGGATAAAACCCGGCTGATTTTAGGCGAAAGCTCGTCTTTGTATATGTCGGCCCGTTTGTATGGCTTACCGCAGGATAGCTTTATCGCTGACGCGGCCTGGGGCTCATTAGGCCATGAAACAGGTTGTGTGGCGGGTGTGGCTTATGCCAGCAAGCAACGTGTGATGGCCATAGCAGGAGACGGTGGTTTTATGATGATGTGCCAGTCGTTATCCACTATCAGCCGGCATCGGCTCAATTCAGTAGTTTTTGTGATGAGCAATAAGGTGTACGCCATAGAGCAGTCCTTTGTCGATATCTGCGCTTTTGCCGAAGGCGGCGAGTTTGCCCCTTTTGATGTGCTGCCAACCTGGGATTATCTCAGTTTAGCTAAAGCCTTTTCTGTCGCAGGTTATAAGGTTCAGACCGGCGCAGAGTTAATACAGGCTTTAGACCAGATCTGTTCGCAAAAAGACAGACCTGCGTTAGTGGAAGTAGTGATCCCTTCACAAGACCTTGCACCGGCCATGGCCGGACTGGTGAAATCTATTACCGGAAACACTATAGAGCAATGCCCTAACTGCAAAGGTTAGAGGCAAGTTCATTAAAAAACGGCCACTTGCTTTGGCCGTTTTTGTTTTACAATTTCACTAGCAGTGAACTATTTAACCAGTGTGATTTTGAAACCACTTGGAGCCGCAGCTGACGGTTCTGCCGCCAGAATATAGTTTTTACCTGCCTCCAATTGCAGCATCTCTGTTTTATCTAACAGACTGATGGTGCCATTGTCCGCCACATGCACCAAAGAGACAGAGTAGAAATCTTTTGGCAGCACTAAGCTTGCGTACTTTTTAAAGTCTAATGCTTTGACGTGGAACTTTGCGCTTTCGATAGTTTCGTTTTGACGCACAAAATAGAAATGCAGGTTTTTAAAATCAGGCACCAGGTTCGCTACGTTGATTTCATGCTCGTGCACTTGAGGCAGGTTTTTCTCTGTAAAACTAACCAGACCTACTTTTTGTTCAGCATCACGGAACAACAGCACCGACTTACTTTGTCCGGCGTTGATGGTCAGTAACACGTTGTTTAATAGCAACTGATTGTTTTCATTTAACACAGCGATGCTGTAATCATTTTTATCTAACTGAATGTAATCTGTCAGCGTATCCTGCACTAAATCTGCGACAGGTAAGTTATTGATCGCAATCTGACCTTGCTGATTATCCAGACTGTTATAGATCCGAACCTGACCTTTGGCCAGACGGTGTTCGAGCGCTTCCACAGCCGTAGAGTTGCCAACGATGTCTAAAGACACTTGCTGTTGCATAGGGCCCAGTTTGTCACGCACCACTAACACATAGCTGGTGGTGTATTGGAAGTTATAGGCAACAGCCTCAAAAATGGAGTTTTGCTACCAGCCGTGGTGATAAACAGCTTATATTTCCCACGTTTGAGCATTTTACCTGTGCTTGTCACTTCTTTTGCAGAAACAGACTCGACTAAAGTGGCTTTACTGAAGTCATCTGTTTCAGCCGCAGTATACAAATCAACTTTGTCGTAGCTATTGGATAAGTTAGCAACGAAGACACGGAACTCATCGTCAAACTTTTCTTCACGTTTGTGAGTTAATGTCAGAATGCTTGGGTTTGCAGCGTCACCCGCCATCAGCAACAAGGTTTTATCGCCTTTATTCAGGGTGATATCGGCTTCTTTAATCAAAGCACTACTGGTGGCATTTTTCAGCTGATATTTGTATGAACCCGGGTCAATCGCCAGCATGTTGGACGCATCACCAAAAGTGGCACTGCCAGCAGCAATCTCATTCACAGTCAAAGAGCTGTTGGCACTGTTGGCTGCACCATTGTAAAACTGCACGTATCCCTGATTAAAACCCTCTTCTGCTTTATCCCCTGAGCTGCCACCGCAGGCGGCCAAAGCGATCAGCGAAAATAATGGCAAAGCCAGACGACTGGCACGCAGTATCATGTTCATGAAGCTATCCTGTAACTTGGTTGTTAGTTGGCCAAGAGATTATGTATAGCCCTATGAAAATCCTAGCGTTTTTACCAACTCAGACAGTTAATAACAGCCCTTTACAAATCATTTATAACTGAACACCAAATGGCTATTGCAAAGTTAAGTAAAGATAATCACTGCAATCAAAGCAGCAGGCCTGGGGCCTGCTGCTTTGGCTTTAATGTGTTTCCAGTTTCATTGAACCACTGACGGTATTCATTTCAACACTGCCTTCCCCTTTGCCCGTGCTGAATTCGAGGCTGCTACGAGGACCATACTTTGCTTTCTCCGCTTTTTGGCTGGTCAATTCATTTTTGATAGAACCACCAGCGTTGGCCACCAGATTAAATTTTGCGCTGATGGCTTTTTCCAGCTTTAATTTGGCGTTACCGCTAACCGTGCTCGCTTCTATACGTGGAGTCAGGCTACCTTTGACTTCAGCATCCAAGGATCCATTGACAGAACTCATATTCAGTTGCTGCACATTAGTCAGCTCTAAATCAGCCTCGCCATTGACCACTGATACTGAAACTTCTGAGGCCGAAGATTTCGTCTCAATACTGCCGTTCACCGCATCAATACTCAACCTCCCTTCTGAGCCCGTGTCTTCAATTTCACCATTGACCGTATTCAGAGTAATGCGGCCATTGTTATTTACACTGGTAATTTCGCCATTGACTGTCTCCAGTTGGATAAACTTCTGCAGCTTTTCTGCATAAACAGACCCATTCACCGTAGTCACTTTGGTGCTGCCCTGCACCCCTGATACTTTGACACTGGCATTCACCCCTTGAAACTCCAGTTCAGTGCCAAAAGGGACTTCAATTTTTAACCGTGAACCTTCTTTTTCCTGATCGTCCCAGTTGCCATAGTTACGCAGACTCGGCATTTTCACTTTAAAACTGGTAAAGCCATTTTTTGAATCCAGCTCGTAACCTTCGGCTTTTTCGTCCAAGGTACCTGAGACTTTAAAACGGTTTTCTGAGTTGGCGACGATTTCGACTTCACCACGCATATTTTCGATATAAATTTTCTCATTACCGGCCACTTGCAGGTTTTCATTCACCGACTCTGCGGCTACTACAAGCTGACTGAACAGGGACAAAGCCAAGCCTAAAATCAGTTGTTGTTTCATCATGTTACTCCAGATTAAACCAGGCCCGACTGGACCACTTTTTGTAAATAATTATGTTGCTGGCTATACAATTGCCTTAATTGTTTCAGCAACATTGCTTCATTCGGGTTGTATTTCAGTGCCAGTTGCACCTGGCCTATAGCTTGTTGCCACTGTGCAAGTTGTTGCTGCCAGTCGGCATACACCGGATCAACGGCTTTCATACTGGCCAACTGCTCAGCTTTAGCTTGCTCATAGCTGTAAACGATAGCGGTTTGTGCATCCACCTGCTGTGGGTTAAACAAGCCAGCTTGCACTGGTGCTGATGGTTGCAAAGCCGCTGGTTGCCAAAACAAAGTGACAGCGAATAACACAGAGGCTGCACTTGCGACATAAGCACCGGCAAAAGGTACAGACAACCATTTGTTAGGTCTGTGCGGCACCGGATCCGCATTTTTTATCTCTGCGGGTATTAAACGCGGCTCCAGCTCTGGCCATAAATCGCGGGACGGTTTTAATTCACTGGAAAGTCCGGCGATCAGGGCATCTAATTCATGTTCAGTTTTCATCTAACCACTCCCGTAATAACTGCCGTGCTCTGTGGTACTGCGATTTCGAACTACCCTCGCTATGCCGAGCAGCTGCGCAATCTCCTGGTGCTGATACCCCTCTAAGGCAAACAACACAAACACAGCTCTTGCCTGATGAGGCAAACGTAAAATCAACTGTTCTAATTCCCTGCTCTGTCCCAGTTCGGCTCCTGCTAATTCAGGCATTTCTTCTGTGGCTAGTCTGAGCAACTTATCCTGACGCCACAGATCGATAGCTGTGCGGGTCGCAATGCTGTGCAGCCAGGTACTGAAAAGACTGTCGCCGCGGAACAGACTCAGCTGTTGCCATACTTTGACAAAAACCTCCTGACAGGCATCTTCTGCTTTACTACGATCCGCCAGTAAGCGTAAACAGACCGCGTACACCCGGCCGCAATGCTGCTGATACAGTTGTCTGAACGCGCTACGATCGCCTTGCTGCGACAGGCAAACCAGTTCATCCATGTCATGCGTTCTTTGCTCTGGATAGTCAGACCTTAACATCCCGCCCCTGCTATTTTAAAAATGCTGCTTTTTGTTGTTATAGGGTTAGTCGGAGCCACAGCAACAAAAGGTTTAAATGCCGGAATAAAAAACTTCAAATTAGTATCAGTGCTGTCCATACTATAGCTGAGTGACTGATTTTTAATACAAATTTTGCTTAGTTTGCTACAAAGTCACCGCATAATCTGAAGGTGTTTTCAACAAAACAGGAGAGACAGGTGCACACTAAGCTAAAAAAAGCCGGTTTGTTGATGCTCTGTCTGTTTTTGCTTGCAGGTTGCACCAGCCCCCATTTTTTAAAACTCCTGCCATCGACCAAAAGAGCGCTGGAAGCTAATCAATTATTTAGTTACCAGTATGCCCGCATGCAACAAATGGATAGTCAGGAGCTGGCCTCCTATTGTCCTGAGCTATTGAGCTTGCCAGACACAAGCGCCAACAAAAGCTTACTACAACTGAGTTGCGCACAATTTTGGTTAGCATCTGCTGAGTTAAAGGGCACAGCGCTGCAACACGCGTCCCAGCTTTACAATCAAAGTCTGACACAGTTTCTACGCACTATGCTGCCTAAACAAAAGTACCGTCACCCCGCGCTTCGTATCGTGCTGGAGCCCGTGAAGGATGAAACCGGACTGGCCTTCGAAGATTTTGTGCTGGCCAGCGAGTTTCAGGCCATTAAAAGCCATCACCAAGGAATTGCCCATTCAGGCCTTGGGGTTAGTTTGGTGGCGATACGGCCCAATACCGGTAAAGGCCAGGATAAATATTATCCACCTGAGGGTATCTTCCGCTCAGTGACTGTTAGCCTGAAACAGCTTAAATTTACCAAAGACCTGCAAATTCAGCTGACCTTGCAAGGACATCTGATGCAGGAAGCGGCTGAATTAAAGTTTGCCTCAGGCTCTTATCCACTGCTCTATGACGCCGCCAGCAGTTACTTGTGGTTGATGCAGCAAGCCAAGTTGGCTGATTTAGAATTACCCGGCTTATTTAACGCAGAGCTGGCCGACAATAAACTGGGTATTTACAGCGTGACGCCGCTGCAAAACAACAAACAACCCCTGTTGATGATCCATGGTTTGAATTCCAGCCCTTTGATTTGGTATGAACTGACGATGGCTGTGCTACAGGATGAAGAGTTAAAACAGCGATATCAGATCTGGCATGCGTTTTACCCTTCAGGCCCACCACCTTTTTACAACTCTATGCGTTTACGTAAAAAACTGGATGAGCTGCAGAGCATGCTCAAAGCCAGAGGTGGCAGCAATCAACTGGATGAGATTGTCGTCATAGGCCACAGCATGGGCGGTGTGATCAGTAAAACTATGGTGCAAACTACTGACTATCTGCTTTGGGATTTAAGCTTTACCGAGCGCCCTGAGCAGCTGGGTTATGCCAAGCAAGAACTAGACAACATTAAAGATATTTTTATCTTTCATGCCAGACCTTATATCGACAAAGTAGTGTTTATCGATACCCCACATGGCGGCTCTGAAACCTCCGAATCTGTGGTGGCAAAAGTGGCCAGCTGGTTTATTAATTTGCCAAAAAATTTCACGCTGTTGATGAGTAACTTTATTTTGAAACTGGGACCAGACAAAATCACTTTGCCTATGCGTGAATACTTAAGCGGCGGTGGTCCCCATTCGGTTCAGGTCTTATCACCCCGTCATCCGCTGCTGCAGGGTTTAAATAAGCTGGAGTACCAACGACCTGTCTATTCTATTGTCGGCAGCCATGGACCTTTATCATGCAAGGATGAAAAAAGCTGCAGTCAAATCAGTGATGGTGTGGTGCCTTTTTTCAGCGCCCATCAAAACAAAGCCGTACAGGAAATCATTGTGCCTTCACGTCATAACTCCTACCAATCGCCCCAAGCCGTGCAGTTTTTAGTGCAAGTACTGCGGCAACCCGCTGGTGAAGCCAAAATCCTGATGCCGCCAACTGACAAGCCTGAGGATTAAGGCTATACTCGCCGGCCTTTTTTCTGACAGGTGGTGTTATGTCTGCTCCTTATCTTGCCGTTGATTTTGGTACCTCCAACTGTGCCGCAGGTTTTATGCTGGAGCAACAGCCGCATTTACTGGCGTTGGAGCAAGACGGCAGCCGCTATTTGAGTTCTGCCTTGTATATTGAACGTCAGCGGGATCCAGACGACGAAGACGCCTACCTGTCCGCCAGTTTGACCCGCTTACTGGCGCAAAACAGCACAGTGCTGGTCGGGAAAGCCGCACATGAACGCTACAGCATGGACCCTTTGGGCGGGGTCTTTATTCGCTCGCCTAAGTCGATGCTTGGCAGTCGCTTAACACCAGCTCAAACTGAAATTTATACCCAAGTGGCGACTTTATTGCTCAGCCGGATCAAACAAGGTGCAGAGCAAAAGTTAGCTCATCCGGTTGAACGAGTGCTGATTGGCCGTCCCATCCATTTTCAGGGCATAGATTTAGCTTTAGGTGATGAACGGGCTTTGGCGATTTTAAACCAGGCGGCAAGCAGGGTTGGTTTTAAAGAAGTCGATTTTGCCTACGAGCCGGTCGCAGCAGCGATTGAATACGAACGTCATCTGGATAAAGAGCGACTGGTATTGGTGGTGGACATTGGTGGCGGTACCAGTGATATCAGCCTGATCCGGTTAGGACCACAACATAGCCAGACCTTTGACCGTAGCAGCGATCTATTAGGCCACAGCGGTAAACGTATTGGTGGTGTGGATATGGACATCAAACTGACCATCTATGGCCTGATGAAGCTATTTGGCCGCCAGAGTCTGGCGCAGGATGGCAAACCTTTGCCCGGCGCGCTGTTCAGTGATGCAGTCAATATCATCGATATTCACGCCCAAGAACGCTTTTATGCGGAAAAAACCTATGACGAACTGTTGGATTTACAGCAACTGGCGGCTGAACCGGCCCTGATCCAACGCTTTATCCAGGTCTATCAGCAGAACCTGAGTTATTACCTGAACCAAAAAGCTGAGCAAGCCAAAATAGGTCTGACCGAACATCCTGCTGTAGATGTGGTGCTGGAGCGTATTGAACAACATCTGGTGCAAAACCTGTCACAGCAACAGTTAATAGATGCCTTGTATCAGGAATTATCCGGTATCAGTAAGCTGATTCAGCAGTGTATACAAAGCGCTGGTGTTAAACCCGACAGTATCTTTGTTACAGGGGGCGCCTCTGCTGTGCCCGGTGTGCAACAGATGCTGCAGCAGTTATTGCCTGATGTGCCGGTGATCCGGGGGGATCAGTTTGGCTCTGTCGCTATGGGCTTAAGCAAGCTCGCCTCGCTTCGTTTTGCCTGACCCGATTTTGGCTTTAATTCCACTCAATTTGCCAGACTGCACAAAAAACCAACAATAGCGCTGGTCGCGCCAGCGCTTTCCCGTTACAATGCGCGGCTTTTTGCGTGGGCCAATTGGGGTTCGCGCTTTTATTTGAGAAATTTAATGTCATTTTCTGCTTTGGGTTTAAACCCAGCTTTAGTTGAGGCCGTGCATCAGGCCGGTTATACCCAACCAACCCCTATTCAACAACAGGCCATTCCTGCTGTGTTACAGCGCCGTGATCTGTTGGCTGCCGCTCAAACCGGCACAGGTAAAACTGCCAGCTTTGTATTACCTATACTACAAATTTTATCCGCTCAGCCTATTCAGAAACCTCGTCCGGTCAAGGCGCTGATTTTGACGCCGACCCGTGAGCTGGCAGCGCAAATTGAAGAGCAAATTCAAAAGTACGGTAAAGAGTTAAGTCCAAAACTTAAGCATCATGTGGTGTTTGGTGGTGTTAGCATTAATCCACAAATGATGGCTTTACGTGGTGGTGTGGATATTTTAACCGCTACCCCTGGCCGTTTACTGGACTTATTAAGCCAAAACGCCTTAAAGCTGGACCAGGTACAAATGTTGGTTCTGGACGAAGCCGACCGCATGTTGGATATGGGCTTTATCCGTGATTTGAAAAAAATTCTGGCACTCTTGCCTAAGGTTCGTCAGAACCTGCTGTTTTCCGCCACTTTCAGTGATGAAATTAAATCACTGACCAAAGGCCTGTTACAAAACCCGCTGATGATCCAGGTCACACCGGAAAATACCACGGTCGAGAAAATTGAACAGCAAGTCTACTTGCTGAACAAAGGTCAGAAAACGGCCGCTTTGTGTCAGCTGATCACTGAAAATAACTGGCAACAGGTGCTGGTATTTATGCCCACCAAACACGAAGCCAACCGCTTAAGTGAACAGCTGACCTATGCCGGTATTCCATCTGCTGCTTTGCATGGCAATAAAAGCCAAAATGCCCGCACTAAAGCTTTGGCCGACTTTAAAGCCAATGAATTACGAGTCTTAGTTGCAACAGATGTAGCCGCCCGTGGTATAGATATTTCTCAGCTGCCTTATGTGGTGAACTTTGCGCTGCCACGCTCACCTGCTGATTACGTGCACCGTATTGGCCGTACTGGCCGTGCTGGCAAATCGGGTTTGGCTGTATCTTTTGTTGCACCGGATGAAATTCCACAACTGAAACAAGTGGAACGTTTAATTGGTATTAAATTACCAAGCCAGAGCATGAATCCAAACCCATTGCCTGAAGCTATGGTCGCTATCGCTAAAGCTCCACGTCCTCCTCGTCCTGTGCGTAAGCCACAAGCTGAAAACACCAAAGCGAAACAGAGTGGCGCCAAGCCTGCAGCCCATGGCGGAGCAAAACCAGCTCAGGGTCAAAAGCCTGCACGTCGCTTTGAAGCGCCTAAAACGCCTGGTATTCAGACTCAGGCCGCAGGTCATATGGCTACACCAGCTGCAGAACACAACAACGGCAATGGTCAGCGTCGTCGCTTTAAACCTAAGCCTAAAACCACGGCTTAAGCTGTTACTCAGGTAGAAAAACGGATGAAAATTCGTTTAGCCAAATACCTGGCCGACCATGGCCTTTGCTCAAGACGTGCCGCTTCAAGGTTGATTGACGAAGGCCGGGTGTTGGTGAACCAGCGCCCAGCTAATCATATTGACCATGTTGATGAAGAAGATTCGATTCAGGTCGATGGTCAGCCTTTTCGGGCTGTGGCTGAAAAACATTATCTGCTCTATCACAAACCTGTCGGCATAGACTGCAACCTCAATCCTGAAAAAGCTGACAGCCTCTACCATCTGCTGCAGCAATTTCCAATGCGGCTATTCCCGGTTGGACGACTGGATAAAGACTCCTGTGGTTTAGTGCTGTTGACCAATGATGGCGAACTGACGCAACGTTTATTACACCCTGATTTTTATCATGAAAAGACCTATCAGGTAACGGTGGATATAGCTCTTACAACTCAGGCTTTAGCGCAATTGGCATCCGGCGTGAGTTGGACTGTTGGCCCTCATACCTATCAATCCCGTCCTTGTCAGGTCACGCAACTTAGCTCCAATCGGTTTGAAATTGTACTGACCCAGGGCTTAAACCGACAAATCCGCTATATGTGCCGTTCCGTCGGTTTGAAAGTAGTACAGCTCAAGCGTATTCAGCTTGCACAGTTTAGCCTCGCCGATTTAGCTGAAGGTTGTTTTCAAACCGTTAACCTCAGTGCAGGCTAAAGCGGTTATCAATTTCTATTTTGTATTGTAAAGTTAGTCATGACAAAACTACTGAAAAGAGCGCAAAATGAAGCACTTCACCTTTTGGGTTTTTGCTATGTTCTGCTTTGCAGCCGCTGCAGAGGCTACCCCACTGCAAGGCAGCTGGATGCTCAAATCTGCGGTTTACACCAAAGCCGATGGCACTGTGATCACTCTATCGGGGGACGAACTGAAATCGGTAAAAGTCTTATCAAAAAGCTATTTCAGCTTTGTCACAGTCAATAAAGACGGCAGCTTCAGTAGTGCCTTAACAGGCTCCTACCAGTTGAAAGGTAATGACTATAACGAAACTCCACGAACAGGTTCAGTCATCAACATGCTCAATAAAACGTATCAATTTAAAGCCAGAGTAGAGGGCGATCTCTGGCATCACAGTGGTATGGAAGATGGAATGAAAATTGAGGAAGTCTGGGTAAGACTGGATTAGCTTGGCAAAGGCAAGTTTAACCAAGATAAGACTGAATTAATCCAGTCTTATCAACGCAGAGAAATCAAGCTGCTGCCACTGTGCATCCTGATGAGTCACCAGTATAAAACCGGCTGGATATTTCCGTAAAAAGGCTTTGAGCATAGCGAGAGCCTGAAAATCCAGATGATTGTCCGGCTCATCCAACAGCAAAAAAGGCGCATAAGGCTGCAATGCCAAAATCAGTAACAGCAACTTCATCCGCTCTCCACCGCTGAGTTGCTGCGTTGGCACGTTCAGACGCAAAGCATCAAGGCCTATGCCAGACAAGGCAGTTCGGATCTGCGACTCCTGCGACATGGTGGTCAGCCCCCAGATCGCATCAACAGCCCCCGGAAAACCATCCAATAAAGATAAATACTGGTCCAAGTACCAGAGTTTCTGCTTTACCTGCACCAAGCCTTGTTCTGGCTGAATAAAACCCGCCAGTACTTGAAGTAAGGTCGATTTGCCACTGCCATTGCCTCCGCTGACAAGGCAACGTTGCTGCACATTAAGCTGAAAGGATAAAGGCGCACTATGACCATAAGGCAATACGACTGTGTCACAACAAATCACTGGTCCACTGCAAGGTTTCACCTCGCGGGGCTCTGGTAGTTTGGGCAATTCACGATAATCCAGTTGTCGCTGTATCTGCTGCCGCTTTGCACCAAGCTCTTGCTGCTGAGCTTGCACCTGCAGTTGCAAACGTCCCCGACTCTGCTCAGCCTGTTGTGCTTTTTTCCCAAGCAGTATCGGTGCCTGATTGCTGTGTATGCGGTTCCGTTTTGCCTGCTGATGTTTTTGCTGTTGCAGTTCCAGCAAACGCTGTTGCTGCTGTTGCTGAATGCTTTGTCGCTGCTTTAACTTGTCATTTTGTTGCTGTAACTGCTGCTGTTGCCTTTGACTCTGCTGTAAAAAGTCCTGGTAGTTGCCCTGATATTTCTCCAACCCTAAAGGCGATAATTGATAAATACAATCTACAGTCGACAATAACTCCACATCATGGCTCACCAGCAGATAACCAGCCTGATGTTGCTGCAGTTGTTGCTGAAGCCACAAACGAGCCTTTTTATCTAAATGGTTTGAAACTTCATCTAGTAGCAAAAACTGCTCTGTTGCAAAAGCTTTGGCAAGACGCAGTTTCATCAATTGCCCTCCGCTTAATGCACTTAGCGGCAAAGCAGGATCTGAGGGTAACTCTAATTGCTGTAGCCACTGCACTAACTCAACTTTGGCCAGCCAGCGATCGCCAATATGATCAAAATCGTTTTGCTCCAGACCGCCGACCTCGACTCGAGCTAAAGCTGCGAACAATGTATCCAGCCCCAGATAATGGCTGATACTTTGATTAAGATCAGGCTCCTGTTGTGACACGTAATAAAATGGCTGCTGCCAAAGCAGTTCACCACTGTGCACCAAGCCAGTTTCCTGCCGGGCTAAATAACGTAAAAATAAGGATTTACCACAGCCATTTAATCCAACCAAAGCCTGAGCTTTGTTCTGAAGTTGTAAATCGATAGCTGGGTGTAACCACTCAAGCCCTGGATGGAGCCATTGGAATTGGCGACATGATAAAACGTTGGATAATTCAGACATACAGACTCCTGAAATACAGGAATACTGTGTTCACAGACAAAAAGAAAAAAGCAATAAAGACCTGTTAAACAACAGCATTCCTGATGATTTGTACAATAACGGCTACAAATTTTCGGGAATTTAGTTGTTCATTTCAGCGATACTCGAAGTGAAAGTGGTTTTATGCTAACAAGCAACACAAAATGGACGCAAGTTGTTTTATTGCATTTTTGATGCACTGTGCTGTAGCCAAAAACTTAAAAATAGGGTCAGCATAAACATCAGCAAAGAACCTATGACCACGCCAGTCCAGCCCCAGTGTTGCCAGAAAGGTGATAAATACAAGCCACCAGAACTGGCGCCGAGATAATAAAACACCAGATACAAAGCGCTGGCACTGGCTTTAGCTTTTACCGCCTGCTGATTGACCCAACCGCTGGCGAGCGAATGGCAAAGGAAAAAACCAAAAGCGCTGATAAAAAAACCACTGACGATCAGAGGCAAAGCCGCAAATAAAGTCAGTACAGTGCCCAACATCATAATGCCTATGCCCAGCGCCATCCCCAAAGCCGGATGGATTTTTTGACCCACTTTGCCAGATAAAGCAGAACCAATAGTGCCGGTTAAATAGGTAATAAATAACAAGCCAATCCAGCCGCTAGATAGCAAATAAGGTGTTTCGGTGAGGCGAAACGCGACAAAAGTATACTGATTTAAAAAGATAAAAAAGTTAAGACCGCCAATCAGATAGGTCAGCAACAAAGTTTTTTGTCTTAAATGAAACCAGTTGTCCGACATGGCTTGTTTGAATTGAAATGGCTGCTTCTGAAAATAGCTGGATTCAGGCAGATAACGCCAGACCAGATAAGTACAAAGCACGCTACCCAGCCCCATAGGCCAGAATACCCATTGCCAGTGATTCAGTTCAGCAAACCAGCCAGATAACAAACGTCCGCTGATGCCTCCCAATGAATTGGCGCTGATGTAATAGCCACAGCCACCACCATGGCGGTTTTACTGAATTCTTCGCCCATATAAGCAATGGCAATAGCGGGTAAACCGCCCAGACAAAAGCCCTGCAAAGCACGCAGCACGAGCAGTGAGTGATAGGATTCAACCTGGGTCAGTGCCAATGTACTCAGCGCCATACCGCCCAAACTCCAAAGCAGCAAAGTACGCCGGCCATAAGCGTCCGATAAGGCTCCATACACCAGCAAAGACAACCCCAGCGCCAGCGTGCCTATGGCATAACTCCAGCTGGTTTGTAGTGGCGTTAGCTGAAACTCACGGCTTAACAGTGGCAATAAAGGTTGCAGCATATGCAGGTTGGCAAACACAAATACCGCGGCCAGACAAAGCGCAAAACTAGCGGCGTAAAAAGCGGGTGTTCTTTTTTCAATCATCGTATTCGTCAACAAGCTTGAGCCACAGAAACGACTCACCAAAGATGGCTAAGTATACCGCGAACAAGCCAATTTTTACTTTGTTTTACCGCAAATGCCTGTCGTACAGCTGAAATAACCTCAGGCAAAGCGTAAGATAAAGCCCACTTTACGCACTCAAACCAAAAGGAAAAACTATGCGTCTCTCTTTTCTCGCTCTGACCATCAGCAGCCTGCTAGTCGCAGGTTGTAACGATGCCCCCAAACAAGCAGAACCCGTGTCTCCCACTACAACTGCAGCCGCTGTTATTCCAAAAGCCCAATCTGCAGCTCAACTGTACCAGCAGGCTACCCAAATTCTGTTTCAGGCTCGCGCCTTAAATGCCTCAGCGTTAGGCTTATCCGAAGAGGTGGTAGGCAAAGCTTTTAACACAGAGCTGGAAAACTACAGCGCAGAAGCCGAAGCACAACTTCGGCAACAGCTGAACGCTGTGATTAGCCAACTTGCAGCTCTTCCTGTGCCAGCCGATGCTGTAGAGGGGGAAAACCAGGCTGTGATGCTAAATATTATGCAGTACTACGCCGGTAGCAACGAGTTACCTCGTGGCTATATCGACTCCTGGATGGGGCACTCTGCTTTTGTGGTCAATCAGATCAATGGCCCTACCATAGATATGGCCGGTGCTTTACAAAACTCTCATCCCGTAGCGAATGAACAGGACGCCAAAAACTACTTAAGCCGACTGGAGAAGTTTGGCACTGCGCTCAAAGCGGTTGAGCAAGGTTTTACCTCTGACGCTGAAGCGGGCTGGATAGCCCCTAAAATTTTGTTAGAAAAAGCTCTGGCCATACTTGATGGTTATGCTGGCGGTGAAGTCACAGAGCATGTGTTGTATAAGGATTTCGCGAAAAAGCTGGATACATTAAAAGACCTGTCAGCAGAAGCTAAGCAGCAGTATCTGACTTCAGCTGCTGTTTTAGTTGAGCAGCAAGTTCAAGCAGGTTATCAGCAACTCGCCGCTGCAGTGCGCGCGCAATTATCAAAAGCCAGAACTGAATCAGGTATTTGGGCTCAGCCCGGTGGAGATAAATTTTATGCCTATTCAGTGAAGCAGCTAGGCGACACTGATCTTACCCCGGAGCAAATTCACCAGATAGGTTTGGATGAAGTAGCCCGTATTAGCCAGGAAATGGATAGCATCTTACAAGCCCAAGGCTATAAAGAAGGTTCTGTTGGTGCACGCATGACAGCACTTAACAATGAAAAGCGTTTCTTGTACGAAGACTCAGACGCTGGTCGTCAGCAAGTGCTGGATGATTTGAACAAATACATAGCGGAAATTAATCTGCGCATGCCTGAACAATTTGCCACCAAGCCACCTTATCCGGTGGAAGTGCGCCGTATTCCGGTAGAAATTCAGGACAGTGCAGCAGGCGGACAATACAGCTCGCCCGCTATGGATGGCAGTAAACCAGGTATTTACTGGATCAATCTGCGCGATATTAAAGCCAACGCTAAATTTGATTTAAAAACGCTGACTTATCATGAAGCCAATCCAGGCCACCACTGGCAGGTGGCCTTGAATTTAGCTCAGGAACATTTGCCCTTATTACGTCGTGTTGCACCATACAACAGCTATGTTGAAGGCTGGGCTTTGTATTCGGAGCTGGTCGCGAAAGAAATGGGCATGTACAAAGACGATCCTTTTGGTGATTTAGGCCGTCTGAAAGCCGAGTTATTCCGCTCTGTGCGTTTAGTGGTCGACACCGGCCTGCATGCGAAAAAATGGACCAGGGAGCAAGCTATCAGCTACATGGCTGAAACGACTGGCACCACAGAGTCTGATGTAGTGTCAGAAATCGAACGTTATATGGCATGGCCTGGTCAGGCTTTAGGTTACAAGCTGGGCATGCTGAAGATTGTGGAACTACGCTCTTATGCCAAAGAGCAGTTAGGCGACAAATTTGACATCAAGGCCTTTCACGATTTAGTGCTGTTAGGGGGCGCAGTGCCTATGTCGGTGCTGGATAGCAAAGTGAAAAACTGGGTGGCGACTCAGAAGGTATAAAATAGTTGTGGGGCAGATGATAGAGTCTGCCCCCATCGGTTTGCTTTGTGAGGGGTTAACCCCCAGCCTGCTCGCCTTGCTCTGCGACTTTTACTTTGGTGACCAGCAACTGGTCAATTTTGTAGCTGTCGATGTCGACCACTTCAAACTTGTAGCCCTGATAGACGACAAAGTCGGTGCGCTTTGGAATTTTTCGCAGCATATACATCATAAAGCCGGCAATGGTTTCGTAGTTTTCATCATCAGGGAAACTGTCGATATCAAAGACCCGCATCACATCATCCAGTGGCGTTAACCCCTCTACCAGCCAAGACGCCTCATCGCGCTGCACTATTTGCTCCTCGTCTGAATTCACCAGCTCCCCCATCACTATGCTCATCACATCCTTCAGGGTGACCATACCGACCGTCAAGGCGTACTCATTGAGCACGACAGCAAAGTCGATACCACTGGATTTAAAATGCGCCAGCACTTCATACAGGGACAGAGAGTCAGGCACTATTAAAGGGGTGTGGATCATGCCTTCTTTCAGTAAATTAATAGGCTGCTGATGCAACACCTGCATCAGAATATCGCGACTGTCGACATAACCCACGACTTTATCCAGACTGTCATCACAGACAATAAATTTAGCATGGGGATGCTCAGCAATTTTGTTTTTAATACTGTCAGCCGATTCTTTTAAATTAAAGTAAATCAAGCTTTCGCGTGCTGTCATCGCAGAAGTCACAGTGCGGGAATCCATATCAAACACGTTCTCCAGCAGAGTACGTTCCTGCTGCTGCAAGACACCAGCCTGAGCGCCCTCGTCCATCATGGCCACTATGTCTTCTGGTGTAATTTGGTCGATCCGCTGAGTTGGTACGTTAAAGAGTTTAAACACCAGATTGGCCAAACTATTAAAAAACCAAACCAAAGGTTTAAAAATGACCAGCATTAATAAAATTAGGTTGACCACAGAAATAGCTACTTTTTCCGGCGCTAACATCGCCAGGCGCTTTGGCATTAAGTCAGCAAACAAAATAAACAAAGCTGTGACAAAAAATACTGATAAACCAAAAGCTATGCCTTCATTGGCCGGGCTTTCAAAAAATAAATTCAGCAGGTTCAAAATAGAAGGAGTAAAAGCTGCCTCACCCAAAATACCACCTAAAATAGCCACCGCATTTAAGCCAATTTGAGCTATGGTGAAAAAACTGCCAGGGTTGGATTGCAGTTGTAAGACTAAGGCCGCCCTGGCTCTCCATCAGACGCCAGTTGTTTTAAGCGGATTTTGCGTGAAGCAGCTAAAGCTATTTCAGACATAGAAAAGAAGGCGCTGGCACTGATCAGCAGTAACATAATCAGTAAATTTTCTAGCAGGGACATAAAATCACTCTTTTTAAATGGACTTTGGCATAGAAAAGCCATCAGGTTTTAATGAAAATCACTATACCGCTTATCAGTATACGACTTAAACTGTGTTTTCCCAGCATAAGCCTTTAAAAAATGTTTAAATTTGAACCAGTTACCCTATGGCAGATTTAGTACCCCGCATCCAACAAGCCTATTTTCGTAACGGCCCGGCACATCGATCCGGTGCCGATGTCAGCTTTTTGGATATAGTAAAAATTTTTGGTTTCCAAAGTATTAAAATTGGTCGATGGGTTACAGCTTCCGAGCAGCAACTGGCTGCGAATCTGTTTTTTGACGCTTTATCCGACCTGATGCTGCTGTTACAGGTGCCAGAACGAGTGATTTCACTGAATCAAAGCCTGAGCCTGCATTTTGGCATTGGTGGCCAACAAGGCAGCTGCGCTTTTTATCAGCCGCAGGGCCGTTTACTGGCGCTGGCGAAAAATGCGGGTGGAGGCAGCTTAGCGCACGAGTGGTTTCATGCTTTTGATCATTATATTTGCAGCAAATTATTCAGCGATGAGCTTCCAGCTTCTGCTTTTGCCAGTTCCAGCTGGCTAAATAATGCAAAAGTTTCCCCTCACCCACTCAATCAATATTTAGAGCAGAGTTTTGCTGCGTTGTTTTTAACAGCCAATGGCTCTGAACCCAATCACTATGTCAAAACCTCTGCCGCCTTTGATCAGCAACATGGTATTTATTATTACGCCAAACCAGAAGAGCTGGCCGCGCGGGCTTTCGAACATATGCTGCAACAGCAACAACTTAAAAACAGCTTTTTAGTCAGCGGCACTTTGAAAAGTAAAACCTCCAAAGCCGGCTTATACCCAGACTCTGCGTTATCTTCAGTGTTAGCACAGCACTGGCTTGGTTATTTTTCTTTACTCGGTCGTGCTTTGCGTTAACTTTTATTATTCGCAAAAGCCATGGCATAAAAATTGAACAACATCCTGTACTAAACAAATACTGACGGTATTTTGACCAGAGGATCTGAGTAATGAACACAACATGGCGCACAGAAGAACTACGTCGTTTAAATCAGACGATGAAAGCGATAGAGATATTGGCTGAACAACCTGATTTGGCGGTGCTCTATCAAGGTAAAGCCTGGCAATACTGCGACCTGCTGGAGCTTTCTGTCAGGATCTTTAGATTGGCTCAACAAGAAGGTTATGATGTTCAGGCCTTTGAGCTCTGGTTTGCTAAAGATGCAGAGCTCTTTGCTCATTATGGTCTTGAGTGGCGGGTGGGATGAAGCTGAAGCCTTAAAATTGCAGCAAGAGCATCATGGACTTGCTGCGGAATCGTCGCATCAAAGTATTTATTGATCGCTCTTCTCAGCTATTTTTTGCAGATTGGCATTGATCTTAAATAACACGATCAACAACTCGCACCAAATACGAGCCCCAATAGCGCCACCAATCAAAATACCTAATCCAACCAGAAAACCACCACCATAATCAGAAAACATGGCGCCTAAACCGCTGAACACTGAAGCAGCTAACAAGATCCAATACACTGCGGTGATAATTTTTGGCGTTAGCATAGAGTCAAAGAAAAATATACTTTTCATCGGGAAGTCCTTTTATACATTCCGTTAGTTCTGTCACCCTAATTCTGGTAGCGACCAAAACCGGGATTATTGATAGCCATAATTAATAATGGCTAGTTATAAGGTAATGAATTACCTGGGTTATTTCAACAGTTATACAAAAACCTACTTTTCGGCATCAACCAAAATAAGTAAAAGTCCCAAAGCTATGGACCAGTGAGGGTCAAGAGGCAAAATATTGTATGATCAAACTTTTGAAGCGCGATCTCACTTTGGAGGCAAGTTTTTGAATGTGGCTGAATGACCAGCAAATTATCCCTTCCGCTATCCGTAGGTATAGAAAAGCCCTGGCGGCTTCCACGCCCAGGCATATAGTGATCGATGGCCTGTTTGACCAGCAGAAGTTAGATAGCATCTATGCTGTGTTGCAGCAGGAACAATATTGGCAAAGCCAGAAACACAGCTACTCTGCCTTATACGTCGACGAAAGCCAATGGCATGCAACTCCTGACACAGAACGCTTTGTGCAGCGGGATCTGTGGCAAGGTTATATAGCAGGTGCAAATCATGCCCAATCAGCTATTGCGCTGGAGTTTTTGCAATTTCTGCGAGGCACAGAGTTTATGGCCCTGCTCTCGAAGATCTTTGATGTCCAAGTTACGGATATTCATGTTGCCAAGCCTGAAATTAATACCAATTTCTTCCGCTTAGGCGCCAGGGATTTTGTCAATCAACATGCAGATGATTCACCCGGCAGAGAAATCTGTTTGCTGCTGTATTTGAATAAAGACTGGAGCAATGAACAAGGCGGTGAACTGGTTTTTATGGGCAAAGATGATAATTCAGTCACTATCGCGCCTTTATACAACCGCTGTGTATTGTTTGATCCCTCCTCAGAGGGCTCTGAGCATTGGGTAAAAGCTGTAACTCATGGCGCCGCCGCTGCTTATCGCTACAACGTGACAAGTTGGTATTGGTCGGAGTGATGAGTTTGATTGAGCTGCGGGGGGCACTATCTGGCCGGAAGCAGGACACCGAGAGAGGGATTGCCAGCACCATCCATGGTGCTTGCCCTGCGGGCCGCGCTAAAGCGCGTCCAAATTCGCTCCCGGCGAATTTGTCGAACTAAGGGTTCGAACCAAGACCCCACCAAGATGTACTGCAAGTGATTGTTATGATTATAAATCCTATCAAATCAATGATATAATCAACTCCACAGCAGTCAAAGGTGGTACAAAGAGGTGGTACAAATGGGTATGTTAGCTCAACCTTGGAAGCATCCCAAAACAGGCGTTTATTACTGTCGAATCGTCGTCCCTAAAGACATCAGAGAAGCATACGGAAAGACAGAAATCAGAAAGTCTCTTGGCACTAAGTCAGCCGCTGAAGCAAGACGCTTGTTTCCTCATATCTCTGACGGTTATCGCTTTGAGTTTGAAGAACTACGAAGAAAGGCAGAGCTTGCTGACAATCTGAAGGTTCAGGCAGAGGTAAAGCCAGACGTTCTTAATAGGCGTGATGTCAGCATCCTAATATCGCGCTTCTATAACAATGAACTACTGAAAGTACAGCACAGCAAAGAGAACGCGCTTAGTCTTATCACTAAGTACGACCTTATCGCTGTGCGGCTTAGTCAGTGGAATGACAGCAAAGCAGAAGCTACAGATGAATCAGCAGCAGACGGCTTGCCATTGGATTATGAACAGGAATGCTTTGAGCTATTCGCTGATGATGCTGAAGACTTACTTACCAAAGCTGGTTATCTAATTCCAAGAAATCAGGCATCGTTTAAAGCTGTAGTTACAGGTATTGCTAGTGTTATCCCTAAGCTACGTGATGCTGTCACCAGCGCAGTGTTTTGGACAGGTACAGACCCACAGCCTGAACCAATGGCTAACGCTGAGACTTCCCCACCATTGCAGAGAGATAATCCAGAGCAGTCGAAGCCGCTACTTGAGAAGCTAAAAACTGAATCTATAACTGCTGTGTTTGAGCGATACAAAGAGACACAGCTAAGAGCAGCTATAGGCAACGAAAAGTCTGTAGAGCGCACCCTGAACGATTATTCCAGCGTTATTAAGCGCTTTGATGAATTCAGTAACGGTAAGCCTGTCAGCCAAATAACTAAGACTGATATAGGTCACTTTAGGGATTTACTTCTGCGCCTACCTTCAAGACCACGGCGAGAGATTACGTCTAAATCACTGGAAGACCAAATCAAGATAGCTGCATCAGAGAATCTACCACTGCTGTCACCAAACACAGCGAGAAAGCAGATGATGGCTTTAAGCTCAGTGCTTGAATACGCTGTCGAGGTAGGACTAAGTGATAGTAATCCAGCTAGGGGTGCGACAAGACGATTAACTCAGAGCATTGAGCGTGTATCAGGTGAATTTAAACAGTATTCACAGAGCGATCTGGTTAAGATTTTCAGCAGCCCTATATTCACACAGGGATTCAGGCCGTCGAATGGTGCTTATGGTGAAGCTGTCTACTGGTTGCCCTTACTCGCCTACTACACTGGCGCTAGGGTGGAAGAACTGGCACAGCTGTATGTCAGCGATGTAAAGCAAGAGAAAGGCATTCACTACTTACATATCACAGCAGACAAAGCTGACAAGAGCGTTAAGAATAAAGGCAGTGTTCGGAAAGTACCGCTGCATAAGCATTTAGTCGCGCTAGGGTTTATCGACTATGTAAGTCAACAACCTGCTGACGGTCGCGTATTTAGTAAATTAACAAAAGGCAGTGATGGGCGCTATGCCAATAAAATATCTACTTGGTTATCGTATCAGTGGAGAAATAAACTAGACATCAGGCAAGACATTAAACCAATGCACGGCTTTAGACACACATGGAAAACCTTAGCGCGTGATGTAGGCATTCCTAAAGAGGTCAGCGATGCAATCACAGGCCATAGCTCGGGTGATGTGTCAGATACTTATGGTCAGTATTCGCTTGAGTTGCTGAGTAGACAGATCGACTTGATACCTGAAGCGCCATTGATTATATCTATGAGCTAATAGGGCTTGTTTAACAAAGGGAGATTGTTATGGGTAAAGAGCTATACAGATTTAGGTCTATTAAGCGCCTTATTGATAATGGCGAGCTTGAGAAGCAGGTGATTTATTTCGCTTCCCCCGAGGCATTGAACGACCCGATGGAGGGATACCGAGATATTTATTGGTCAGGTGATGATGTTGTTTGGACTAGTTTGTTTCGACATTACTTGTTTTGTTTACATCACGCAACAATCGTTGCACCTCTTAAACCCAGTGAAGATTTGATGACCGACGGAGATATTCCTGTGTTCGGTTCCATTTGCGGGCTAGCTACAGAAGATTGGAAAAATCTTGCAAATAGAACATGCGATACGTTTCTTTCGAACTCAAAAATAAACTTGCTAGTAAGTAGGCTATCCTCGCGCAGCATTCCTGTGAAGCGTGATGAACTTGAAACTCTTTTTAGAACAATCCATTTTTTTGCTCTCAAGGTCGTTTTTGACGTCTTGATTGAAGAGGGCATTTTTGAAGAAAGTAAACGGATTCCATCTAGCGCTGAAAGCACTCTAGATATTATTTCTAACCATGACTTTATCTTTGGTGACCTGACTTTAGATAGCTCAAACGACGATATGAATGCGACATCGTTTTTCTCGTTTCTAAATCGAACTTCAAAAAAGTACCTTCCAGAGAGAGTGCCTAATGCTAACTTAAAAACAACGAACACCGCTCGGTTTCTGCTGCAAGACTTTCCAGCATCTTATACCCGAAGCGTTGAAAAGCTTTGCTTTCCCAAGTGGTATGCGGCGTGCTTTATAGATGACTATAGCAACTCATCTATATGGGCTCACTATGGTTCTGAGCACGCTGGTGTTTGCCTTATTTTTGATGTCAATGAAAGCGCAGACAAGCTGTCAATAAATCTAGAGGCAACAAGCAACTGGTCCAGCAAAGGAGGTTACACGAAAAGCTGGGATGCCTTTCCATTACACAGAGTGACCTATAAAAATACTACGTCTAGTGCAAACTTTTTCAGCTCCCTTGGCTTACTCAATATTCCAACATTAATGAGTATGTGGTACTCAGACAAAAACGGCATTATTAGCCCAAATCTTGACTTTGTAGCTTCAGAGAAAGAATGGCGAAATAAATACTGGGAAAAGTTTTATGAGGCAATAACATTAAAGGGCGAAGTATGGAAGCAAGAGCGGGAATATAGAGCTATTTACACCAGTTCAATTTTTGATTTGTCTGAGCATCAAAATAGATTCTTGAATTACAACTTCTCGACTCTGAGGGGGGTTATATTCGGAATGCGAATTGACCCAGAGAGTAAGATAAAAGTAATCAAAATCCTCAAAGAAAAGTGTAGAGCAAACAATCGTTCTGATTTTCAGTTTTACGATGCTTACTTCTGTTCCAAAGAGAATAAAATCAAAAGGCATTTAATTGACTGAGTCATAGGATTAGATAAGCCCTGACCAAACATAATATTAACTCAGGGCTTACCTCACTTAATCAAAGGCTACTACACAACCAAACCCATATCTATCCCTATAGCACTGGTCAATTATATCCATCAGCCTGAAACCATATCTGGTGATAGTGATATAGCTGTCGTGTATCGGTAAGATAGGGATAGATTCACGCATAGCAGTCAGTAAGATGCTCTCAGTTAAGCAGCTGTCCTCGTATTGGAGTAGCTTCCAACTGGAATGACAGAAGAATTCAGCGATAGGCTGATGAACCTCTTTAAGTATCTCTATGGCCGCTTTAGACTCAGTAACAGGTATCTCATGTTTGTCACGTAGCGCCAGCCATGTAGCTTTCTCACTGTCAGCGTTTAGCATTACCAGAATTACCTTTTTCACTATGTCTCTGGATAGGCCAGTAATAGCGTAGCAATCTGCTGGTGCTTCTAAGCCCTTGAGATTGTAAAGGATGCGTGGATGTAGGCTTTTAATGTCTATCTCTACTGTCGGTTGGTTATCTACCTGAATTGTCTGGCGTTCAACTTTAGTCAGTCTTTGAACATTCGCATAGAACCGCCCGCCAGCACTCATAGAGCCTTTGAATACTCGCTTACAAATCAAATCTCTTGGATTAATAGGCTGGTATTGCTCACTGAATACAATGCTCTCAGAGCCTAGCTGAGACTCTCTTAGGGTGGCTTTCATATCTACCGGAAGATAAGACCAGCACGAAGCTAAACGGATCTGGTTAGTGGTCTTGATGTTCTGGCGAATATCCAGCGTAACCTGATTATCCATGTAATCAATTAAGCATGAGCTATCGTCTTTCAGATAGATAAGTTCAATATCTTCAGTAAACCACACTAGCTTTAACTCAGTGGAATTAAGCCCACGTAAACGCTGCCTAAAGCCCTCTGTTGGATAGAATAACGTAGCTAAGCCTTTGTCATAGCCCTTAGATTTAAAGCCCTCTGCATAGCTGATATAGCCATGCTTCACTAAGTCTTTCAGCACTAAGGCCAGCTTAGGCAAAGCAAAGTCGTTCACTGCGTAGCGCTTTGGTGTCTTAAAGCTCTGGCTAGTGGTCTGACACAGAAAGCCTGTCATTTGTCCTGTGGCTCTGTTGCATTCATCAGCTAAGCACAAGTTAAGTAAAGCGCATTGCAGAGCTTGTCTGGTCGGTGTCTTGCTTCTGTTGTGTAACGCCGGATAAAGCTCACTAAGTAAGTTATCTACCCATTCACCAGCTAATCCTCTGTCCAGCGCTGGCTTAAAGGCTCTTACGCTTACTGGCTTACTCCAGCGCTTAGATAGCGCAGAACTCCACTGATTGTGTATCTCAGGTTGTTTAATAGAATTGAATAACATGAACCCTCCTATGAATTGTTGTAACTACTTTGAAGGGCTTGTATTTACTGGCTTAGTTCTAAATCATCACTATATGGCTATAGGTATATCTCTAAGATAGTAAAGTGATAGTCAGCTCCTTCTTACTCATAGGAACGTCACCTACTTAGGTTATTGAATTAACTAGGTAAATTATCTATTAAGTATATTCATTACAGATACGAGCTAGGGCAGAGTTAAAGGTAGGCTCAAGACAAGGTTATATAGGCTCAGGGGTTTACTTGAGGATGCTTTAAGCTGTCTCATTGCTGGTACTTAATTGATTGATACTAATGAATAAACTACTTAGATATGACAGGTAAAAACACAGGGTAAGGAATGCTGATGCTGACTTATGCTTCCCCTTAGGTACGCCACCTGTGGAGGCTAGGGTTAGCTAAGGGATGCCTTAAAGTTGTGACTTAGGGCCAGCTAAAGGTTGCCTCAAAGTGATGACTGATACTTAGCTAAGAGCCGCCTCAAAATGGTGACTTGGAGACTGATTTAAGGCGGCTGTTAGACTGGCTAAGGGCTACTACAGGACAAACTCAGAACGGTCACAGGCAAGCGTTACAACTTCCCTTAGGTCTACAAACAGATGCTTCAGGTCTGTCAATGCTGCCCTGTCATTCCTAAAAGCTTGTGCTAGTGCTGTGGTGTCATAATCGTACAGGTTAAACAGGTCGTCTATTGCGTTGTTCATTTGGTGTAAATGGTTAGATTGTTCCATCTTGAATGCTCCTTACTACTTGAGAACTGGCGCGCATTATCTACAAGACAGATCGAGTGTCAACTTATTTTATTATTTATTATCAATCACTTACGATAACTTATCACTGGTGAGTGATTGTTTAATGAGGAGTCTTTGACCAACCTGCACTTTTGCAGGATGGTGATTAGGTACAAGTTATAGCGTCGAGATTTGAAATCAGTCAGGCTCTACTTTTAGCGAGCGCAAATGTGCGCGCGGTATATTGCACAACCTTGACTAACTCTATATGCGACAAAAACGTACAGGCCAGAAACTAACAGAATCCTATTTCCTCGTTTGAATTTTCTAAACACCAAATTTGGTGGTTCGGGTATTAGATAGCACTTACTCCACAGACCGGAAAGATGCGGGCTGTAATTAACAGTACAAAGCAGCAGATAAGCTAGAAGTAACCGAAAATATGCGGTCACTTAAACTATTGATACAGGGTAAAACGAATTAGCTCTAACCAGAGAAAATCACTGGATTGCACAAATTTTGAGCGCACCGGAAATGTGCAGTGCGTTAAATGGGAACGCAGAGAACGTAAGCAATTAGAATCAACCGAAAATATTCGGGTAATCCGTGCTGGTAAAGGACAGCAAGGTTTCATGACCCTAGCGGCACAAAAGGCACTCTTTATGTGCGCCGCTTGGTGTGACTATGAGTTCCATGATGTCGTCTTTGAAACCTTCAATCTGGTTGTAGAGGGTAAGGCAGAAGAAGCTTTCGCTAAGGCCAGTACAGTAACCTTAAAGATTCGTAAGGGACTAGCTAAGCGTCACGCACCTGATATGGATGTTATACGCATTCAGCAACACGCTGGGACGCTATGTGAATCTTACTGATTACAGTCCAGTAGTTTTCTGTCATCATCCACAATCTAATTCCGAAGTTGATGGGTAATTATAGGCATGTCAGACACTAAAAATTTAACGGATTACGTTTTGAAATGCTCTGAATCTTTAGTGCTGTTGCACGCACATCAACAATATGAAGCTGCCATTTCTCTGTGGTATGTTTACGTAGAGCAGTTGTCTTGGTTATCAACAAGCAAAGATAACGTGCATCCAGAGGATTTTAAACACTGGATTAAAGATTATATATTGCCTGAGATTGACTCTGCGTGTTCGGCTGATGACTTTTGGGCGGCCCGTTGCGGTTTATTGCACATGGGAACTGCTCAGTCTTCACATGTTGTCAGGGGTGATGCTGCAAGCGTCTACTACTATTCGGGAAATGTGACTGCACAGGACTCGCAGAGATTGAATTATAAGTTTGTAAACGTGACACAGTTGCTAAGCTCCTACATTGCTGGTGCAGTACATTTTATTGATGATATTGAGCACCAACCTGAAAAGATTCAGAGAGCAAATGAAAAATTGTCAAACATGCTCTCATTCACTAAAACATCTTAGATTCGGCTTGAGTAACTTTCTTATGTGAATCACTATCGACCAGCGATATTACTAACCTAGCCACTACTAACAATCCCATGCACAGAGCCTTTGCTAATCCCTAACTCTTTGGCAATGGCTCCCATAGATAACCCTTGCTGGTGCAATGATAGTACCGCATCCCTGTCTATAGACTTCTTACGGCCAAACTGTACGCCTTTCTCTTTAGCTGTCGCTATACCATCCATTTGACGCTCATGGCGTAGCGACAACTCAAACTCAGCGACAGCAGCAATCATATTGAACATGAGCTTACCTACACTGGTAGTTGTGTCAATTTTCTGGTCAATGACTTCCAGACCTACGCCGCGACTCTCTAAGTCTTTCGCTATGTTGCTCAGATCGACCACAGAGCGCCCTAAGCGGTCTAGTTTGGTAATGACTACCACATCACCTTCTCGTACATAAGACAGCATCTTGTCTAGTTCTGGTCGCTTATGGCTGGTCGCTGATACCTTCTCTTGGAATATCTTGTCACAGCCTTTAAGAGCCTCTAGCTGAACATCAAGCTTCTGTCCTGTAGTAGATACCCGAGCATAACCAACACGCAAACCCATAACAAACTCCGTTCAATAATCTTTTAAATGATGATGAACATATATTAAATGAACTGAATTTGAACGGTCAATATCTGTATTCAATTTCTTTTAAATTAATGAACGATGTGGTCGCTTGTGCTTTAGCTCGTTGTGGTCAGCTGTGTGGGCTATTAGTTAGCAAAACACTTCCTTTCATTCTCGCTAAGTGCTACCCCCACAGGGGGGGAAGTCGGCTTTTAGTTTGTAGATATATGCGTTCAGATTTTTGCTGTAAAAATTTCCTGAGGCAATAGGTGTAACTCACAGGTCAATTTGAGACAAAAGGATTACAGCAAGGATTCACAGAGATACAAAGGGGTGGTACAATTCGAGCATAAACAGATTTAAATTAACTATTTACAATCAACAACTTAGACATTCAATTGTGGAACTAAGGGTTCGAACCAAGACCTGGCTCTGCGGATTAAATGAAAAAGGCCCACGCAAAAGCGTGGGCCTTTTTCATTTAAACTGGCGGAGAGAGAGGGATTCGAACCCTCGTTAGGGGTTAACCTAAACACACTTTCCAGGCGTGCGCCTTCAGCCACTCAGCCATCTCTCCGAGGCTTGCTACAGCAAGCGCGGCTATCCTATTGAAAATCACCGCGCCGTGCAACAGTTAAATACAAAGCTATGTTCTTTTGCTGGAATTTTCAGCAAAACTCACTAGTAACGCCTTAAGCGTTGCCTTTTACCGGCATTTGCGCTGATTTTGCGAAGTTCAGCATTCTGTCCAAGGGGATTAACGCCTGTTCACGTAAATCCGCATCAACAAATATCTCATGGCCTTCTGATTGCAGTAAAGCGTCCTCAATCGCCTTCAGACCGTTCATCGCCATCCACGGACAATGTGCGCAGCTACGGCAGGTTGCGCCGTTACCGCCTGTTGGAGCTTCGATAAAGGTCTTCTCTGGCATAGCCTGTTGCATCTTATAGAAGATGCCGCGGTCTGTTGCCACGATAAAAGTGTCATTTGGCATGGTCTGGCTGGCTTTGATCAGCTGACTGGTCGAACCTACCGCATCGGCTAAATCCACCACGTTGGCTGGGGATTCAGGGTGAACCAGCACAGCAGCGTTTGGATATTGCTTTTTCAGCTCCACCAGCGCTTTGGCTTTAAACTCGTCATGCACAATACAGGCGCCCTGCCATAACAGTATGTCGGCTCCGGTTTGTTTTTGCACATAAGCACCCAGGTGACGATCCGGGCCCCATAAAATCTTTTTGCCTTCACTGTCTAAGTGCTCCACCACATCCAAAGCGATAGAAGATGTTACCACCCAATCTGCGCGGGCTTTTACCGCAGCAGAGGTATTGGCGTACACCACCACGACACGGTCAGGGTGCTGGTCGCAAAAGGCGCTGAACGCATCTGCAGGACAGCCTAAGTCCAGTGAACAAGTGGCTTCAAGAGTCGGCATTAATACGGTTTTTTCCGGGTTCAGAATTTTGGCAGTTTCGCCCATAAACTTCACACCGGCCACTATTAAGGTTTTGGCTGAATGCTTATTGCCAAAACGTGCCATCTCCAGCGAGTCTGACACACAACCGCCCGTCTCCTCAGCCAATGCCTGAATTTCTGGGTCTGTGTAATAGTGCGCAACCAATACAGCATCACGCTGCTGTAATAAAAGCTTGATACGTTCTTTGTAGGCAGCTTTTTGATCCGCGTCTAACGGTAAAGGTTTTTTCGGGAATACAAAGTCAAGTTCGTTAAAATGCAGTGCTTGATCCATAACGGCCACCCGGTTTTAAAAAATGCGGCATTATACACAAAAAGCTTAGCTTAAAACACAAAGAAGGCGATGATTGCATGGTGGGTCATGATGGATTCGAACCATCGACCAACGGATTAAAAGTCCGCTGCTCTACCAGCTGAGCTAATGACCCCTGCCGCGGACGCATATCTTACTTATTTAAATTTCCAGTGCAACCAAAAATTATCAGAAAGGCCATTTTCTTTGTTCAACTGCTTAAAATGCCAGCATAAAAACGCAGACTCAGGCAAAACAGAAACTGATGGTATTATTTATGTACAGCAAAATGGTTACTACCGCTTGCAAGTTACAGCACTGATCACGGCTGCCATTGCATAACTTTTCTGCATGATTCTAAGAAAAATTTTGTCCGACCTGATTTAGAAATGATAGTTCAGGACGTCAACATATAAAAAACCCCGGCATTTGGCCAGGGCTTATATTCATCACAACAGCTTGATTACAGAGTCTCTAACTTCGCCTTCGCCGCTTTTGCAGGTTTAGACTGTGGGTACTTGCTAACTAAAAGTTGATAAAACTGCTTGGCTGCAGCTGTATCCCCCTCTCGTTCTGACAATTGGCCCAATTTAGACAAAGAATCCGCAGCTTTTGCTGACTGTGGATATTGAGCTACTACACGCTCAAACTGCGCTTTGGCTTTCAACAGTTCATTTTTAGTAAAAAACAACTGGCCTAACCAATAGTAGGAGTTTGGTGCATAGCTGGAATCCGGGTAAGTACGGACGAAATTTTCAAACGCAGGGATAGCTGCATCATAGGCGCGATCTTTTAGCACCAGATTCACCGCACTCTCATAAGCATCACTTTCCGAAGGGCTCGAAGAAGCTACTGTATCGTCTGCATCAGCGGTCGGTCCAGCAGTCTGAGACTCACCACCATTAACTACGGCGGCAGGATTGCCCACAGGCGCTTGTTCAGCTGGAGTTGCTGGTGTGCTTGGTTGTGTCGGAGTGGCGGAAGTTGAACCTGAAGCGGCACCAGTGCCCATTCTCCGATCAATTTCCTGATAAATATTGCGTTGTTGCTGCAATATTTCTTCTAATTTGTAGGAATGCATCTCAGTGATGCCACGCAATTCAGACACTTCGTCTAATAAAGCGGACACTTGCTGTTGCATAGCAACCTGAGCATTAGCTCTGGCCTCAACAATACGTTCCAATGCAGCTATACGGTCAGCCGTGGATGCGTATTTTGGAGTCTGGATAGCGCCACCGCCAGCGCGGGACAGATCGGCTACAGGAGCCGGATCTGCCCACGAGGCAATGCTGATAACAGAAAGCGCAGTAACTAAAGATTTTTTCACTGCTTTGCTTCGTATCAGTTATTAGTAAACTAAAACAGCGCGACGGTTCTTAGAGAAAGCGCTCTCGTCGTTACCTTCAACAGCTGGTTTCTCTTCGCCGTAGCTAACTACTGACATTTGGCCAGCAGCAACGCCCAGGTTTGCTAAGTATTGAGTCACAGCTTGACCGCGACGTTCGCCTAACGCGATGTTGTACTCTGGAGTACCACGAGCATCAGTGTGACCTTCAACAGTTACAGTGATGTTAGTGCGAGCGCGTAAGAAGGCAGCGTGAGCTTCCAGCACAGAAGCGAATTCTGAACGGATAGCTGACTGGTCGAAGTCGAAGTAAATAGTATTGTCTTGACGCAGAGCTTCTAATTGCTGACGCAGCAATTCTTCAGCTGACAGGCCTTGTTCAACTACTTGGTTAGTGTTTGCACCAGTGTTTGCATCAGTAGCAGCTACTTCATCAGTTGAGCTACAAGCAGCTAAAGTTAACACTGGCACTGCAACTAACAAGCCTTTTAAAACTTTGTTTAAGTTCATAATTGTTGTCCTTAGTAAATCAATTAACCAAATTTTCGTTTTTATTAAAATGGTGACCAAGCCGGAGATTTGACTCTGCCGTTTGCCGCCGGTAACCGTGCTTTAAAGCGCCCATCCATGGATACCAGTGCCAGTACTTGTGACGAACCGTACAAAGTACTATAAATTATCATTGAGCCATTCGGCGCAATGCTTGGTGACTCGTCCAGATAAGTGCGAGTCAACACCTGCATATAGCGACTCTCAACGTCCATGCGGGCGATATTATACTGGCCATTTGTTCTGTTGACCATAACAATACCACTTCCATCTGGTGTATAAGAGGCAGCTAGATTCATTTCACCCTCAAATGTTACCCTTTCAGTAACACCTGAAGCTATATTTACGCTATAAATTTGTGGATTACCACCACGTTCTGAACTAAAAATCAGCTTAGAACCATCCGGAGACCAGTTCGGTTCCGTATCAATACGTCTATGATTCGTCAGTTTTGTCAGTGCTTTAGTCGCAATGTCCATCACATAAACTTCAGCATTACCATCTTTTGATAACACCATAGCCATTTTACGACCATCAGGCGACCATTTCGGTGCACCATTAATTCCTTTGAAACTGGTCAATATACTGCGACGGCCAGTGTAAATATCTTGAATATAAATTTGTGACTGGCGTTTCTCGAAAGTCACATAAGCTAATTTAGTACCATCAGGTGACCAGGCTGGCGACATCAAAGGCTCTTTCGCTCTTAATAACACCTGCTCATTTTCACCGTCGTAATCAGCTACAACTAGTTGATATCTAAAGTCTGCTTTGTCGCGTACTAACACATAGGCTATTTTAGTTAAAAAAGCACCACGTTCACCAGTTAATTTTTCATACACTATATCACTAATGCGATGCGCATATTGTCTAAACTGATCACCGCTAATGGTTGTCTCGCGTGCATCAAGAATATGAGTCAGGCCTGTGGTCAGTTGACCACCGATAATTGCCGACGATGAACCACCGCCTGAAGCGCCTTTAAAGACGTCGACTAACTCGAAACGTACTGCATATCTGTTAACACCAACCTCACGGATAGTGCCTGTTACCACAGCTTCAACACCCTGTTTCATCCAGCGCTGGTAATCAATTTCTTTGCTGTTCGTAGGCTGCTGAGGCATCCGCGTAACAGCGATAGGATTGAATTTACCGCTGCGCATTAAATCTGCAGACACAATATCAGCAATACGTTGATTTGGAAGCGTATTTCCTTCAAATTTAAATGGTACTATGGCTACAGGACGCGCACTGTCTACGCCATCAGTGATGACAATTTCTAAACTGGCATACGATTTTGCACTTAGCACCAGGGCAAACGCCACCAGGCTTTTTCCTATCAACTTCAGCATATTGTTATCTCAGTTCCGGTCTCAAAATTGTTGTTAAATCCTTCAATGCATCATAAACATCAGGGTCTGGCGACATAGGGAAGTTCCCTGCCTTTTGTATTGCACGCATTGCCGATTCACAAAGCGCTCGGTCTCCGCCCAATATCGAACTGGAGGTGACAAAACCATTGCTGGCCAAACGAATATTCACCCGGCACTCTTTGCCACGCATTGTATCGTCTACAAACCAATTCTGTTGGATTTTTGCAATAATCATCGCCAGGTAGCGTTGTTTTTCGGTCAGGATCTGACCGGCTTTCGCTGCTCGGCGTGCTTCTGCTTCCTCTTCCAACTGCTCAGCTAACATTTCTTCTGCAGCTTCGCGTTCACGTTTCTCTTGTTCTGCTTTGGCTTTTTCTGCTTTTTCTTTAGCAGCTTTCTCTTTAGCGGCTTTTTTCTTTCGCTAGTTTTTTCTTTTTTCTTTTTCTCTATTTCTTGCTGCTTTTTCTTTTCATCTTCTTTCTTTTTCTTTTCGGCAGCCAGCTTTTGTTGTTTCTCTTTTTCTACAGCCTGTTTTTTCTTTTCTTCAGCCGCTTTCTTTTCAGCTATCTCGGCTTCTTTTTTCTCTTGTTCCTGCTTTTTCAAACGCTGCTCTTCGAGACGCTTTTCACGTTCTTGCTGCTGTTTCTTTTTCTCTAAATCTTTCTTACGTTTTTCTTCGTCTTTCTTTTTCTGCTGATTTTTCTCTTTCAGCTCATCAAATTGAGACTGATCGACTGTAGTGGCATTCAAGGGCGCACTTAAATCCCCCGGCATAGGCACTACTAAAATCTCTTCATTTTTGAAGAAATTAAAATTAACAAATAACAACACCGCTACAAGAAGGTGCAGAGCACCCGAGATGATCAGCGACTTCTTAAACGCTGGTTCCATCTCAGTTTTGCTCCACATCGTCAGTCATTAAGCCAACAGAAGGGGCTCCAGCATCTTTCAGCAGATTTAATAATTGGATAATAGCAGCGTAATTCACACGACCATCACCCTTGATAATAACTTGCGTGCCAGGTTCTAACTGCAGAGTACCAGCCACCTCCATCTGCATTTCCTGAGCATTAAAAGGGCCTTTATTAACGCCATCTTTCTCAAAATAATACAAACCGCCTTCGTCTACTGTCGCCACTAGCGGCGTTTTACCATCTTTCATCTGCTCTATAGGCTCAGCATCTGATTTGGGTAATTCGACTTTGACGCCTTGTGTGATGATCGGCGTGGTCACCATAAAGATAATCAACAATACCAGCATCACGTCGATATAAGGAACGACGTTGATCTCTGCCACCATACGGCGTTTTTTACGAACGTACATTAGTTGTTTTCTCCGCTCGCCATCGCCTGACGGTGCAGAATGTTGGCAAACTCTTCAACAAAGTTGGCATAGGCGCTTTCCAGCATCTCCACTTTATGAGAGAACTTGTTGTAAGCAATAACTGCCGGAATAGCTGCAAATAAACCTATAGCTGTCGCAATCAGCGCTTCAGCTATACCCGGAGCCACCATAGCTAAGGTTGCTTGTTGCACGGCCCCCAAAGCGATGAACGAATTCATAATACCCCAGACGGTGCCAAACAGACCTATATAAGGGCTGATAGAACCAACTGTCGCTAAAAAAGGCAGATGAGTTTCCAAACGCTCCACTTCTCGTGACAAACCTACTCGCATAGCTCGCTGAGTACCTTCCATCACAGCGCCAGCCTGACGACTGGTCTTGTGCAGACGGGCAAACTCTTTAAAACCCGCTTTAAACAGCGCCTCAACACCTGTTACCGTCACTTTGGCACTGACTTCGTTATAGAGCTTGGACAAGTCAATACCAGACCAGAACTTGTCTTCAAACTGTTTGGTCTCTTCCACGGCTGCACCGAGTGCTTTATTGCGTTGAATGATCATGGCCCACGACATCACAGACATGCTCAGTAACATCAGCATAACCAGCTGCACAACCACACTAGCGTGAAGAATTAAATCAAGAACTGATAGTCCGCCTGTCACCTGATAACACCCCTAAAACATCGCGAGGTATTGCACTCGCTTTCATTAATGATAGTTTTACGCAAGCAATACTAACCTGCGCTGAACAAAGCAATTCCGTATCTGCGTTGTAGATTTCTTGCCAAAAAACCAAGCTGGCCTTTTTTAGCTGCCTAATCTCGCTTTTCACCGACAAAAGTTGATTAAACCTTGCTGGCTTGTGGTTTTCCATCTGAACACTTTTCACCATAAAGCCAATATCCTGACTCAATAATAAATCCTGTTCTACACCTAACTTCGTAACCACTCTGTCCTGGCTCTTTCAAAGAATTTCAAATAGTTAGCATAATATACTACGCCACCGGCGTCGGTGTCTTCGTAATATATCCGGACTGGAAATTCAAAGCCTTGCAGCATCATACTCGTTTGTCATCCAAATTGGCCGCTATGATATTGGAGCCCACAGCCGAACTCAACAGGGCGAGCCTTGTGGACGTTAAAAATATTTTGATTTTATGACATTCTGACGACTATCTGGGGCTATGGGTCAAAAATTCCTGAAAAGTTTCCTCTTCACGACAAAAGGGGAAAAAATAGCGACTAATGACCATTTTTCTCAGTCACATTAAATTTGTTCAAAAAATAGTAATTTGTAATTAAAGCAGACGATGTTCAGCTTCCCTTAATTTTCAAGGCTTACCGCCAGACAAAAACCAAAACAAGATTAAAATTCGTACAAAACAGATATTTATTCAGATTAGAAAATGTAATGTGAAATCTCAATTTTTCTAGTTTGAAGTAATTGCACTAACTCCCTAAAATGCTCCCGTGTTCTGAGCTAGCGCAAAAGTAGTGTCCTAGTGGCCCAACTTTAGTGATGAATACTGGTGATGTGATTGTCTGATTGAAGATAATTATGTTGCTTCTCAACATGTTCCCTGGATTTTGAAGATTTACTTCAACTTGTTGCATTCGCCCGCTAATTTAGCGGGCTTTTTTTACATTTTGCTTTCCTGCAAAATGCCCGGTCGGGCCATCGTCGTTACACTCCGATGTTCAAAAAACAGCTGGATAGCTGTTTTTCACAGCTTAAGCTGCCGATGGCGAACATCATAGACGATGTGAGTGAAAATCACTTCCGGCGATTTTGTGTGTCTAATGAGAAGGAATACTTACTTAATTCGATTCTGGTAAATCAAAACCAAAGTGTTTGTAGGCGGCTGGAGAGACGATACGGCCTCGTGGTGTGCGCTGGATAAAACCTTGCTGAATTAAAAAAGGCTCGATCACATCTTCAATGGTTTCTTTTTCTTCGCCTATAGCAGCTGCTAGGTTATCCAAACCTACAGGGCCGCCACCAAACTTTTCGATAATGCTCAGCATTAGCTTGCGGTCCATATAGTCAAAACCACTGGCGTCGACATCCACCATATGCAAAGCAGCTGAGGCAATATCCACCGGCACCAGACCACTGGATTTGACCTGAGCATAATCCCTGACTCTTCGCAGCAGACGATTGGCAATACGAGGGGTGCCTCGGGAGCGACGGGCTATCTCTGTGGCTGCAGGTAACTCCAGTTCTAAATTCAGATAATGGGCTGAGCGTAAAATAATTTGCGCCAGCTCATCGACCTTATAAAACTCCAGCCGCTGCACTATGCCAAACCTGTCACGCAGAGGTGAGGTTAAAGCCCCAGCTCTGGTGGTGGCACCTATTAAGGTAAAAGGCGGTAATTCAAGTTTAATAGAACGGGCCGCAGGCCCCTCGCCTATCATAATATCCAGCTGATAGTCTTCCATCGCCGGATACAATATCTCTTCCACTACAGGGCTTAAGCGGTGAATTTCGTCGATAAAAAGCACATCGTTGGGTTCGAGGTTGGTTAGGAGCGCCGCTAAATCACCAGCTTTCTCCAGCACAGGGCCTGAGGTGTTTTTAATATTCACCCCCATTTCATTCGCCACCACCATAGCAAGGGTAGTTTTCCCCAAACCAGGAGGACCAAAAATCAATAAATGATCCAAAGGCTCGCCACGACCACGGGCTGCTTCGATAAAAATCGCCATTTGTTCTTTAACATGGGACTGCCCGGTATAATCGGCCAAGGATTTAGGCCGGATGGCGCGGTCAATCAGCTCGTCTTCGCGACTGGCTTTGGTATCGATCAGACGATCGGCTTCTATCATGACAATTCCTGCTTAAATCATACTACGCAGTGCGAGTTTAATCAGCTGCTCGCTGCTCATATCGGCCTGCTTAATTTTTTGTACCGCTTTGCTGGCTTGTAGTTGACTATAACCCAAAGCTACCAATGCGCTGATGGCATCCTGCTCAGCGCTTTCTACCAGCTCAAACGAATCGACTTCATCGCCGGCCAGCACTAAATGGTCGGTGACTGGAGTGCTGATATTCAGCCCCCAGTCTTTTAAGCGGTCACGCATTTCAATCAGTAAACGTTCGGCGGTTTTTTTGCCTACACCGGGCAATTTCACCAGGGTGCTGATATCGTCATGCTGCACACAGCGGACAAACTGCTGGGCTGAAAGGCCAGACAAGATAGTAAGAGCTAACTTAGGCCCTATACCATTGGCTTTGATCAGTTGACGAAAGAGCGCCCGCTCCGTGCTGGTATTAAAACCGTAGAGCAGTTGCGCATCTTCGCGCACCACAAAGTGGGTATATATGACGGCTTCTTTTCCCACTTCAGGCAGTTTGTAGAAACTGGTCAGTGGTAGCTGCACTTCGTAGCCCACACCTGCCACATCAATCAATAAATCCGGCGCCTGCTTTTCTAAAATAACACCACGTAATAATCCAATCACAGTTAAAAGCTCCGGTCTTCAATAAATTAGCGCAATCGACCACGTACTGTTTTGGTGGCCTGCCCCGCCATATGCAATAAACTTTGGTGAGTATGCCCGTGACACATAGCCACGGCAAGGGCGTCGGCAGCGTCCGCTTGCGGATTGCCTGGCAATTTTAATAAGGTACGGATCATATGCTGCACCTGAGCTTTATCCGCAGCTCCAGTGCCCACCACCGCTTGTTTCACCTGACGGGCTGAGTATTCAAACACCTCAAGGCCAGCATTTTTTGCTGCTACTATTGCTGCACCACGGGCTTGCCCCAGCTTTAATGCCGAATCCGGATTGCGAGCCATAAACACTTGCTCTATCGCAAAGACATCCGGCTGGGTTTGCTGAATGATTTCGCTGACGCCATCAAAAATTTGTTTTAACCGATCAGGTATATCATTGAGCGTCAATCGAATACAGCCACTGGCAATGTATTCGAATTTCTGTCCTGTTTGGCGCACCACCCCGTAACCTGTTAAACGGCTGCCGGGGTCAATACCAAGGATAATAGCCATTAAGGCACTAACGCCATTACGTCATCCGCAATGTCAGCATTGTGGTAGACGTTTTGCACATCGTCGAAGTCTTCCAGCATATCGATGAGTTTAAAAAACTTCACTACATGCTCTGCATCTACTTCAGCTTTCACCGAAGGCACCATAGTAATTTCAGCATCATCTGCCACCAACTTAGCAGTCTCTAAGGCTTCACGTACGTCATTGAAACTGTCCGGACTGGTAATGACTTCAAGACTGCCATCCTCATGACTGACCACATCTTCCGCACCAGCTTCTAAGGCTATGTCCAGCACCTGATCTTCTGATAAACCGGGCGCAAAGGAGATGATGCCTTTTTTACTGAATAGATAGCTGACCGAACCTGCAGTGCCCATATTGCCGTATTTGGTAAAAGCACTGCGTACATCAGCGACGGTCCGTTTATGGTTATCGGTCAGGGTTTCTACCACAATAGCGACACCACAAGGGCCGTATCCTTCATACACCAGCTCTTCATAATTGCTACCGTCCTGCTCACCAGCACCACGTTTAATTGCTCTGTCTATCGCATCGCGGGTCATGTTATTCAACAGCGCTTTGGCAACAGCAGTACGTAGACGTGGATTAGCATCGACGTCAGGACTGATGCGGGCTGACACAGTCAGCTCACGAATCAATTTAGTGAAAATTTTGACCCGCTTGGCATCCTGACGAGCTTTGCGGTGCTTCATGTTAGCCCATTTACTATGACCAGCCATCAGCATCAAACTCCATTGTAATTATAAAACTGAAGCGGCCTTAGCCGCTTCAACATAGGTCTTCAAAAGCGCGCAATAAAAAGTTGCGGCATTTTATCAGTTATTGTTTTTTTACCACTTGAATACCCAACTCGGCCAGTTGTGCCGGATTAGCTTCGCCTGGTGCGTCTGTCAGCGGACAAGCGGCAGTGGCAGTTTTTGGGAATGCCATCACGTCACGAATTGAGCTCGCACCTGTCATTAACATCACCAGACGGTCTAAACCAAAAGCTAAACCTGCGTGCGGAGCGCGCCATAACGCAAGGCTTCCAGTAAGAAACCAAATTTTTCAGCCGCTTCTTCATCACTGATACCCAGCAACTGGAATACTTTGGCTTGTACGTCTGGTGTGTGAATACGCACAGAACCACCACCTAGCTCGGTGCCGTTGAGTACCATATCGTAGGCATTAGACAGCAGCGCTCTGTGATCCAGCTTGTCCATTTCGGTCGCCAGGAATTCGGCTGTATCCAAAGGTGAAGTGAACGGATGGTGCACTGCAGAGAAACTGCCATCATCGTTTTCTTCAAACATCGGGAAATCGACAACCCATAATGGTTTCCAGCCCTGTACTGTTAAGCCCAAATCTTCGCCCAACTTCAGACGCAACGCGCCCATAGCTTCACAAACTACTTTGTAGCTGTCAGCGCCGAAGAAAATCAAGTCGCCTGTGGTTGCTTGAGTGCGGCTTAAAATTTCGCCGATAATTTCTGGCGTTAAAAACTTGGCAACAGGAGACTGAATACCCTCAGCGCCGGCATTGATATCATTGACTTTTAACCAGGCCAGACCTTTAGCGCCGTAAATGCCAACAAAAGCTGTGTAGTTATCAATGTCTTTACGCGACACTTTTTCTGCAGCACCCGGCACTTTTAATGCCACTACTCGGCCTTTCTTGTCATTGGCCGGACCTGAGAATACTTTAAATTCGACGTCTTTTAACAGATCGGCAACATCAACAAACTGCATAGGGTTACGCAGGTCTGGTTTGTCTGAACCGTATAAACGCATCGCCTCGTTATACCTCATGCGTGGCATTTTGCCTAAATCGACATTCAACAGCTCAAGGAACATCTGATGCACCATCTGCTCCGTCACTTCCATCACTTGCTCTGAGGTCATGAACGAGGTTTCGATATCAATCTGAGTAAATTCTGGCTGGCGATCGGCGCGTAAATCTTCGTCACGGAAACATTTAACGATTTGATAGTAACGATCTAAACCCGCCATCATCAGCAATTGTTTAAACAACTGAGGTGATTGTGGCAATGCGAAAAACTGACCTTTGTGCGTCCGGCTTGGCACCAAATAGTCGCGCGCGCCTTCGGGAGTTGCTTTGGTCAGAATAGGAGTTTCCACATCTAAAAACCCCTGACTATCCATAAAGTTACGGACAAAGCTGGTGACTTTAGCGCGAAATTTTAAGCGGTCGCTCATCAGAGGACGGCGTAAATCAATGTAACGGTATTTTAAGCGCTGCTCTTCGCTGTTGTTCTGGTTTGGATCCAGCGGGATAGGTGCTGATTTATTCAAAATGATCAGGCTGGAGGCATAAACTTCCACTTCACCTGTAGCCATTTCGCTATTGACCTGAGAGTCAGGACGAGCACGCACAGTGCCTGTCAGTTGTACACAGTATTCATTACGTAAATCAGCAGCCTGAGTGAATAAGTCGGTTAAATCCGGATCAAAAAACACCTGAACCAGGCCTTCGCGGTCGCGCAGGTCAATAAAAATCAAACCACCTAAGTCACGGCGACGGTTGACCCAACCACACAATGACACCTGTTGACCAATGTTTTCTGCCTTTAATGAACCGCAATAATGGCTACGCATTAACTTATCCTTTCAGTCGAACTTTAATCTGCCTGCGAAAATGAGCGCTAATTATATAGAAAAGACGATTAATGTCACTGCCCTTAAAGCCTGTTGATCATTGGATTTCAATTTTAAATGTTCCGAACACTGCCCAAGGGCTATCTGCTAAAGCGATATTGGCTTTTGCCTTGCTGCTTCACCTGATACATCAACTTGTCAGCGGATTTGAGCAAGCCAGTTGCATCTGTGCCATCATGCGGATAAATTGCAATCCCAATACTGGCACCTACACTCGCCTGACAAACAGATAAATTCAGCGGTTCCTGCAAGTAGAGTAAAATCTTTTCTGCCACAATAGCCGCATCGTCTTTGTCCACCAGCCCTGTTAACAGAATGACAAACTCATCCCCACCAAAACGGGCTACGGTATCTGTTTTTCGTACACAGTGGCTTAAAATAGCTGACAATTTCACCAGCATTTCGTCCCCCACATCGTGACCGTACTGATCATTGACCTGTTTAAAGCCATCTAAATCGATAAACATCAAGGCCAGCATTTCATTATGACGGGCATGCTGATGCAAGGCAGTTTGCAGGCGCTCAATCAACAGACTGCGGTTCGGTAGCTGAGTTAAATCATCGTGGCCCACCATAAAACGCATTTTTTCTTCAACCTTACGGCGTAAATTTACCTCGCGACGTAATGAAAAGTTCCAAATCAAAAAACCTGTAATAACGACCAATGATAAACCTGCAATCTGCAACACCAGAATAAAAACACGACTTTGATCAAGCCCTTGCTTGATCTCCAGATTTAACCACTTATCCAACAGGCTTTTTCGGTCAGCGTCATTGATGGTTTTAATACCTTTATTCAAAATCACCAATAGTTCAGGTAAGTCTTTGTGCACACCAAAATAAGAGGGGTAAACAGGTAAATCTGTTGGTACAAAAGCCCTTAAGTTGACATAACGAGGATCCCGCAGTGCAATGCCAGAAGACACGACAGTATCAAGTACAAAGTCAGCTTGCCCTGAGACGACCATGTCCAGCCCCTGATCTAAGTTGTCCACTTCAATGATCTTATGCTGTGGGAAATCTTGTTTGAGCTGTTTCACGAACTGATACTCGCGCATAATAGCAATGCGCTGCGCTTGCATTTGTGCGACCTTAGCATCAAATTGTGCATCATGTTTCCCCACCATAATCCATTGTAAAGTCCAATAGTCGGTGCTGAACGCGCTAAAGCTGCGTCGCTCAGGTACATCGGAAATATTTGCGACCATTTGCAATTTTCCAGCTTTAAAATCGTCCAGCAACAGCTCCCAATCACTGTAAGGTGTAGGAACAAACTGTGACTCCAGACGCTGATTTAGCAAATTCAGTACATCTGTCGTGATGCCCGCGGGTTCACCTTTCTCATTAACAAACTCTACAGGACGCCAGTTACTCATGACCCCAACCCGGATCTGTTGATGCTGATTAAGCCACTGCCGTTCGGCCTGAGTAAGTGGCACTTTGTCACGAAAAGTTTGAAAATATCCGCCCTCTTCCTTACCTAACCAACGTTTTTCAATCTCCACCATCTCATCCAGGCTAATTTGAGCAAATCCTCGCTGGATACTTTGATAAAGCGGTTGATCGTCAAGACGGATCAGAGAATACACAGCTGACTCATAACGAATGCCGGGAAGAAGCTTAAGACTCTGTAGGCTATTGTTTTGTGCAAGACGTCTTTTAACTATCACATCCGAAGCCACAAAGCCTGTTAGCTGTTTTTTTAATACGGCTTCAATCATTTGCTCTACCGTATCAAAAACCTGAAGCTGGACAGTAGGTAATTGCTGCTGCAACCGGGCACGGAAATTTGCTGTATGTAACAGCCCTATCGTCGCCTTGTTCAGTTGCTCTGGATCGGAAAGGTCAAACTGACTGTTATAAAATAAAGAGGAGTAAATATTATAAAGATGATAAGCAGGCTTTAAACCGGTGAATTTTTCTGCATTTTCTATCTGAGCCATTTGTACATCAATACGACCTTTACGCAAATAAGCCAGAGAATCTTCTGATTGGTTGGGCACAAAACTAATAGCAACACCAGTTTTTTCTGACCACAAGCGCCATAAATCAACAAAAATCCCCTGCACATCACCTATGCTGCTAACGTCCATATAAGGTTGATTACCTATGGAAACGCCGATTAATAATGTATCAGGATTTGTGTCCACACTAAGCCACTTACGCTCTAACTGGTCTCTGAAGCTCACAGCCATCTGATCTGCGGCCTGCATCAACGCCTGCAATAGCTGCGGATGCTCTCGTCTGACTGCGAAAGTCAGCTCTATTTTGCGTATGGGGACCTTTTTATAGACAGGATAAAACGACATTAGCTCAGGATAGTGGGCGTATCGGGGGGGTAAACGATCCAAACCGGTAAAAGCTTTGATCTCGCCTTTTAAAGCTGAATCGTACATTTGCGATACAGAAGCATATCGCTTAAGCACCAGATCAGATTGCCGCTCCTTCAGGCTGTCGATATGAGTGGAACTCTCAACGACCCCCACCAAATGAGGTTTTAAATCCGCTAAATTATATACCCCGGCTAAGTCCCGATGTACAAAAACATTACTAAAAATATCCAGATAATTCTGACCTAATAAATACCGCTCCTCCCGCTCAGTCGTTCGTCCCAAACCACCATGTAAGTCGATATGCCCTGCATCCAGCATAGTCAGAGTCTCGGCCCAGTCGGCGGCAATAAACTCCACCTCTATGTCATGTTGTCTGGCGATTTCTTGCCAATAATCCACCACCAGACCTGCGGCCTGGCCTTTTTCGTCAACAAACATATAAGGATACGTATCGTTGGAGATCCCTATTTTAATTGATGCAGGAAGCGGGCTGGGCACGCCGGAACTCTGAGCCTGGGCGATACAGCCTGTAACTAACATTAACAGCAGCAGAAACGTTTTAATCATGTTCAGGACAGAGATCTTTACCTTGGTTTAACAGCTTAAATGCAGCGATAATACGCCACTCATTTACAACGGAAATCATCGATGCTTTATCTTGGCTGCCCGGTCTGGGCTAACCCTCAGTGGAAAAACCTGATATTTAACAGCAAACTGGAACCGTCTGACTTTCTAGCTAACTATAGTAGGTATTTCAATTCTGTAGAGGGCAATACCAGCTTTTATGCCGATCCTTCTCCACAGACAGTGACACGCTGGGCGGAGCAAAGCAGCGAACATTTCCGTTTCACTTTAAAAGTACCTAAGCGTTTAAGCCACCAATTTCAGCAGTTTCAGGCTGAGGAGTTACAACACTGGCTGGATTTAATAGCACCTTTGGCCGATAAATTAGCCTTGGTTCATTTGCAACTGCCCGCTTTTTTTTCACCAGAGCATTTGAGCTGGTTAAAACAAATGCTGAACCAAATGTGTTCATCCTTTGCTGTCGCTGTTGAAGTACGTCATCCGGTATTTTTCGACAAAGCGGAACATGAAATCACACTCAACCGGCTGCTAAGGGATTTTGCTGCGGAGAGGGTTATTTTTGACAGCAGAGCCTTGTTTTCAGTGCCCGCGACAACAGCGGCATTAGTGGACGCACAACGCAAAAAACCTTATTTGCCTGTACATGCAGTGGCACTCACCAACAGCCCTCTGCTACGTTTTGTCGGAACTGATGATATGGCAGTGAATCAGCATTACTATCAGCCCTGGCTGGGTAAAGTGCGGCAGTGGCTGGATGAAGGTAAAACGCCTTTTTGTTTTTTCCATAGTCCGGATAATTTAACAGCTCCGGTATTAGCACGGCAGTTTGTGATGGATTTGGGTATTGATCACCCCATACTGGCTCCCTGGCCGCAGGATCAAACTCAACTCAGCTTGCTTTGATTTCGTCTTAAAGTCGAAATACGTTAAACTATCCGCCAATTACAGGTATGAAGTTGTTCCATTGATGCAAAAAGATCATATTTACGCTGACCCTCTGGGCCATATTCAGGATTTTTGTTTTGACTCCGCCGTGGTCGATGTCTTTCCGGACATGATCCAACGCTCTGTGCCTGGCTATCAAACGATCATTCAGACCATAGGTAAACTGACCAGCCGTTTTCAGCAAGCTGACAGCAATTATTACGATTTGGGCTGCTCTTTAGGCGCCGCCAGTTTAGCCATGCGCCGTCAAATTACAGAGCCAGGTTGCCAATTGATTGGTGTCGATAATAGTACCGCTATGGTCGAACGCTGCACCCGTCATTTACAGGCCTTTCGCTCTGATGTACCAGCTACCGTATTACTGGCAGACATCCGTGATATTCCTATGGAAAACGCTGCGATGGTGGTCAGTAATTTCACGTTGCAGTTTCTGGCTAAAGAAGACAGAGCCCGTCTGATTGAACGTATTTATAAAGCGCTTAAACCCGGTGGTATTTTTGTATTATCGGAGAAAATTATCGAACCCGATGCCACAACTCATGAATTGCTGATTGATTTACACCATGACTTCAAACGCGCCAATGGCTACAGCGAACTGGAAATTAGCCAAAAACGCACAGCCCTTGAAAATGTGATGCGTCCTGACAGTCTGGCCGAACACAAAGCCCGGCTGTCCGCCGCAGGTTTTGAACATATCAGCCTGTGGTTCCAGTGTTTTAACTTTTGCTCTATGGTGGCAATTAAAGCCGAGGCGCAGTTATGAGCCGTTTTCAGAGTTTTTATCAGCAAATAGCAGGCAATAAACTACTGCACTGGCTGGAGACCCTGCCCGCTCAATTAAAAAGCTGGGAGCAAGAGGCTTTGCATGGCGACTTTAAGCACTGGCAAAAAGTACTGGATCACTTGCCTGTTGCAGCCAAAAGCTGTGTCGAATTAAAAACTAAAGTCGAATTTGGTCTAGCCGAAGATTTAAGCGAAGGTCAAAGACAACGGCTTGAGGTGTTGTTACGCCAGTTGATGCCATGGCGCAAAGGCCCTTTTACCCTGCATGGGTTAACCATAGATACCGAATGGCGCTCCGACTGGAAATGGGACAGAGTGTTGCCTCATATCAGTCCGCTGCAACACAGAACAGTGCTGGATGTCGGCTGTGGCAGTGGCTATCACTTGTGGCGCATGAAAGGTGAAGGGGCCGAATTTGTCGTAGGCATAGACCCTTCGCAGCTGTTTTATTGCCAGTTTGAAGCTATTAAACATTTTAATCCTGATCCAACAGTGCATTTATTGCCGGTCGGTATAGATGATATGCCAGAGCTAAAAGCCTTTGATACGGTGTTTTCAATGGGCGTGTTGTATCACCGCCGCTCCCCAATCGACTTTTTAGCGCAGCTGAAGCAGCAGCTGCGTCCGGGTGGCGAACTTGTGCTGGAAACACTAGTCATTGAAGGCGACGAACAGGCCGTATTAGTGCCCACAGACCGCTACGCTAAAATGCGTAATGTCTGGTTTATCCCAAGCACAGCAGCTTTATTACTTTGGTTACAGCGGGTTGGCTTTAAAGATGCCAAAGTAGTGGACTTATCAGTCACCAGCCTGGATGAGCAACGTAAAACCGGCTGGATGGAAAATGAAAGTCTGATTGATTTTCTTGACCCAACTGATCATAGTAAAACCATTGAGGGTTATCCGGCACCGCTGCGCGCTGTGATAGTAGCTCAGGCCTGAACCTAAGGACTTTTGATGCCGTACCGCCCTAAATCGACCATGGAACAATGGCGCATACTGCAAGCTGTGGTAGATGCAGGAGGCTACGCGCAAGCGGCTGATCTACTTAATAAAAGTCAGTCATCACTCAATCACGCCGTGGCTAAATTGCAGTATCAGCTCGGTGTAGAGCTGCTGGAAGTCAAAGGCCGTAAAGCCTTTTTAACTCCGGCAGGCGAAGTGATGTTACGCCGTTCCCGCCTGCTCACTCAGCAGATTGAAGATTTGGAGCTCTTGGCCTCAAATATCAATGTGGGTTGGGAGCCGGAAATTCGCATTGCGGTTGAACTGGTGTATCCCAAACAAATCTTGTATCGCGCTTTAGCTAAATTTCATCCGATTTCCCGTGGTAGTCGCATTCAGATTATTGATACTGTAATCACAGGCTCCACTGAAATGATACTGGAGCATAAAGCGGACTTAGTTATTGCCGCTTCTCCCAGTGTACCTAAGGGCTATATTGGCGAACCTTTGACCGTGATTCAGATGGTTCCTGTGGTAGGCAAAGACCATCTGTTGGCTCAGCTGCCAGAACTCGATTTAAATGAACTCAGCCAGCATTTGCAAATCGTAATCCGTGATACAGCCAGCAAACCAAAAGACGTAGGCTGGTTGCGGGCAGAACAACGCTGGACAGTGAATAATTTTTTTGAAGCTGTCGATATTCTGAAAAACGGCATTGGTTTTTGCTGGTTGCCAGAGCATTTAATTGATGGCTTACTCAAGCAAGGTATTTTAGTCAGGCTTGCTATTACGCAAAGTTCAGCCCGCATCGTGCCTTTAGCCTTAGTGACACCTAAAGAAGAAACATTAGGACCCGGCAGCCGTCAATTACGTGAGCTGCTGTTAGCCGAACATAAAGTTTAATAGCTGGGGATATATATGAATAAGCAAGAGTTAACTGAATTAATGAAAGCCACAGCACAGGATGCCGTTGTTTATGCGGCAGAAGAGCATCAGGTACTGCTGGATTTTAGTCTTGACAGCTTAGTCAAAGTGGATGAAATACTGAGCGAGCTGTATTTACGTCAGCAAGAACAGCGTCATGCCGACGATTTGTTGTTTACCCTATCCAACGTATTTGGTGCCTATACAGGTGAAGTATTTATTCATCATGTCGGTGGTGAGTGGTATCACGATCAGTCAACACCAGATGCGCCTTATATTTGTGTGCACCATAACGGCAAAGAGTTCCCGTTTGCCTCTTTGGTTTATCATCAGATTGCCAAAACTCCAAATGCTAGTTTACGCAATTATGTGGCTCAAGCTATGAGCAATGCGATGCAATAAACTGCGAGGTTATAAGACACTAGCGAGCATTCGAAAATGCACAGCAGTTAATTCTTTTGTCTGACGGCGTTACAAGGTAAAATGCCGCCAATTTTTTTGGACCTTCACTTTTTAGCCATTTGGGGATTGCCGTGAGCGAGCAAAAAACGTCGTTAAGTTACAAAGACGCTGGTGTGGATATTGATGCCGGTGAGGCCTTGGTTGACCGTATTAAAGGTGCGGTAAAACGCACAACCCGTAAAGAAGTGATGGGCGGTTTAGGCGGCTTTGGTGCTTTGTGTCAAATCCCTGCTGGCTATAAAGAGCCGGTACTCGTATCAGGCACTGACGGTGTAGGTACTAAACTGCGTCTGGCGATGGATTTAAAACGCCATGACAGCGTAGGTATCGACTTAGTGGCCATGTGTGTGAACGATATAGTCGTTTCAGGTGCAGAGCCGTTATTTTTCCTCGACTACTACGCCACAGGCAAGCTGGATGTTAATACCGCAGCTACTGTAGTGGAAGGTATTGCCAAAGGCTGTGAGCTGGCAGGTTGTGCTCTAGTGGGCGGAGAAACCGCTGAAATGCCAGGTATGTACCATGGCGAAGACTACGATATCGCAGGTTTTAGCGTTGGTGTGGTTGAAAAGTCTGAAATTATTGATGGCAGCAAAGTAAAAGCTGGCGATCAGTTAATTGCGCTTGCCGCTTCAGGTCCTCACTCCAACGGCTTTTCGTTAATTCGTAAAGTACTGGAAGTCAGTGGTCAGGATCCTCAGACTCTGCTGGAAGGCAAAACTATTGCCGATCATCTGTTAGAGCCGACCCGCATTTATGTGAAAAACTTACTGGCGTTGATTAAATCTATGCCTGTGCATGCCTTGTGTCATATTACTGGTGGCGGTTTCTGGGAAAATATTCCACGTGTACTGCCAGAGAATACTCAGGCAAATATCAAGGAAAGCAGCTGGCAGTGGCCTGCTATTTTCAGCTGGTTACAACAGCAAGGTAATGTAGAACGTCACGAAATGTACCGCACTTTTAACTGTGGTGTAGGTATGATAGTCGTAGTCCCTGCCACTCATTTAGATGCAGCTTTAGCTCAATTAAAAGCTGCTGGTGAAAACGCCTGGCATTTAGGTGAAATCAATCAGGTAGCAGCCGATCAGCCTCAAGTTGTGATCCAGGGCTAAATCCAGCCATGAAATCTATTGTGGTATTGATTTCAGGTAGTGGCTCCAATCTGCAGGCTATTTTAGATGCCTGCAGTGCTGGTTTTATTGATGGCAAAGTCACTGCTGTCTTATCCAACAAAGCCAAAGCTTATGGTTTAGAGCGGGCTAAAAAAGCTGGCGCCAAAGCTATAGTGCTGGATCATAAAGCTTATGCCAACCGCGTAGCTTATGATCAGGAGTTGATCGCAACTATTGACCAGTATCAGCCTGATTTGGTGGTGCTGGCTGGTTTTATGCGTATTCTAACGCCTGAATTTGTCCAGCATTATCAGGGCCGTTTACTGAACATTCATCCTTCGTTATTACCTAAATATCAGGGGTTGAATACTCACCAGCGCGCTATTGATGCAGGGGATACTGAACACGGCTGTTCAGTGCATTTTGTCACGGCAGAATTGGACGGTGGGCCCGTAATTTTACAAGCCAAGGTGCCGATTTTTCCCGATGACGATGCAGAGGCCGTTGCACAACGTGTACATGAACAAGAACATCGGATTTATCCATTAGTTGTACGCTGGTTTTGCCAGAACCGTTTACAACAGCAGTCAGATAAGGCATTGTTAGACGGCCTTTTATTGTCTGACCATGGATATGCAAATGACCAGGATGATGAATAAATGGCGCCTTAGTGCGTCATTTTTTTTACTCTTTTCTACCTTGTTATCAGCTGAAGAACCTACAGCTGCCCCTTCAGCTCAATTCTCAACTTTCGAGGCCAGTTACAATGTGCTGCGCTCAGGCAAAAAACATGGTGAAGCCAAACGTTATCTGAAAACCACAGAACAAGGCTATGAACTGGGTTACAGCAGCGATATCAGTTGGCTGATTTTCGAAGATAAACGTTCAGAACAGTCCTTTTTTACCGTTAAAGAGGGCCGTATCCAGCCCAGCCGTTATGTGATGCAGCGAACAGGTTCAGGCCCTAACCGATATTACGAACTGAACCTTAATTGGGACAGCAGAGAGTTACGGGTTGAGAAATCGAAAAAGCTCAAAGCCATCCAATGGAATGAGCAATGGCTCGATCCGCTAAGCTACCACAGCCAGCTTGCTTTGGATTTAAAAGCTGGTAAAACTGAATTTGTGTATCAGGTGCTGAACCGTCATGGTGATGAGCGCAAATACAGTTACAAAGTGGCGGGCGAAGAATGGTTATCCCTGCCTTACGGCAAAGTAAAAACTATTCGGATTGAACGCACTGGCACTGGTGCAGATAAAGAAGTGTTGGCCTGGGTCGCACCAGAGTTGGATTATTTATTAGTGCGTTTGTGGCAAGCTGAAGATAAGGTCGAACAATTTGATATTCAACTGGCGACTTTCAAACCTTCCAATTAAAGCTTTAAAACATCCATGACAGAGCCGCTTATTGCGGCTCTCCTGCTTTAAACAGCTGAGCTTGCCCTGACGTCATCACCTGCCATTGTTCGTTACAGGTCAACGGTAAAGTGGCAATAATAGTCACCACATCCTTTTCTGTGGTTTCTTTTGAAAAATCTATATCCACATCCATATCTGACAACAACGCCACACCAAAAGGGGCCCTTCGGGTGATCCAATGTAATTTAGTGCTGCAATAGGCCAGCAGATAATCACCATCCGATAACAGCAAATTAAAAACCCCCAACTGCTGCAAAGCAGGACACAAAGTCGCCAGATAATCAAAAGCCTGCTTCATATCTGCAGGCGCAACAGGAAACCGCTGTTCAAGCCTATGCAGTAAATAACAAAACGCATGTTCACTGTCGGTTTGTCCTACCACATGATGCTGTCCAACCGGCAAGGTTTCGAAACCTTGTAATTGCCCATTATGCGCATAAGTCCAGTAGCGTCCCCATAAAGTGCGGGTAAAAGGATGAGTATTTTCAAGCCCTACTCCACCACTATTCGCCTGACGGATATGCGCCACCACAGCTGTACTTTTTATCGGATAGTCACTAATAAGCCTCGCTATTTCCGATTGATAGCTCGGGTCCGCGTCTTTAAAGGTACTGACGCCTTTGCCCTGATAAAAAGCCACACCCCAGCCATCTTTATGTGGACCAGTTTTACCACCCCGCTCTCTCAGACCTTTAAAACTAAAGCAGATATCGGTAGGCACATTGGCAGACATCCCTAATAACTCACACATAAATCAGATAGCTTCCTATACTTGATAACTCAACACTCGGAAGCTGCAACATAAGTTGACAGTCAACCAGTATGCAAAGTAAGGAATTACTTGCATCTTTGCAACAGGCGCACTACTCTAAGCCAACAGTGGTCTGACCTCTAGTTATCAGGAGTAATTTATGGATGTATTAATTTTTTGGGTAGCCTTGCTTGGCGCAGTTGCCGTGCTCGCCTACCACAGAGCAAGTTTAACTATGTTTACTGCGGTAATAGCCGCCTTATTAGCGGCTGCAACCTTTACTGATACAGTAGGTGCAGTCAGCTGGATCCTGTTCCTGGTTGTGGCTCTGCCACTAAATCTGGCTAGTATCCGTCAACAGTATTTAACTAAGCCTTTGTTAAAACTGTACCGCAAAATTATGCCGGAAATGTCGACTACAGAAAAAGAAGCCATTGATGCAGGTACTACCTGGTGGGAAGGCGATTTATTCCGTGGTACGCCGGATTGGCACAAGCTGCACAATTATCCTAAACCACGTTTAACTGCTGAAGAGCAGGCCTTTTTAGATGGTCCTTGCGAGGAATTGCTGGCTATAGTTGATGACTGGCACACCACACACGAACGTGCTGACTTATCTCCTGAAGTCTATCAGTACTTAAAAGACCATGGCTTCTTTGCGATGATCATCAAAAAGCAATATGGTGGTCTTGAGTTCTCTGCTTACGCCCAGTCTTGTGTGCTGCAAAAATTAACCAGCAAAAGCATGGTGTTATCCAGCGTTGTAGGTGTACCTAACTCATTAGGCCCGGGCGAGCTGTTACAACATTATGGCACTAAAGAGCAACAGGACCACTATCTGCCGCGCTTAGCCAAAGGTTTAGAAATTCCTTGTTTTGCCTTAACCAGCCCGGAAGCAGGTTCTGATGCCGGTGCTATCCCTGATCTGGGTATTGTCTGTAAAGGTGAATGGGAAGGTAAAGAAATTATTGGTATGCGCCTGACCTGGAATAAGCGCTATATCACACTGGCCCCTATCGCTACTGTGTTAGGTTTAGCCTTTAAAATGCAGGATCCGGACGGCTTATTAGGCGACAAAAAAGACTTAGGCATTACCTGTGCTTTAATTCCTGTCACAACGCCTGGTGTAAAAATTGGTCGTCGTCACTTCCCGCTGAACGTGCCATTCCAGAATGGTCCTACCCAAGGTGAAGATGTGTTTGTGCCGCTGGATTACATTATTGGTGGCCCGAAGATGGCTGGTCAAGGCTGGCGTATGCTGGTGGAATGTTTATCTGTAGGCCGTGCTATCACGCTGCCGTCCAACAGCACAGGTGGTATCAAAGCAGCAGCATTGCTGACAGGTGCTTATGCCCGTATTCGTCGTCAGTTCAAACTGCCAATAGGTAAAATGGAAGGTATTGAAGAAGCCTTAGCCCGTATTGGCGGTTACGCTTATATGGCAGAGGCCTCGACTACTATGTCGGTAGGTTCTATCGATTTAGGCGAGAAGCCCTCTGTTATTTCCGCTATTACCAAGTTTCATATGACAGAGCGTATGCGTCAGGCCATTATTGATGCGATGGATATTCATGGTGGTAAGGGTATTTGTATGGGCCCGAACAACTATTTAGCCCGTGGTTATCAGGGTGCTCCTGTTGCTATCACAGTAGAAGGTGCAAACATCCTGACTCGTAATATGATTATTTATGGTCAGGGCGCAATTCGCTGTCATCCATTTGTTTTGGCTGAATTACAAGCTGCAGGTTTAGAAGATGAACGTGCTGCTGTGACTGCCTTTGACCGTGCTTTGTTTGGCCATATTGGCTTTAGTATCAGCAACTTCTTCCGTGCTTTATGGTTAGGCTTAAGTAATTCAGCCTTCTCTGCCAGCCCGTATGCAGATGCAACAGCGAAGTACTACAAACAAATGAACAGATACAGCGCTGCGTTGGCACTGATGTCTGATGTCGCCATGGGTACCATGGGTGGTGACTTGAAACGCCGTGAACGTATCTCTGCCCGTTTAGGCGATATGTTATCCATGTTGTATCTGACCTCTGCTGTGCTGAAGCGTTTTAATGACGACGGTCGTCCGGCACAGGATTTACCTTTAGTGCAATGGGCTTGTGAAGACAATATGTACAAAGCTCAGGTGGCTTTGGATGAGATGCTGGATAACTTCCCGAACCGTATCGTAGGTTCAGTCTTAGGCAAGCTGTTATTCCCATGGGGCCGCACTTTACGTAAGGCTTCCGATCAGCTGGATCATCAGGTATCACGCATTATGCAAACCCCTTGTGAAGCACGCAGTCGCTTAGGTACTAATCTTTACCTGACGCTGGAGCCAAACAACCAGATCGGTTTAATTGAAAAAGCCCTGACGGATATTCTGGCCGCTGAGCCTATCTTCGACAAAGTAGTGCATGCAGCAAATAAACGCCTGCCATTCTTCCGCTTACACGAAGTGGCTGCGTTGGGCTTAGAGCTGGGTGTGATCACTGAAGCTGAAGCAGAGAAGCTACGAGTGGCTGAACAAGGCCGTCTGCATGCCATTAACGTGGATGATTTTGACCCACTGGATTTGGCTGCTGATAAGTCTTTGTTTGATAAAAAACCAAAACCTAAGTCAGTTGCCGCTTAAGCTGCAATAGCTCGCGAAAAAGCCTGCCCTGTGCAGGTTTTTTTTATGCCTGTGACAATGTTTGGTTCAGAGATTTAGAGAAGGAGATAAAGCACAGTTCGAAAGGATCATTAATCAGGAGGAAAAGAATCTGGAGGTTGTTTTTGGTAGAGATATTCAGGACGCCAGAAAGCAAAAAACAGCATTGCTGCTGTTATTGTTTTTAGAGAGAGAATGGTCGGTGATGCAAGATTCGAACTTGCGACCCCTTGGACCCAAACCAAGTGCGCTACCAAGCTGCGCTAATCACCGACTTCGCTACACTACTGCAACGGGGCGGAATATTACAGCCCAAGCCTTGGAGCGTCAAACCTTTTTTGCAGCTAAAAAACTGATTGCTTAATATTTGAACCCATTTGCTACAAAAGCGACCAATACGGTGAAAATATGCTGATTTTTTAACTTTTTACGCGACTTAAACTGATCTGCTTGGCCTCTTTGCCGTAGCTGTGCGAAAATACAAATCCTCAGATTTCAGGTCAACAGAGCAGTTTTATGGCAGCACAAATCATAGATGGCAAAGCGGTAGCACAATCTACCCGTCAACAGGTCGCATTAAGGGTTCAGCAACGCCTTGCAGCAGGAAAAAGAGCCCCAGGCCTTGCCGTGGTACTGGTAGGTATGGATGCAGCCTCTCAGGTCTATGTAGGCAGTAAACGTAAAGCCTGTGAAGAAGTAGGTTTTGTATCTTTCTCTTATGATTTGCCATCAAGCACCACTCAACAAGAGCTCTTTGATTTAATCGACAGCTTAAACGCAGATAACAAAGTAGACGGTATTCTGGTGCAATTGCCTCTGCCGGCAGGTTTAGACGCTTCGGCCATTCTGGAACGTATCAATCCACTGAAAGATGTCGATGGTTTCCACCCTTATAATATTGGTCGTTTAGCGCAGCGTATGCCTGCCCTGCGTCCTTGCACGCCTAAAGGCATCATTAAGCTGTTGCAAAGCACGGGGATTCAAATCCGTGGCATGGATGCAGTAGTTGTAGGTGCCTCTAATATCGTCGGTCGTCCTATGGCGCTGGAGCTATTATTAGCTGGTTGCACGACCACCGTCTGTCATAAGTTCACCAAGCAGCTTGAGCAGCATGTGCGCCGTGCTGATTTAGTGGTAGTAGCTGTGGGTAAACCTGAATTTATTCCGGGAGACTGGATTAAACCTGGTGCACTGGTGATTGATGTTGGTATTAACCGTTTGGAATCCGGCAAACTGGTGGGTGACGTTGAATTTGATAAAGCCAAAGAGCATGCGCGTTTCATTACGCCAGTGCCTGGTGGTGTAGGCCCTATGACAGTGGCCTGTCTGATTGAAAATACTTTGGAAGCTTGCGAGCAGTTCCACGATCAATAATCAGATGCTGCCATAAATAAAAAAGGGGCAGAGTTAAAACTCTGCCCCTTTTTTATTGGAGACTATTAACCCCGACGCCAGGTGGTCACACCAGCCTTATCTTCCAGAATAATACCCTTAGCCACTAAAGCATCGCGGGCAGCATCAGCTGCAGCCCAGTCTTTGTTTGCACGTGCAGTATTACGCTGTGCAATCAAGGCTTCAATTTCAGCCACGTCATCTGAATCTGTACCTGACTGTAGAAAGGTTTCTGCATCGCCCTGCAAAATCCCCATCACACCGCCAAGTTTAATAAGCAGGCCAGCGAGCTGTGAAGCTTTGGCTGAGTCTGTGGCTTTTTCTTTATTGATATCACGCGCCAGTTCAAATAACACAGGCAAAGCCAGAGCTGTATTGAAGTCATCATCCATAGCTGCACGGAAGGTGTTGACGTAATCGTTATTCATATCAACATCTGTCGCTGGTTTTACTCCACGCAATGCTGTGTACAAACGGCCTAACGCTGCATGTGCCTGCTGCAAGTTTTCCGCTGAGTAGTTCAACTGACTACGGTAATGGCTGGAGATCAGGAAATAACGCACGGCCTCCGCGTTGTAATCTGCCAGTACATCTTTGACAGTAAAGAAGTTGCCTAAAGATTTAGACATCTTTTCTTTATCCACCTGCACCATACCTGTATGGATCCAGGTATTGACGTATGGAGTGTCATGCGCACAGCAGGACTGGGCAATTTCGTTTTCATGGTGCGGGAACTGTAAATCTGAACCACCACCGTGAATATCAAAATGTTTACCTAAGTGCTTTGCACTCATAGCCGAGCATTCGATATGCCAGCCTGGACGGCCTTCACCCCAAGGTGATGACCAGCTTGGCTCATTGGGTTTAGCCATTTTCCACAATACAAAATCCAGCGGATCATCTTTGGCCTGATCAATTTCCACCCGGGCGCCAGATTGCAGCATGTCCAGGTTCTGCTGGCTGAGCTGGCCGTACGCTTCATATTTACTGACATCAAACAGTACGTCACCGTCAGAGGCCACATAGGCGTAACCTTTCGCCACTAAAGTTTCAATCAGCTCAATAATTTCAGCCATATGAGTGGTGACACGAGGTTCAATATCAGCAGGCATTAATCCCAGCGCATGAAAGTCATCATGCATAGCAACAGTATAACGGGCTGTTAAAGCGTCGCAGCTTTCACCGTTTTCATTGGCTCTTTTGATGATTTTGTCGTCTACATCTGTGATGTTACGCACATAAGTGACGTCATAACCGCAAAAACGTAAGTAACGGTTCATCACATCAAAAGCAACATAAGTACGGGCGTGGCCAACATGACAGAAATCATAAATAGTGATGCCGCAGACATACATAGAAACTTTGCCAGGCACTAAAGGCACAAAGGACTCTTTTTTACGGGTCAGGGTATTAAAAATCTGCAGCATGGGCTCCTCGGGAAATCATCAAATCATCGGTCACAAAGTGCAACAGTGTAACATTAGCAAATGCCTTGAGCTATCCTCGCTTTGTTGCTTTGTTATTTACTGAATGCATTCCCTGAAGTTACTTGGGTATAAGACGCAGCTGCGGTACACTATCGCCATTTTTGAGCTTGAGGATATCATCATGGTTAGCTTATATACCAATTTTGGCGTTATTAAACTGGCATTATTTGCCGACAAAGCCCCTGCAACAGTAGAAAACTTCCTGAATTACGTCAAAGAAGGTTTTTATGACAACACCATTTTTCATCGTGTAATCAATGGTTTTATGATCCAAGGCGGTGGTTTCACTCCTGATATGGAACAAAAAGAACCAGGTAAACCAATCAAAAACGAAGCCAATAACAAAGTAGCTAACAAAGCCGGCACTATTGCTATGGCCCGTACCAGCGATCCGCATTCGGCTACCTGCCAGTTTTTTATTAACGTTGCCAATAACGACTTTTTAGATTTCAGCTCAGAAACTTCACAAGGCTGGGGCTACTGCGTCTTTGGCGAAGTGGTCGAAGGTATGGACGTGGTGAACAAAATCAAAACTGTGTCGACAGGACGCAAGTTTGGTCATGCAGATGTACCCAATGATGCCGTGATCATCGAAAAAGCAGAAATCCATGGCTAAAGGCCACAGCCTTTTTATTGCTGATCTGCATTTAAGCGAACAACGCCCGGATATTACCGCGGCGTTTATGCTTTTTTTGCAGCAAAAAGTTATTGATGCGGATGCGCTCTATATTCTGGGTGATTTGTTTGAAGTCTGGATTGGCGATGATAACCCCTCGCCTTTACTGACTGAAGTTGCAACAGCGATCAAAGCTTTAACAGCTCAGGCTGTGCCGGTGTATTTTTGTCATGGCAACCGCGACTTTTTACTCGGAAAAAATTTTGCTAAGCGCTCAGGCATGCAATTGCTTGCGCCTCTGACTGTCGTCGATTTATACGGCACGCACACTTTACTGATGCACGGTGATTCACTGTGCACCCTGGATATTGGCTATCAGAAGTTTCGCGCCTGGTGGGACCAAAAATGGTGGCAAAAGCTCATATTGTCTTTACCGCTATGGTATCGACAACATCTGGCTCGCAAAGCCCGTCGTGTCAGCGCTATGGACAAAAAAGGCAAAACCTCTGACATTATGGATGTCACGCCAGATGAAGTGCCTAAAGTGATGGCTCAGTATCAGGTGCAACATTTAATTCATGGTCATACCCACAGGCCAATGGTGCATCAGTTAGAACTTGCCGATGGCAGTGCAGCAGAGCGTTATGTGTTAGGCGACTGGTACAGTCAGAGTTCTTATTTAGATGTGTCAGCGGACGGCTGGCAACTGCACTTCAACCCCTTGTCCCAGGTTTAATGCTGAGATCTTTATGAGTTTTACCGAATTACTTCAGCCCATTCATCAGTTTTTACAGTGTGAAACCCCGGATAGCTGGATAACCGAAGCGCAGAGACCTGAGCGGTTGGCGGTTTTATTACAAGACCACTTAATCTGCGAATTAAAAGCGGCGCAAACCGCTATGTATCTGCTGCGCCGTTATGCCTGCGACAAAGAAAGCTCTTTCACCCTACTGAATTGGCTGAAACCTTTTGAAGATTTCGCCTATCGTTTTGACGGTGATATTCAGGGATTAAAGCAGGCTGAAAAACTAAACAAAAGTATTATTGGTCGTTCTGATTTTGCGCACTCCGATCGTATTATCGACCGTATGGTGTTGTTAATTCGTGAAGAGCTGCACCACTTTTGTCAGGTGCTGGAAATAATGCAGGCACGCGGCATTCCTTATGAAAATATCAGCGCCAGCCGTTACGCCAGGACGCTTATCCAGAACTGCAAAACCCATGAGCCACAAATTCTGATCGATAAACTGATCTGTGGTGCTTATATCGAAGCCCGCTCCTGTGAGCGTTTCGCCAGGCTGGCGGAATGTGTTGATCCAGAGCTAGCCAGCTTTTATACCTCCTTATTACGCTCAGAAGCACGACATTTTGCTGACTATCTGGAACTGGCTCAGGTGATCTCTAAAACAGATATCACGCCACGGATAGATTTTTTTGGCAAACTTGAAGCAGAGCTGATTTCAACAACGGATCCGGATTTTAAATTCCATAGTGGCGCTCCAGTAACTCTGCCTTTCAGCCCTTTTCAGACGCATCAGCAAGCATAGCTGGTGCATGCGTCCTTGCTTCCTCAGAGATTTTCTCTTCTAAACTTGACGAACCCGCTTCTATTAGCCATAACAAAGGTAAGGGTTTGTTATGTGGCCCTGAAATGAACAACGTAGTAGCCAAGGATAACAACTATGATTTTAAATCACTTATGGGGGCTGTATGCCCATCCCAAAGAAGAATGGCATACGATAGACGCACGTCACGAAAGTTTCAGATACAGTTTAATTCACATCTTGCTAGTCGCCTTAATTCCCTCTATTTGCGCTTATTATTCAGCAGTACATATCGGCTGGAGTATTGGTGTAGGTGAGCCAATACGATTGACAGCAGACAGTGCCTTAATGCTCTCATCCGCTATGTATGTAGCTTTGATTGGTGGTGTTTTTGCGCTGGCTTATCTGGCCCATTGGATGGCTCATACTTTTGGTGCTGAACCTACCTACACCCAAACGTTGGAGCTCGCGTCCTACACCTCAACACCACTTTTTATGGTGGGCTTTGCCGCTTTGTTCCCTGAACTTTGGTTTGTGATGTTAGTTGGTTTAGCTGGCCTGACCTATTCAGTGTATTTGTTGTATGTGGGCGTGCCAATTTTGATGCATATTCCTGAAGAACGTGGCTTTATTTACGCCAGTTCAGTGGTCACCACAGGCTTGATACTGCTGGTTTGCGTGATGACAGCAACAGCAATTCTGTGGAGCTCTGGCTTTGGTCCAGCCTTTACACACTAATGGTTTGACGTACTTCTTTAACAACAAAAGGGCCGGTTAAAAACCGGCCCTTTTTAATTTCATCAGACTAAATCAAGTCTATTAATTACCTTCGTTATGTAATTCTAAACTTGCAGACAACTCAGCTTCTTTTTTACGTTTAGACGCTTCGTTACGTTGTGCATCCAAACGGTTTAAATAAGCCTGGTCAATGTCGTTGGTTACATAAACACCATCAAACACCGAGGTTTCAAAACGCTTCAGTTCCGGATTTTGTGAACGTACTGCATCCACTAAGTCTTCCAGCGACTGGAAAATCAACCCATCAGCACCAATAATTTTGCAGATGCTTTCGACATCATGACCATGAGCAATCAGCTCGTTGGCCGAAGGCATATCAATACCATAGACATTCGGGAAACGAATTTCCGGAGCAGCAGAGGCGAAATACACTTTTTTCGCACCTGCTTCGCGTGCCATATCAATGATTTGCTCTGAGGTGGTACCACGTACTATAGAGTCATCCACCAGCAAGACGTTTTTACCTTTGAATTCCTGCCAAATCGCATTTAGTTTACGTTTGACTGACTTTTTACGTTCGCCTTGACCCGGCATAATAAAAGTACGACCAATGTAACGGTTTTTCACATACCCCTGACGGTATGGCAAACCTAACTCATGCGCAATTTGTAAAGCAGCATCGTTACTGGTTTCAGGAATTGGAATGACCACATCAATATCTAAATGCGCCCATTCTTTTTTGATTTTCTCACCGAGCTTTTTACCCATAGCCACGCGGGATGCATACACAGATACATTGTCTATGGTGGAGTCCGGACGGGCAAAATATACATATTCAAAAATACATGGGGCATAACTTGGGTTTTCAGCACATTGCTGACTGAATAGCTCACCGTCTTCGGTGATATACACGGCTTCACCTGGCGCGATATCACGCAACACAGTAAAACCATCTGCATCCAAAGCCACACTTTCAGAAGCCACCATATACTCAGTGCCAAGCGCTGTCTCGCGTTTTCCCATGACTAAAGGACGGATACCGTTTGGATCACGAAAGGCCACTAAACCATGGCCAATGACGACCGCTACTACCGCATAACCACCGCGGATTTTACGGTGTAAATTGGCTACAGCACGGAAAATATGGTCAGGATTTACATGCATATCGGCATGAATATCCAGCTCATGGGCAAAAGCGTTTAACAGTGCTTCTGAGTCGGAGTTGGTATTGACATGACGACGGGCCGTTCGGAATAACTCGTCTTTTAATTCTTCAGAATTGGTCAGGTTGCCGTTATGTGCCAGGGCTATACCAAAAGGGCTATTGGTATAAAACGGCTGAGCTTCGGCCGTGCTGGCAGAACCCGCTGTTGGATAACGCACATGACCTATGCCCATATTGCCAGACAAACGCTGCATATGGCGGGCTTCAAATACGTCTTTCACTAAGCCATTGGCTTTGCGTAAGCGTAAGGTTTTGTTGTCTACTGTCACTATGCCGGCGGCATCCTGACCACGGTGCTGCAACACAGTTAAACCGTCGTACAACGCCTGATTGACCGGATACTTACCTACGATTCCAACAATACCACACATCGATTATTTCCTCGCCACGCTTAGGGTCGCTGCATAAAACTGGAATGGGCTTTGATGTACTCAAAAAACCATTCAATGATAAAACCAAATTCGGGTATTAGTTTGGACGCTTGCCACCATTCGCTTTGATCGGCGCTGGTAAACGCATCCAGGAAAAATAACAATGCACTGACCACCAGCACACCACGCAGGGCGCCAAAGATCAGGCCAAGTAATCGGTCTGTGCCGGATAAACCTGTAGATTCCACCAAGCGGCCAATCAGGTAATTAATTAAGGCACCAAGGATAAGAGTAGAGATAAACAGAACGGCAATAGAAACCGCATTTCGCACCAGTGCGTCTTGCAATTCAGTGAAATAGGTTGCCAGATAGGGGTAGTAATAACTAGCCACAAAAAAGGCCAGTATCCAGATAATCAGAGAAACCGCTTCTTTGGCAAATCCCCTGACCAGACTGATGACAGTCGACAGAGAGATAATTGCCAGAATGGCATAATCAATCCAAACCATTTGCTACCAAAGGATGCTTAAGGACGGCGCGCATTCTACCAAAACACGCGCCATAACACCTAATTATTTTCGATAGGCTTAAAAGTAGTCAACTTCAGACCCGCAGTCCCGGTCAGTTGCTGTAGTTGAGGTAATTTTTGCTCCAGACGCTCTTTTTTCAATTCAGGCCCCACCACGACACTGACCATAGACTGGCCCTGAGCGTTAGTGGTCGAGCGGGTAAAAGTGGTAAAACCCGCTTCTTTTAATTTTGCCACCAAAGCAGTCGCGTTATCTACTTTACTAAAACTCCCTACTCTGACTATCCAGGCCGTCTCGTTCAGCGCAGGATTGCCTTTAGGCTCCACCAGCTTTTCTACAGCAGGAGGTATTGCGGACTGAGCTACAGGATCAACAGCAGACTCCGGCGCTAGAGGATTTTCGGTAGGTACAGGTATTGGATCTGTATCTGCGCCTTGAGCAGCTTGTGCCACCATAGCTGCGCTGTCTGTCGCCGCTTCACTGCCCGGAGCACCGGCTGTTACTTGCGCAAAACTGTTATCCGGCAAACTTGCATCAACAGCAGGCTCATTAACGGGAGTAGCCAATAATTCCTGTTGTTTTTCTGCTAATTGCTGTTTAGTAAAGACTTGCTCCTGTTGTACTGTGGAAAATTCAGGACGCTGTGGAATAGCTTTAAACTCGTCTTTGACCACTTGTTTTTGCCCATCCAGCAAATCAGGTAAGAAAACGATGGCGGCGATTATTAAAATGCTGCTGCCAATTAAGCGATTTTTAAAGGCGCTGGTCATACATCGGTCTCCTTTTGCAGCGCTAGAACTGCTGACACTGTAACAAAAGAGCCAAAAATCACCAATAAATCATTAGCCTGCAGAGATAACAGCGCTTGTTGGTAACCGGACTCTAAGTTTGAATAACATGAATAGCTGCTGTGGGCTGGCAGATGCTTTGCTAATAAATCAGCCTGAGCACCACGAGCACCGGGTAGATCCACCAAATGCCAGTGAGCAGCCAAGGTATGAAAAGGTGCCAGACTTTGCTGAATGTCTTTGTCTTTAAGCATTCCCACCAACAGATGGACCCGAGCATAACCTGCTTTGATGAACTCAAGCTGAGCCGCCAGATAACCAGCCGACTGCGGGTTATGCGCCACATCCAATAAAATACCAGGAGTTTTACTCAGCCATTGCATACGTCCGGGCAGACTTAATTCAGCCAGCACCTTGTTGGCTTGTTGCTTCGAAGGTAATAAAGCCAAAGCTTCCAATGCAGTCAAAGCTGTAGCTATATTTTGCAGCGGTACAGCGGTCAAAGGTAAAGCATCCAGACGATTATGTACACCTTGCCAATGAAAACACGCCTCTGTGACAGAGTACTGGTAATCCGTATTGATGCAAAGCAGTTGGGCCTGAATATCCCGGCTGTACTTGAATACAGACTGCGGTATATCGGTTTCCCCTATCACAGCAGGTTTGCCTGCGCGAAACACCCCAGCTTTTTCGCGGCCAATGCTTTCTCTATCTGGTCCTAAATAATCCTGATGATCTAAATCGACAGTGGTCAGAATGCTTAAATCCGGCTCAATGATATTAGTGGCATCCAGTCGACCGCCCAAACCCACTTCAATCAGGCATAAGTCCGGTTGCATTTGTTTTAAAAGATAAAAAGACGCCAGCGTAGTGAACTCAAAGTAGGTCAGTTCGATGTCGCCGCGTAGTTGCTCGATAAAGGTAAAAGCTTCACACCAAAGTGCGTCGGCAACATCTTCACCATTGATACGTAAGCGCTCGTTAAAGTGCAGCAAGTGGGGAGAACTATAGACACCCACAGACAAGCCCTGCACAGCACAAAGCTGCTCAAGAGCGCAGGCAGTAGTGCCTTTGCCATTGGTGCCGGCGATCAGAATTTTTTTACCGGGCAGCAGATGCAAATCGGCTCGCTGTGCAATCTTCAGCACACGACCCAATCCGAGTTCAATCTGATGTTGCGGATGTTTTTGTTCTATATAACAAAGCCAATCCGTCAGGGTCTGACAGGATTGGCTTGCAGGCGATAAAAGATTGGTCATAACACCTTATTAGGCGACGCGGTGTTCCTTGGCAGGAGCTGGCCATCGCATGAATTTAGCCACAAGTCGGGCAATTGTATCGCGCATTTGGCGGCGGTCAACAATCATGTCGATAGCACCGTGCTCCAACAGGAATTCACTGCGCTGGAAACCTTCAGGTAATTTTTCACGTACTGTCTGTTCAATAACACGGGGACCGGCAAAACCTATCAGCGCCTTTGGCTCACCAATGTTTAAATCGCCAAGCATGGCCAGACTCGCAGACACACCACCCATAGTAGGGTCGGTCAACACAGAAATATAGGGCAAACCTGCTTCGCTCAATTTAGCTAAAGCCGCGCTGGTTTTGGCCATTTGCATTAAAGACAGTAAAGCTTCTTGCATACGGGCGCCACCACTGGCAGAGAAACAGATAAAAGGTACTTTGTGTTCTAACGCGTATTCCACACCTTTGACAAACTTAGCTCCTACAACAGACGCCATAGAGCCGCCCATAAAGGCAAATTCAAAGGAAGCGACAACAACAGGCATGCCCAATAAAGTACCGCGCATCACCACCATAGCGTCTTTTTCGTTGGTTTCTTTTTGTGCAGCCACAATACGGTCTTTGTATTTTTTGCTGTCTTTAAATTTCAACAGATCCTGAGGTTCCAGCTCTGCAGCCAGTTCAACCATACCAGCTGTATCGAGGAAATTGTTGATGCGGTCTCTGGCACTGATACGCATATGGTTGTCACATTTAGGACAAACACCTAAGTTGCGATCCAGTTCTGCTTTGTACAATACAGCGTCACAAGAGGTACATTTAGTCCAGACCCCTTCAGGAATATTGCGACGGGATGAAGACGAAGTTCTGGGCAGAATTTTTTCTAACCAACTCATAGTTGTTCCTTGGTAGCGCAGCAGGGCTTGAGCCCAAACTTAGTTTATTGTATGAAAAAGCGCCGATCATGCGGCAAACGGCGCTTATTAAAGCACAAAGCCAGGATAGAACCTATAGCTAACTGGTCGTAGTAGTTAGCAAAAACTATCAGGAAGGAACAGCGGTCCCAAAGGCATTTTCGGAATACCAAAGTGTTCAGGGTAGTCCACGTCCACCAGATACAAGCCTTCCGCTTTCGCCGTTGCTGCGGCTAAAGTTCGATCTTTTGCTGCCAACAACTCTGCAATCCATTCGGGTTCTTTGAGGCCCATGCCCACTTGTAACAAGCTGCCGGTGATATTACGCACCATATGATGCAAAAAAGCGTTCGCCTTAATATCCAGTACAATAAACTGCCCGACCCGGCTTAAATGCAGATGCATCAGATTGCGGAAGGGACTGTGCGATTGGCACTGGATCGCACGAAATGAGCTGAAATCATTTTCACCCAGCAAATGGACAGCGGCTTGCTGCATCAGTTCAATATTCAATTCCTGATGATAATGACTTAAACCAGCACCCAAAATAGCGGGTCTGAATTTATTGTTGTAAATGACATAACGATAACGACGGGCTGTGGCAGAAAAACGGGCGTGAAAATCGTCTGCTACTTGTTTGGCCCAGCGCACGGCTATACCATCTGGCAGATTGGAGTTGGCGCCCATAATCCAGGCACGCATATCGCGGGTAGCGTCAGTATCAAAATGCACCACCTGCCCTGTGGCATGCACGCCGGCATCAGTGCGGCCAGCACAGGATAATTCGATAGTCGTATTGGCAACCTTGGATAACGCAGCTTCCAAATGACCTTGTACACTTGGCACTTCACGTTGCCTTTGCCAGCCAAATAAACCGACACCGTTGTATTCAATACCTAACGCAATTCGCATTCTGACTCCCACCATTTAGGAGCAGAAGTATAACTCAGCCATAGAGGGAAACTCACGAATTTTAACGACAACAGCCTGCGCTCACAGCAAAAACAGAGGCATGATCTAGCTTTCGCGGATTAAGGCATAAACAGAACTAAGAAACGACTGACTCAGAGCCAAGGCTCTGAGTCAGTGATTTACAGCTGACTTTTTAAGCTCTGAGCTTCCTGTTTGATATGTTCTGGTGCTGCAGAATTTAACACTTTATCAATCAGGTGTTCCGCACCATCCTGCTCGCCAATTTCAATATAAGCGCGAATCAAATCCAGGTCGGCGGCGAAACCTTGTTCTGTTGGATCCAGTTCTGGTTCATGCTGTGCAGCGATAAAATCCTGATAATCCTCCAACCCAACATCTCTATTGCGCACAAGGTTTTGACTAAGCTGCGGCTCATCTTCTGAATCATCCAACAGCTTGTCCAGCGCCAGTAACGACAGCTCCAGCTCATCCGATTGAGCCAGCTTCGATGCTGACGGCTGTTCCTGCTCAGCAACTTCTGGTGCTGCATCGCTATCCGCTGTACCTTGTTCGCGCGTATTCTGTGGTATGGCACTTAAGTCAGGTGTAGTGGGCTCAAGCGAATTTAACTCAGCCAGTACTGCATCCGTTATCTGGTCATCTGCCAGCTTGGTTTGAGTGTCAACCTGAGCATAATCAGCCAGTAACGCATCAAAATCTGTACCTTCCAAAGCATCAAGCTCAGCAGAAATATCCTCATTTGCCTGTTGAGTTGCAGCGGTATCTGCCGCAGCGACCTCGGCAGCATGGATCTGGTCCTCATCCAATTCATCCTCCGCCTCATCAGCAGATATGGCATCATCAGAAAATTCCAGCTCCGGATATTCCTCCAGTACTTTACTGGGATTCTCCACAGATACGCTTGCTGCGGACACCCGGCTGACGCTCAAATCCTCCTGCAGCTCCAGCTCATCAGGCAACGACTCGATCAATTCAGCGTCCACGGCCTGTTCCGTTAGATCTTGCCATACATCTTTGGCTTCAGTTTCCGTCAGCTTTGCTGTTACCTCAGGCTCAACTTCGTCTGCCAATTCGGCTAACTCGGCGTGATCAGCATGAAAATGAGCAGGCATTTCTGCTCCATCGTGCTGTTTTGCTTCATCCGACAACAGTAACGCCACATCATCCGGGCTCAGCGGATAATCATCTTCGTCAAATTCCAGATGAGTATCGGTAGGTAGCGCCGTATCAAATTCAGACGTAAGTTCCTCAGGCAAACCAGACTCGTCGAGTTCAGGTTCATTGACTGTTACAGAGCTAGTAGCGTCAGGCCAGTTTGCAGAGCCGTCCAGCAATGCATCAATATCTATCTCGCCATCCTCCCCCATCTCTAAAAATGTAGGTGTTGATAGCTCCTCGTCAGCAAGTGATTCAGCAAATTCATCCAATTCTGAACTATCAAAATGCGATTGTTCAGGTTTTACATCGACTAAATCTTCTGCCGCAGTGTCGGCTTTAGTTTCAACGCCGTTATCGGCAATAACTTCAACTTCAGGCGCTTCTGAAGTCACCACTAACTCATCAAGCAGTGAGTCAAAGTCGACTTCTTCGACCTCTTCAATTTCGTCCAGACTGAACTCATCCCTGGCTTCAGTGGCAGCAATGGCGACCAGTTCATTGTCAGGTTCGTCGAGCTCAATTTCCTCAATCAGCTCATCTAGGTCGTCTGGTGTCTGCTCTGTTTGCTTTTGCTTTTGTTCTTCAGCTAATTGCTCTGCGACCGCCTGGGCAAATACATCTTCGGTATCATCCAGTTCAGGCTCTTCATCAAACAAGGCCGACAAATCAGCACCAGATAAAATATTATTTGGATCAAAATCTTTTTCGGCTTTGATAGGTTGATCCAGCAGGTCGTCCAACAACTGGTCATCCATTGAGCTGGCATCGAGTAAATCCTTACTGTCGAGCAAATCATCGTCGTTCATCAGAATGTCATCGAACTCGTCAGCATGAGTATCGAGTAACATATCGTCATGTAAATCTATGGGTTCATCATCCAAACGTATGCCTTTACTGCCCGTATCCAGCAAAGACTCATCCAGTGTCATCAGGCTACTTTCGTCAAAGTCCAGACTTTCATCCAAAGGAGGCAGCGGCGAGCGGTAACCCGATTCTTGCTGAGGCACAGCTGTGGCTGCTGTGACTATTTGTTCTGATTTTCTGGTACGGCGTTTAATCCAGCCTAATACCGCAAACAACACAAACAAAGTGGGTAAAGTCGCAAGGAGGACCCAGGTCAGGCTGCTGGAGGAAATATTTTGCCACAGCTCGGCAAAGTTTGTCCCTTGCTGCTCCCGCTCAATCTGCGCTCTTTGTTGCGCTAGCATTTCTGCTTGTTGTGCCACCAGTAATTGTAACTGCTGCTGTATTTCACTGTCTTTATCCACTTGGGATTTCATTAACAGCATTTGATCAGCCAGTTGATCCAGTTTGTCTTTCAAAGCGGTGTTATCTGCTAATACAGCTTCAACCGTTACTTTTGATTCATCCAGCTTTTTCTGTAGATCAAGCAGTTGTCCTTGTTGTTGTCCCTCAACACGGATCAACTCCCTTTTAATTTCTTGCTTGGCTTTGTCTACGTCTTTCTGTTGCGCTGTGTTGACACCCTGCTTAACTTTCGCTGCAGCAGCTGCGCGCACTCGGTCAGCCCAAATACGGTCATCTTCTTCTGATTTACGCTGTGCATCCACAGCATCCACCTGCAGTATTTCGTCTACATTAGGGATAGCTAAAAATGAACCGATATTCAGATGGTTAAAGTTATCATCAAGAAAAGATTGTGGATTTTTCAGGTAGATGGCGTACATCACCTGATAAATATTTAAACCTGGATGAGGCCGAACTTCTTCAGCAATACGCCATAAGGTATCGTTTGGGGTTAAAGGGCCGACCCTGCTGCGATCCGGATTTTCGGTGCTTTTAGGACCCTTGAGACGCACAGTGGTGTCCGCAGTAGCCTGAACGCTGCAAATCTGCAACACAATACTAAAAATAAGAAGCCCAACTAAACGCATCGATGATCCCTTAAGGCCGGAGATTATTTTTTCTGACACAAAAACACTGCAAACATCGTTCCATAACTGAATAGTAAACCAGAAGGATGTCACTGGCTACGCTTAAACAACATCTGCATATCTGAGTACATCGGCCGAAAAGTCCATTGCTTTAGAAACAACAAAGACTCCATCAGGAGCCTTTGTTTCGTTTGAGGTTATTTTCACAGATAATCACGAATTAGATGTTCTGCGATCTGAATACTGTTGGTCGCCGCACCTTTACGGATATTGTCCGCCACAAGCCATAAGTTGATACCGTTTTCATGAGTGAAATCCTGACGAATACGGCCAACAAACACATCATCCTGACCGGCGGCATTGCTACCTGAGTCGGGTAATCAGCATTCTCTTCCATCAGAGTCACACCTGGTGCATTGGCTAACAGAGCTTTGACCTGTTCCACACTGATTGGCATGCGGGTTTCCAGATGCACAGCTTCAGCATGACCATAAAACACAGGCACACGCACCGCAGTAGCATTGACGGAAATGCTGGCATCCCCCATAATTTTTTGGGTTTCCCAATGCATTTTCATTTCTTCTTTGGTGTAACCATTATCCAAAAACACGTCAATTTGTGGAATACAGTTGAACGCTATCTGACGGGCAAACTTCCCCCCTTCTTCTAAAGGACGCCCATTGAGTAACTGCGCTGTTTCTTTGGCTAAAGCTTCCACACCTTGTTGGCCTGCACCAGCAACCGATTGATAAGTAGCTACATTAATACGACTGATACCTACAGCATCATGAATAGGTTTTAACGCCACCAGCATTTGAATGGTGGAACAGTTCGGGTTGGCAATGATATTGCGGTTACGAAACTCAGCGATAGCATGCGCATTCACTTCCGGTACCACTAATGGAATATCGGCTTCGTAGCGGAAATGCGAGGTGTTGTCGATCACTACGCAACCTGCATCCGCAGCACGGGGGGCGTAAGTTGCAGACACACTGCCACCTGCAGAGAACAAGCCTATTTGCACCTTAGTCCAGTCAAAGGTCTCAGCATCCAGTACTTCGATTTGTTTACCCTTAAAGGTGACATGGCCACCAGCGGAGCGGCTGCTGGCTAAAGGATAAAGTTTATTGACTGGAAAATCGCGCTGTTCCAAAATTTCAATTAAATGCTGGCCTACTAAACCTGTAGCACCTAACACAGCGACGTCGTATTGCTGAGCCATGGTTATTCCCCTCTGATTACTGGCTGCTTTACCCTTCTTACTTCACGCTGCCGCATTGTTGACTGCGATCGAAGCACCAGTCACATAGGACTACTATGCTCCTGGGGTCTCGCTCGCTTGTCGCCGCGCTGCAACGTCAATTAATTTGGGTGTTAAAACCTAATGTTGTTAAAAACTCAGGCACCTCTTGTCCTGTCAGCCGCACCGAACTAAATTCACGCCGCGGTGGGTATGACTTTCTAAGCCAGTCAAAACCTTGTGTTTTATTGTCTTGCATCATATAGAAACGAAACAAAGCATCGTCCCGGCGTACATCATATAACAGCCGGGCCAAATTTTGGACATCTAAAAGTCTAAAATTTGAATTTATTTTCAGCTCTGAAATTTGAGGTTCTGGTAACACCTGCGACAGTGACTTGGTCGGACTGAGCTCCAACTGCTGGCAAAGTGCCTGATACAACATTTCAGTACCGCGGGCTTTGCCTTCAATGCTGTGGCCTGCAATATGCGCACTGGCTATATCTGTATAAGGAATTAACCTTAAATCAGGTTCCGGTTCATTGGCCCAGACATCCAGTACTAGTGGTCTATTGTGGCCTGATTGTGCTTCCTTCAATAAAGCCTCGTTACTGGTCACTTCGCCACGACAAGCATTAATCACAGCACAATCTGGCTTCAGTAACTTTATCGTCTGGCTATTGAGTAAATCTGCTGTGGGGTTGGGCCCGGTTTTGATTAATGGCACATGAAAGCTGACGATATCAAGCTGGGGTAATAATTCCTCAAACGGAATATGTAGGAAATCAGCTTCAGTGGCTGCACGCTCTGGATCACAGCATAAAACCCTGACAGACAATGCCTGTAACACTCGTACCAGCAACTTGCCTATATTTCCGACTCCAACCACGCCCACAGTCTTTTGCTGTAGATTCCATTGGTACTTTTCACAGAGTACGAAAATACTACTCAAGACATACTCAACCACAGACTGAGCATTGCAGCCAGGCGCACTGCTAAAACCAATACCCCGTTGTTGCAGATACGCCTGATCAATGTGATCGGTGCCAATGGTGGCAGTACCAACAAATTTCAGCTTTGAGCTTTTTGCTAACAACTGCTGATTGACTTTGGTGACAGAACGCACCAGCAGCACATCAGCATCACTCATCTGCTCTGAAGTCAAAGTACGGCCATTCACCAGCCTGACTTCGCCTAAATCAGCAAAGAAATCATTGACGTACGGCATATTTTCGTCGGCATATATTATCATCTGTATCAGTCCTGAACGGGAATAGCGACATTGTAACGACAGGGTTTGCATTGAGCTATCGGATTTCGGAACTTTTGATAAGCCAATAAAAAAGGCCAGGCTACAAGCCTGACCCTTCAAAGGATAATAGAGATTAGCCCTGGTATTTTTGCATCACTAAAGTGGCATTAGTACCGCCAAAACCAAAGCTATTGGACATCACAGTGGTTAATTTGGCTTCTGTCGCTTTAGTCACGATATTTAAACCTGCAGCTGCTTCATCTAGGTTGCTGATATTAATAGAAGGGGCAATAAAGTTATGCTCCATCATCAACAGCGAATAAATGGCTTCGTGCACACCAGCAGCCCCTAAAGCATGACCAGTCATAGCTTTAGTTGCACTAATGGCCGGCGATTTGCCGCCAAAGACTTGCTGGATAGCGCCTAACTCTTTCACATCACCGACCGGCGTGCTGGTACCGTGGGTATTCACATAGTCGATTGGGCCTTTGACGTCTTTCATCGCCATTTCCATACAACGTACTGCACCTTCACCACTTGGCGCGACCATGTCGTAGCCATCTGAAGTTGCGCCGTAACCGACGATTTCAGCATAAATTTTAGCGCCACGGGCTAATGCGTGTTCCAGCTCTTCCACTACTAAAATACCGCCACCGCCGCTGATGACAAAACCATCACGGTCAGCATCATAAGTACGGGAGGCCAGTTCAGGCGTTTCGTTGTATTTAGTCGATAAAGCACCCATGGCGTCGAACTCCATGGCTAAAGTCCAGTGTACTTCTTCTCCACCACCGGCAAAAATAATGTCCTGTTTGCCAAGCTGAATAAGTTCGACCGCATGACCGATACAGTGCGCACTGGTTGCACAGGCTGAGCTGATGGAGTAGTTCACGCCTTTGATTTCAAAAGGAGTAGCTAAACACGCTGAACAGGTACTCGACATGGTTTTTGGCACAGCATAAGGACCGACACGTTTCACGCCTTTTTCACGCAAAGTATCAGCCGCTTCAATCTGAGTTTTAGACGAAGCACCACCAGAGCCGACCACTAAGCCAGTGCGGAAATTTGATACTTGCTCCGGTGTTAAGCCAGCATCTTCAATAGCCTGTTGCATAGAGATGTAGGCATAAGCTGCTGCATCCCCCATAAAACGTAAAGCTTTACGGTCTATTAAAGCGGCAGTATCAATGTCAATCTGGCCCCAAACCTGTGATCTCAGCCCCATGTCGGCAAATTCCTGCGACGCTTTTATGCCTGAGCGTCCTGCCTTTAACGAGTCCAGCACCTGCTGTTTATCGTTACCAATGCTGGATACTATGCCTAACCCTGTGATCACTGCTCTTTTCATGCTTGCTCCAAACAAAAAATCGGATGTCTTTTAGTAATTGCGCCACATTGTACGGAGTTTCTTGTCGAAACTGGTCCGCTTTCAGCGTACAGCTGTACACTATTATCTATTTATATTGCGGCTAAGTTACAATACCTTATTCTTTTTCGATAGAGTTTGATTTCCTTGCAACAGGCTAAAGTTCACTACAACGATGCTGGCACACCGGTCTCGGAGCTGTTTGGCGATATTTATTTTTCTGACAATGGCGGTCTGGATGAAACCGATTATGTGTTTTTGCATAAAAATCAGCTACCTGAACGCTGGTCTACCCATCCACGCCCATTTTTTCATATCGCAGAAACAGGCTTTGGTACAGGTCTGAACTTTCTGCTGACCTGGCTGAGATTTCGGCAATACAAAGCCCAATCAACCACTTGTCAGCGGCTGTATTTCAGTAGTTTTGAAAAATTCCCCTTTAGCAAAACAGACTTAACCAAAGCCTTGGCGGCCTGGCCGCAACTGGCTGAACTTACCAACTTATTGATAGAAAGTTACCCTGTTGCTTTACCCGGCCCACATCGCATGATCTTTGATGATGGTTCAGTAATACTGGATTTATGGCTGGGTGATGTGAATGAATTACTGCCCCAAGTGCCGGCGCAAAACAAAGTAGATGCTTGGTTTTTAGATGGTTTTGCCCCCAGTAAAAACCCGGATATGTGGCAACAAAATTTATTTAATCAGATGTTCAGACTAAGCCATAGCACCACGACCGCTTCTACTTTTACCTGTGCAGGTTTTGTCCGCAGAGGTTTAAATGACGCAGGTTTTTCTGCCAGAAAAACCAAAGGCCATGGCCAAAAACGCGAAATGTTAATTGCAACTGCAGAGCAAGCGGACGAGTTTTGTTATGAGCTGCCAGGCCAAATCACGGTGATCGGTGCTGGAGTCGCTGGCATCAATGCGGCTTTTGCATTATGGCAAAAAGGATTAAAAGTCCAACTGCTCTGTGCGGATGCACAAGCTGGTATGGGCGCATCCCAAAACCGTCAGGGTGCGGTCTACCCTAACCTGCATGCGACTTACGATTTGATGTCGTCTTTAAGCTGTCAAAGTTTTTTATATGCCAGACAGTTTTATGCCAGTTGGCTGGAAAAATTAGCAGTGGCCGCTCAGTGGTGCGGTGTATTAACTTTGGCCTGTAACGATAATCTGGCTAAACGCCAACATAAAATCCTGCAGCAAGCTTTTGCTTCAAGCGGTTTATTCAGCAGTTTCACCAAAGAACAAGCTTCAGAAATAGCAGGTTTGACCTTACCTTATGATGGACTATTTTTCCCAACCGCAGGCTGGTTATGCCCTCAGGACTATTGCCAGCAGATGGCTAATTGGCTTAGCAGCCAAGGCGTAGAGATTATCTACAGGACCCAAGTACAACAAATCACAGAGCGCGAACACTATTGTGAGCTGGAAACATCTGCCGGAACTTTGCAAGCAACCACAGTGATACTAGCCACTGGCGCAGAATTAAATGCTCTGAACTATCAGGAATCTTTCCCGCTTCGAAAAATTCGCGGCCAGGTCAGTCATCTGCAAAGCCAAACGATGACGCCACTAAAAACCGTAGTTTGCCATCAGGGTTACATCACCCCAGCCCATCAGCAATTGCATTGCGTTGGAGCTACCTTTGATCGCAGCAGTGGACACAGCGAAGTGCTGGAAGCCGATAATCAACAAAATCTTGCTCTAGTTAATCAGACATTGGGGCAACCAGACTGGTTTGAGGATGTTGAAGTAATGTCTGCCAAAGCAGGTTTACGTGCCACTGTGCCAGATCATATGCCTGTACTTGGTCAGCAAAAACAACTCTGGCGTTTTGGCGCTTTAGGGGCGCGGGGCTTAACCTGGGCGCCTTTACTGGCCGAAGTTTTGGCTTGTGCCATTACGAAGGAGCCACTACCTTTAAAGGTACAACAGCTCGATAGCATTGATATACAACGTTATCTTACCCACAGCACAGCGGAATAACATAGTTGAACTTACTTTTTGCTGAAGACGATGAACTACTGGCCCAGCTGTTTCAGTTACAGGCTGAAATTCTGGGCTATCAGGTCCTGTGGGTAGCAAATGGTGATCTTGCAGTGCAGCAGGCTTTAAGTTACCAGTTTGATCTGCTCCTTATGGATATTCAGATGCCCGTCATGGATGGGATCAGTGCGATGCAGCTATTGCGTCAGCTGGGCTATGACAGACCTATTATCGCCATGTCAGCCGAAGAAGTGCCAGCCACAGGCTTTGATCTGGTGCTGAAAAAACCACTGCAATGGCCAGAGGTACAGCAGCAACTGGCAAAGTTTAAGGCTATTCCTTCAATAGAATTAGAACTGCCAACAGAGCTGAAAGAGGCTTATCTGGCGCATGCAAAACAGTTAGTACAGCAACTGACTACACTCGCAGAACAACAAAATTGGATTGATTTTATGGCTATAGTGCATCAACTTAAAGGCAGTGCTACCAGCTTTGATTTAGCACCTTTGGGTCGACTGGCCGATCAATTGCAAAAAGAATGGAAAACAATCCCGGCAGAACAAAGAACAGAGCGCGCCACCTATTTTCTGGAGCAGTGCAAGGCATGCAAACTAAAGTAAAAGTACGGGAACAAAAAATATTGTTAGTGGATGACCTGGAATACAACAGGCAATTACTGCGTAACAATCTTACCGCTTTGTTTTCAAAAGAAAAACTGAGATACAAAGCCTTCAGTTATTTTCAGGCACACAATGCGTCCACGGCGTTACTCACCTTTAGCCAGCAACTACCTGAGCTGGTATTTTTGGATATTGAGCTGCCTGATGGTTCAGGTCTTGAGCTACTAAAACGTTTTAAAGAACTAAAACCTGACTGCTTTGTCGTAATGGTCAGCGGAGTCAGCACACTGGAAAACGTCAAAACCAGCATAGCGTCGGGTGCAGCGTCTTTTATTGTCAAACCTTTTACAGGTGATAAAATTCTTGCGGTATTAAAACAATTTGACCGTTACTACAACAAGCTTCCTAAAGTAATCGAAGAACCACTGATCCAAAAGCCCTAGATCAGGGCTTTTCCATTTGAATGACAACGCGGCGGTTTTTGGCTCGGCCCAAAGAGCTTTCATTCGAAGCCACGTGACGCTTTTCTCCCAAACCTTCAGTGCGTATTCTATTTTCTTCCAGACCAAAACTGACCAGTTTGGTTTTAATGGCTTCAGCGCGTTTTATCGACAACTGCTCGTTCATCCAACGACCACCAAAGGAATCACTGTAGGCCTGAATATCAATACTCTCGATACTTTGATCATGTTTTAAATAGTCAGCAATTTGCTGCAAACGCTTCTTCGAGGCTTTGGTCAGTTCATCGCCGCCTGATTCGTAGGTCAATACAGTAAAAGCGATATCATCAAAGGTGTAAGGCAATAAAGAACTCACACACTGAGTAAACTGGTCCATGGCTTCAATAAAATGTACAGGATTTAAAGACACGCTCACCTTGTCATAAGGACTATACCAGTCTGAGAAGTAGAAGGTTGGGCTATAACCTTGCTCCAGCTCAGTCAGCATGATCCAGCTCTCGGCTTTACCTAAATCACCGTCAAACTGTTTCAACATTTTCATGCTACTTATAGCTTTAGCCTGCTCACCCGGACGCCAGACCGGCGGAACTGACAGCACTTCTGCCAAGGCATAATGATCAGGCAAACGTAGCATGTTCAATTCAAACTGCATGTTCAGCTCTTTTCCGGCTGTGCTTCGGAAAAACGCTTCACCAAAACGCGGCACTGGATGACTGAGTTCACACACCAAAGGCGAGTTTTGCTTCAAAGACCAGGTAGATTGGTCGACTGTAGCTGAATACTGACGCAACCCGGCCTGCGCCTGAGCAGCCGCCAGGAGAATTGGTACCAGCCAAAGCTTATATCGCATAGGTTTCCCTTTTTTCATCTCAACACCTGTTGTTTTTCAACTTCCACCAGGACAAACAAGGTACTCAAACAAGACGCTTTGCAAATTATTTGGCATAATGCCTGCCTATCTTATCAGGACACAGGTCTTATGACTCAAGCTTTACATCCGTTAGCACAACGTTTTCGTGGCTACTTCCCTGTTGTTATCGACGTCGAAACCGCAGGCTTTAATGCAAAAACAGATGCATTGTTAGAAATCGCTGCAACTTTGTTGACTATAGACGAAAAAGGCATGCTTGTTCCAAGCCAGACCTTGCATTTTCATATTGAACCTTTTGAGGGGGCAAATATGGAAGCCAGCTCCTTAGCTTTTAATGGCATAGACCCCTACAACCCGCTTCGTGGCGCAGTTTCAGAGCGGGAAGCTCTGACCGAAATTTGCCGGGCTGTACGTAAAGCGCAAAAAGATGCCGACTGTCAACGAGCTGTAGTGGTGGCTCATAACGCAGCTTTTGATCAAAGTTTTTTAAATGCAGCCATTGATCGAATTAAATTAAAACGCTCGCCTTTTCACGCTTTTGTATCCTTTGATACCACGACTTTATCTGCGCTGGCTTTAGGTCAGACCGTTCTGGCAAAAGCTTGTAAACAAGCAGGTATTGATTTTGACAACAAAGAAGCACACAGCGCTTTGTATGACACAGAACGTACCGCTGAATTATTCTGCTACATAGTCAATCGTTGGCATCAACTTGGCGGCTGGCCCCCACCTATGCTAATGGATGACTGTGAACAGGAAGAGAGCACGGAATCCGACCCGGCTTAATTCACTCTCTTCTTTAGAAACACAAAAGGCAGCTTGCGCTGCCTTTTTGCTTCAAACACTACATTATTCTGCGCTTTCGCTGTTGTACTTAGCAGCCGTTTCATTAATCAGCGGCTGCAACTCACCACGCTGGAACATTTCCAGAATAATGTCACAACCTCCAATCAGTTCTCCTTCAACCCATAGCTGCGGGAAGGTTGGCCAGTTGGCATATTTTGGTAATTCAGCACGGATATCCGGGTTTTGCAGAATGTCGACAAATGCAAAAGGTTGACCACATGCAATCAGGGCTTGAGACGCCTGAGCTGAAAAACCGCAACTCGGTAATTTTGGCGAACCTTTCATATAAATGATAATTGGATTATCAGCCAACTGTTGTTTAATTTTCTCAATGGTTTCCATCTTCAGCCTCTGGCACTACTGGGTTTAAAAATTTGTCTCATTTTACGCTGTGTTTACTCATTTCGCACTTGAGATTTTGCAATACGCCCCAAGAATATGGGAAGCAGACTACTGCATTGCAATAAACTCTGATTGTGAAATTTACGACTAAAACTTGAGTAATTTAGTCGGGTTTTGTAGTCTACGCGATGCAGACCCCATAAACAACGCCTACGGAGAACGACAATGGCTTTCGAATTACCAGCATTACCTTTCGCAAAAGACGCATTATTACCTCACATCTCTCCTGAAACTCTGGATTATCACCATGGCAAACACCATAATGCCTATGTGGTGAAATTAAATTCACTGGTTGAAGGTACTGAATTTGCTGGTAAGTCTCTAGAAGACATCATCCGCACTTCTCAAGGTCCTGTATTTAACAATGCAGCTCAGATTTGGAACCACACTTTTTACTGGAACTGCTTATCACCAAATGGCGGCGGTGAACCAACTGGTGCTTTAGCTGCTGCTATCACGGCACAATGGGGCTCTTTCGCTGCATTCCAAACTGCTTTCAACGACAAAGCAGTCAATAACTTTGGTTCAAGCTGGACCTGGTTAGTGAAAAAAGCAGACGGTTCTTTAGATATCGTCAATACCAGCAACGCTGGCACGCCACTGACTGATAGCTCAGTAACACCTCTGATGACGGTGGATTTGTGGGAACATGCGTACTACATCGATTTCCGTAATGCACGTCCAACCTACCTGAATGCATTCTGGGCATTAATCAACTGGGAATTTGCTGCGAAAAACTTCGCAGCTTAATATTCAGTTGTTGTAGATCCTCAAGCCCGGCTCGCCGGGCTTTCTTTTTTGTTCCGAATTAAAAACCAGAGGCTCTACGCTGGGCTCCCACCTGTTCTGTGCACGCATCGCTACAAAAAAAATTCATATTTTTCTGTGAATTAGTTGAGCGAAGCGCTTTTTTACTGTCTAACCTTACATCAGTGGCTTTATTTGTATTCAGTTCCCACAGACCAGTTTCGGAGGTGCACTATGGGCATTTTTGAGCACTACAAATCCAGATATGAAGCAGCTAAAGAAGAGGAATACAGCATCCAGGAGTATCTGGAGCTGTGTAAAAAAGATAAAAGTTGCTATGCCAGCGCAGCCGAGCGCTTGTTAATGGCCATAGGTCAGCCTGAGCTGATTGATACAGCCCAAGATCCCAAACTAAGCCGATTATTTTCCAACAGAGTGATAGCTCGTTATCCGGCTTTTGCCGAGTTTTATGGCATGGAAGATGCGATAGAACAAATAGTCTCCTACCTGAAGCACTCAGCTCAGGGCTTGGAAGAGCGCAAACAAATTTTGTATCTGCTAGGCCCTGTAGGTGGTGGTAAATCATCTTTGGCCGAAAAGTTAAAATCGCTGATGCAGCAGGTTCCTGTCTTTTACATCAAAGGCTCACCGGTGTACGACAGCCCTTTGTGTCTGTTTGACGTCAATGAAGATGGCACTATTCTGGAGCAGGAATACGGCATTCCCAAACGTTACTTGAAAACCATTATGTCGCCATGGGCCAGTAAACGCCTGCATGAATTCAACGGCGATATCAGCCAGTTTAAAGTGGTAAAAAAATACCCTTCGATTCTGGATCAGATCTGTATTGCTAAAACTGAGCCTGGTGATGAAAACAATCAGGACATCGCGTCCTTGGTAGGTAAAGTCGATATCCGTCAGTTGGAGCACTTTGCCCAAAACGATCCGGACGCCTACAGCTATTCAGGCGCTTTATGCCGTGCCAATCAGGGCCTGATGGAGTTTGTTGAGATGTTTAAAGCACCAATTAAAGTGCTGCATCCTCTGTTAACTGCAACCCAGGAAGGCAATTACAACGGTACTGAAGGCCTTGCCGCCCTGCCCTTTGAAGGCATTATTCTGGCACACAGCAACGAGTCGGAATGGCAAACCTTTCGCAACAACAAAAACAACGAGGCCTTTTTAGACAGGGTGTATATTGTCAAAGTGCCTTATTGCCTGCGGGTGTCTGAAGAAGTCAAAATTTACGAAAAACTGCTGGAACACAGTGAGTTAAAAGTCGCACCTTGCTCTCCTGCGACTTTAACCTCGCTGGCGCAATTTGCGGTGTTATCACGGTTAAAAGCGCCGGAAAATTCCAGCCTGTATTCTAAAATGCGGGTCTATGATGGCGAAAGCTTAAAAGACACAGACCCCAAAGCGAAGTCTTATCAGGAGTACCGCGATTACGCTGGTGTGGACGAAGGCATGTCGGGTTTATCCACCCGTTTTGCCTTTAAAATTCTATCCCGGGTCTTTAACTTTGACTCGACCGAAGTGGCCGCTAACCCTGTGCATTTGTTTTATGTGCTGGAGCAGCAAATAGAGCGGGAGCAATTCCCGTCCGATGTGGCTGAGCGTTATCTGGAGTATTTAAAAGGCTATTTAATTCCCAAATACATCGAGTTTATCGGCAAAGAGATTCAAACCGCTTATTTAGAGTCTTACTCTGAATATGGCCAGAATATTTTTGACCGTTATGTCATTTATGCCGACTTCTGGATCCAGGATCAGGAATACCGTGATCCGGAAACCGGTCAGCTGTTTGACAGAGCGGCGCTGAATGCTGAACTGGAGAAAATTGAAAAGCCTGCGGGCATCAGCAATCCCAAAGATTTCCGCAATGAAATCGTCAATTTTGTTTTGCGGGCTAAAGCCAAAAATAATGGCAAAAATCCTACCTGGACCAGCTATGAAAAACTTCGCACTGTGATAGAGAAAAAGATGTTCTCCAGCACAGAAGAGCTGTTGCCTGTGATTTCGTTTAATGCCAAAACCTCCACCGACGATCAGAAAAAACATGATGATTTTGTCGACCGGATGATGGAGAAAGGCTACACCCGTAAACAAGTGCGCTTACTAAGCGAGTGGTATTTACGGGTTCGCAAATCACAGTAAGGTCAAAGCCCCGGAGGTTGTATGGCGCATTTTATTGACCGACGCTTAAATGGCAAAAACAAAAGTGCTGTCAACCGACAGCGCTTTATTCGCCGCTACAAGCAGCAAATTAAACAAGCTGTGTCCGATGCCATCAGCAAACGCAGTGTCACTGATATCAACAACGGTGAAAAAGTCTCTATTCCCGGCAAAGACATTACCGAACCTTTTTTCCATCAAGGCCAGGGCGGCCACAGAGAGCGGGTGCATCCTGGTAATGACCAATTCAGCCCTGGCGATAAAATCAAACGGCCTCAAAGCGGACAAGGGGCTGGTTCAGGCCAGGGCGATGCCAGCACAGATGGCGAAGGCGAAGACGAATTTGTGTTCTCAATCTCCAAAGATGAATATCTGGATTTGTTATTTGAAGATTTAGAACTGCCCAATCTGAAAAAAAATCAGCTGGATAAGCTGGTGCAATACAAAAATGTGCGGGCTGGTTTTCGCTCTGAAGGCGTACCTACCAATATTGATATAGTGCGGTCCTTACAAGGCTCACTCGCGCGCCGCGTGGCTATGACTGCTGGTAAAAAACGTGAACTGCATGAACTGGAGGCCAAATTAGCCTTAGTCGAAGCAGAGCCTGTGCCTGACCAGCATCAGTTGATGGCACTACGCGAACAGATAGCGCTGCTTGAAAAACGAATAGATGCAGTGCCTTTTATCGACAGCTTTGATTTACGCTTTCGTAATTTCCAGAAACGGCCTGAACCTACCAGTAAGGCGGTGATGTTTTGCCTGATGGATGTATCCGGCTCTATGGATCAGGCGACCAAGGACATGGCCAAACGTTTTTATATCCTACTTTATATGTTTTTAAGCCGCAGCTATAAAAATGTCGAAGTGGTGTATATCCGCCACCATACCCAGGCCAAAGAAGTCGACGAGCAAGAGTTTTTTTACTCACAAGAAACAGGCGGCACTATAGTCTCCAGTGCGCTAAAGATGATGGAAGATATAGTCAAAGACAGATATGACCCGGCCGAATGGAATATCTACGCTGCTCAGGCCTCAGACGGCGATAACTGGGCAGATGACAGCCCGCAATGTGCCGATTTATTAGCGCAGCAAATATTGCCTTTTGTGCGCTATTACGCCTATATCGAAATTACCCCACGGCCGCATCAGAGCTTGTGGCTTGAGTATGAAAAATTGCAGCAGAGTTTTGATAACTTTGCCATTCAGCCGATACGGCAAGTCGCAGACATTTATCCTGTATTTCGCGAACTTTTCAAAAAACAGGCCGCTTAGCTACTGACTTCAGGGAGTTGCTTATGTCTTCTGCCACACAAAAACAACCTTTATCCGACGGCCCGGACTGGAGCTTTGAATTATTAGGCCAGTATCAGGCAGAAATTGAACGGGTCGCCAAACTATACAAACTGGACACCTACCCCAACCAGATTGAAGTCATTACAGCCGAACAAATGATGGATGCCTATTCCAGTGTTGGCATGCCCATTGGTTATAACCATTGGTCGTACGGCAAAAAATTTATTCAAACCGAACAAAACTACAAACGTGGCTTTATGGGGCTTGCGTATGAGATTGTGATTAACTCCAATCCTTGTATTGCCTATCTGATGGAAGAAAACACCATGACGATGCAGGCGCTGGTGATGGCGCATGCCTGTTACGGTCACAACTCTTTTTTTAAAAACAACTACTTATTTCGTACCTGGACGGATGCGTCATCCATTATCGATTACCTGGTGTTCGCCAAGCAGTACTTAAGTCACTGTGAAGAGAAATACGGTATCAGTGAAGTGGAAGATATGCTGGATTCTTGTCATGCGCTGATGAATTACGGCGTAGACAGATACAAAAGACCACAAAAAATTTCGATGGATGAAGAGCAAAAACGTCAGAAAGACCGTGAAGCTTATCTGCAATCTCAGGTGAATCAGCTGTGGAAAACTATCCCGAACAAAGACGATTTATCGGCAGAGCATGAGTACCGTTTTCCATCTGAACCTCAGGAAAACATTTTGTATTTTATTGAAAAAAATGCGCCGCTGCTCAAACCCTGGCAACGTGAAATAGTGCGTATAGTACGCAAAATTTCGCAGTATTTTTACCCACAAAAACAAACCCAAGTGATGAATGAAGGCTGGGCTACCTTCTGGCATTACACCATATTGCAGCATCTGTATCAGGAGAACTTAGTTACAGACAAGTTTATTCTGGAAGTGCTGCATAACCACACCAATGTGGTATTTCAGCCTGAATACCACAGTAAATATTACTCAGGCATTAATCCTTACGCTCTGGGCTTTGCCATGTTTACCGACTTGCGCCGCATTTGCGAACACCCAACCGCAGAAGACAAAGAATGGTTTCCGGATATCGCAGGCTCGGACTGGCTGGAGACGTTGCATTTTGCGATGCAAAACTTTAAAGATGAGAGTTTTATCAGTCAGTACTTATCACCCAAAGTGATCCGTGATTTCCACTTATTTGCCATCACAGACGATGATCGAGAGAGTACTTTGGAGGTCTCTGCTATTCACAATGCAGAAGGCTATCAACAGATCCGTCAAACCTTATCCGCACAATACAACCTAAGTACTATTGAACCCAATATCCAGGTGTACAGCGCCGATATTACCGGCGATCGCAGTTTAACCTTGAGATTTGTTCCGAATCAGCGGATCCCGCTGGCTGATAATTTCCAGCAGGTACTAAAGCATGTGCACCGGTTATGGGGCTTTAATGTGCAACTGGAGCAACTCAACGAGGATGGTAGCGTAAAACTTTTAGGCAGTTGTCCGCTGTAATACGGGATCAGAGCCTTGGCTCTGCTCCTCATATCAAGATGCCAGTGAAACTCCCGATCCAGCTTAAACTACAAAAAGCAGCTCCAAGGGCCAGAAAACACGCGAAGCCATGTGGTGTTAGATCAGAGTGGCTCTGATCCGCTGGCTTTCGTAATGCGATTACGCCCAGCGGCTTTCGATTGATACAAAGCCTTATCCGCTGCTTCCAGCCAGTCACGATATTCACCCATATCTTCATGGTATTCAGCGACACCAATACTAACGGTGACCCGCAGCACTTGCTGATTGTATTCGACCGCCATAGCTTCTACATTTTTGCGTAAACGCTCAGCAAAAAACATCGCTTGGTCGACTGTAGTATCCAGCAGTAAGACAGCAAATTCTTCTCCGCCATAACGGCCAGCCACATCGGTACTGCGCAGATTTTTTTTCACAGCAGCAGCAACCTGTTGGATCACCGCATCACCAGCGGAATGACCATAGGTATCGTTCACCCGCTTAAAATGGTCGATGTCGCACATCAACAAGGTACTGTGATGACCACTACGCTGAATACGCTTGTACTCTTTTATCAGTGCCTCTTCCCAGAAACCTCTGTTATTTAAACTGGTCAGAAAGTCGGTTTTGGACAAAGTACGTAACTGCCCGTTCATCGACTCGAGCTCTATACGACTCACCGCCACATCAGTGACATCATAAATAATCAGACAAAGATGGGTGACTTTCCCCATAGTATCGGTCAGCGGGAATATGGTGCTATTTTGATACATATATTCCGCTGAGCCTGTAATGGGCCGATAGTTACGGAATTTGAAAATATAAGGCCGCTGTTCCCAGATGGTGAAGGCACGGTTCTTCAATAAAATCACTGGATCGCATTTGCGTCTGAGCCAGTCTTCATCAATTTCGGAGAATAAATCAAACAGGTATCTGTCGCGAACCTGACGAGGCGTCAGACCGCTGTGGTTCTCCATAAAACCGTTCCACACCTGAATGCGGTAATCAGCGGACAACACCACCAGACCGACGTCAACCGTCTGGAACATGTCCATCAACCAGTGAATTTCGGATACTTCTACGTTGCTTTGTGACATTTAATCTTCCAGCAGGAATTCGACTTTATAATTCAGCGTTTTAATACTATCTTCGGTAAACAACAGTAATAAATCGCAGCTGATATTATAGTTTTCAATACCGTAGCTGATTTCTATCGCTAAAGTACGGCGCCAACGTCTGGCATTGGCTTTAATCAGTTCACTGACAGGCGCATGCTGCCCTAATACCACAGGATGGCCCTGACTAAAGGTCATATCAATTTGTTCGGCCAGTCCTTTTAATACAGCGCCAATCAGAATATTGGCGATGTCCATTAATAGCTCCAGCTCCACTTTAGTAGTCAGCTCACCGTCGTATTGCATCAGCCGGGCTATATCAACAAAACTAGAGTCATTGAGTATCAAAAGTGCCTCACCAGCGACACCACCGCCAATAAAGCCCTGGCAGACTGCTGAGGTGTTTTCTTTTTGCTCTACAGAAGCAATGGCCATATGCAGTTCACTGACTTCAATGACGTTTACATTTGGAATAGGTAGTTTGACAAACACCTTCAGCAGACGCGCCAGCAGATCACCGGCCTGGCCCATGGCCACATTACTCAACTCCTGAAATACATCACGTAAATCGTTAGAAAGTACAAAAGATCCGGTATTTTTTACTGCTGCGACCTTGGGTTCAGTTTTGGCTTGCTCTTGCTGCTGAATAGTTTTTTGTTCAACCAAACCCAACACATGATTTAGCTTATTTTGGTCGACGGGTTTTTTTATAAAGTCTAAAGCGCCGTAAGATAAAACCCGCTCACGGGCTTCAGGCTGAATATCACCGGACACCACTATAGTTTTGACGGACAGCTGTTGTTGCTGAATAGCAGCAAGTACCTGATATCCATCCAATATAGGCATATTTAAATCGAGGAAAAGTAAGTCTATCGACTGGCGCTGCAAAATATCCAACGCTTCCCCACCATGACCAGCAAATTGGATATTTTGCTGCCACTCTGCAGGTAAAGCCCGCGCCATTTGCTTGCGGGCAAGGTTGGAATCGTCACATATCAAAACTGCTGCTACCATTTACGGCTCACTTCACGTATTGTTATTTTCCAGTGTAGTCAGAAAGATGGCTCTGCGCTAACCCTGTGTAGTATCTGACAAAAAATAAACAACACCTACTGTTTTTTTCACTTTCAACCGTATTAACAATCTGGGAGACATGTGAATGTCGTCAAATCTGATAAAAACCATCGTTTTTAGTTTAATCCTAAGCCCTGCTACCTGGGCCGTCGATTTAAATGCACAGTTGCCAAGCCGTTTATCTGAAGTAAAAGCCGGTAACAAGGCTGTGGAATTGCAAGGTCATCAGGTGCAGTTACAACAACAGGCGCCAGATTTTCAGGTGGTAGACGAGAAATTTAAAACCATCAGATTAAGTGACTTTAAAGGCAAAACTATATTGATCAGTGTAGTACCCAGCGTCGACACTGGCATTTGCTCGCTACAAACCAAAAGATTTAATCAGGAAGTCAGTAAAGTGTCGGACGATGTGGTGATGATGACCATCTCTACCGATTTGCCATTTGCGCAAAAACGCTACTGTGCTCAGGAAAAAGTTGATCAGTTACTGGTGTTATCCGACGCTGTCTGGCGCGATTTTGGCAGTAATTACGGCTTACTAATTAAAGATATGGGCATTCTGGCTCGCGCCGTATTAATTATTGATGCTAAAGGGAATTTAGCCTATCAGCAGTTGGTTCCAGCTCTGGCGCAAGAACCTGATTACGCACACAGCATGGCTGCTCTTGCGCAAATAACTGGCAAAAAATCTTAAAGCCCAGTATTGAAAACTCTCTAAGTGCACATATTGAGTAAGCAGGTGCCATCCGGCACCTGCTTACATTGCTCGTTCAATTGAAGAGCAGAACAGATTATTTGCCTTAGAGGATTTGATTATGAACACTTTAGACTTTACCCCATTTTATCGCTCATTTATTGGTTTTGATCATTTAGCCAACCTGATGGATGCCGCTGCCCGCAATGAAAAACAGCCGGCTTATCCGCCATACAACATAGAGGTGACAGGTGAGGATCAGTACCGCATTACTATGGCTATAGCTGGCTTTGATGAAGCAGAGTTATCTATTGAAACCGAACATAATAACTTAGTGGTGCGTGGTCAGAAAGCTGATAAAACCGAAGGTCGCCGCTTCCTGCATCAAGGCATTGCGGAACGTAACTTTGAGCGTAAGTTCCAGTTGTCAGATTACATCAAAGTGACTGGCGCTCAGATGAGCCATGGCCTGCTGCATATTGAATTGATACGTGAAGTACCTGAAGCGTTAAAACCACGCAAAATAAGCATTAATCAACAGTCAACAGCCAAAGCTGTGCCTCAGCTGCTGGAAGAAAACTCTAACCTGGCCCAGGTGAGTAATGCTTAAACCTGAAGGCACTGAATAAACTCAAGCAGAAGAGCATTGACTAATGCCGCATCTGTAACGGGCCCCATGTGGCCCGTTTTTACGGTTTGAAACTCAACGCAAGGTAAAGCACCAGCCAGCATGACTGCCAAACGTTGCGCTGATAACTGGCTTTGCTCGCCACTTAACAGCAACACAGGACAGTGAATAGCAGTGGCGTAGTCGATAAGCGTTGCAGGCTCGCCACTTAACGCTTCAAAATCAGCAGCCACTTTCCCCACTTGCGCTGTGAGTTTTTGCTGCATAACATCCGGCAAATGCCTGAAGCACACATCACCTTGCCAGTAATCGATAAAAAGCTCTGCTGCGTCTTTTGGACTTACATTCAGCATATGCTGGCTTAACTGCTGAACCTGCTGATACAAAGCGGGATCTGTGGATTTAAACAAATGAAAAGCCACAGGTTCAAACACTAACACTGCTTTGAAAAGTTCAGGACGAGTGCGCGCCATATGCAAAGCCAATGCACCACCGAAGGAGTGTCCGACCAAAATCACTGAACCTGCCGCTTTTCCGTCCAGCAAAGGCCATAGCTTTTTGGCTTCATCCGCCAGTTGCATAGGCCTTGGGTACTTCTCAGTGTTGCTGCCATACCCAAGCAGATCAGGATTTAATACCTGATACTGCGCTTTTAAGGCTAGCTTCAAACTCTGCCATTGGCGTCCGCTTGACAACGAACTATGTAGCATCAGTACCGTCTGTTGCATCAGTTACTTCATTAATAAAAACACAGCTGCGACAATAAGAGCTGCGAAAGTTGTAATCATTCCGAAGAAACGAGGTGCTGAAGTTCCACTGCTGCGCCACAAGCCTATCGCATGTAACACGCGGCCAGTCAAAGTAAGACCCGCAACCAGATGCACTTGCCAGACGGGGCTCTGCTGCAGTTCGAGCAAGGCAACTAAAATAAGTAAAAACGGCACGTATTCGGCAAAGTTACCATGCATACGTACCGTTTGTAACAACCGGGGTTCTTTGCCAGTTCCCAGGCCAATTCGGTGTTTGAAGCGCTGACGGATCACTAAACCTGCCAATCCCACATACAACAACGCCAGAATGGCGGCATACAAAGATGTAATAGCTAAACTCATACTCACCAACCTTGGGGTTTCTAAAAACTGACCAGTCCACACTCTCTGCAGACAAAACCTAAATTTATGAACTCGCGTGCTTTTAAAAAAATCAAAAAAGTTAGCCATTAAAAAGCCCACTCAAGGTGGCTTCGCCGCAACAACTAATACTTAACCTAACAAGGCTTCAAGTTGTGCACTGACTTGCTCAACAGGCAAGGTACCCATCATATGGTGATATTGGGTGCGACCTTGTTCTGCTTCTTGACGGTAATAACCAACCAGCAGTTCAGTTTGCTCATGGTAAATACCTAAACGTTTGCGTACAGTTTCTTCTTTATCATCTTCACGGATCACTAAATCTTCGCCGGTCAGATCGTCTTTTCCTTCCACTTTAGGCGGATTGTAACTGACATGGTAGACACGACCTGAAGCAGGGTGAACACGACGGCCGCTCATACGCTCAACAATCACATCATCCGGCACGTCAAACTCAATCACGTGATCAACCACTACACCGTTGGCTTTCATCGCATCGGCCTGCGGAATAGTCCGAGGGAAACCATCTAACAAGAAACCTTTAGCACAATCTTCTTTGCTAATACGCTCTTTGACTAAACCAATAATTAAATCATCAGACACCAGTTGGCCTGCATCCATCACTTGCTTTGCAGCCAACCCCAGAGCACTGCCCTCTTTAATCGCAGCACGCAGCATGTCACCAGTCGAAATTTGTGGGATCCCATACTTGTTCATCAGAAACTGCGCCTGAGTTCCTTTACCAGCACCCGGGGCACCCAACAAAATAATACGCATACAAAGATCCTCAATTAACCTGGGATTGATCCATTTGTTATAGGGGATGAATCTTTACATAATGTGCTTCATCAGACAAGGAATTTGTCTGCTTGTCTTACCTGATAAGCCTGAGTCAAGCCTACTTTGGTAGGATAACTTACTACAACAGCCAATTGGGCCAATTAGCAGATGGAAATACAGCTAAAAGATAAAAAAGTTGAATAAACACAGCCAGCTATTCGACTAAGGTCGTGCATATTTACTGCCTCTCAGAGCAACAGCTGCAACCAGAGGTTTGAAGTTAAATTGTAGAACTGCTGAAATAACAACCAGAAAAAATCAAACCTAACCTATTGATAATAAATGAATAAAATTTAAACACTCTAACACTGACAACTAAAAATTGATGGAGATCAATAAAACAAAGAATTTTATAAAGGAAAGCTTCGGAAGCACATAAAGCTCTTCCAAAGCTTTTTACGTTCAGGCTTTAAACTGGAGGTTTTTCAGTAACTGTTGCTCGCCCTGTTGCAGGGTTTCAGCTTTGTCACTGACCATCACCAGAATAGCTTTATGAGTTGCAATGCTGCGCCCCTGATATTTTTCATCATGAAATTGTTCTTCAAAATTCAAAGAGTTTTCTTTAGGAACAACAAAGACCGTCATCAAGCCCTGTTCTGTTTCGACCACCAAATGCAAAGAGCGGGTGCCACGGAAGTTACAATAGTTTGCAAATACCACTGTATAGTCTGAAGAACTAAGCTCTGCATCAAAATCGGCCAGCTTACTATTCACTTCAGACAAAGATAGAGCGGCCATCCTGTGATGCATATAAGGCTCTTCGTGATACACATGAGCCAAAGAATTCTCCCCCAGACTTTGTGAGCCATACAGGAAAAACGACCAGTTCAGCGCAAAGCCCGCTAAAAATGCCACAGAAGCCGCCAACGCAATCAGATTCTGGTAAAAGCGTTTCTGCTGTTGCTGCTTGTGTTTGTGCTGCAGCAACAACAAGGTATTTTCCAGCGTCTTGGGTACAGGAGGGCTTAACACTTGTTTAATATGCTGATCCAGGTCCAACACATCCTGATGAAATTGCTGACTATCCGGATCCTGCTGCAACTGCTGTAGTTGTTCAGGCGTCAAATGATAGGGATCAGTCAGCAAACGACGACGAACTTCTAACTCATCCATTTTTTTGCTCCCTGACACTGTCGTGGCTTAACAAATCCCGTAACTGTTTACGGGCGCGAAATAAACGGGTATTGACTGTATTGAGGTTCAGAGACAGCAATTGCGCTATTTCGTCACCACTAAAACCACCGATAATTTGCAGGATCAGAGGCTCACTATATTCAGGTTCGAGACTCTCAATTTGCTTTAGTAACTGCTGCTGTGAATACAATTGCTCTGGAGTCACCTGGTGCTCATCCAGCAATAAATCCTGCTCTACCTCCTGATACTGAAACTGTTTACGTTCAAAACGTCGGGCGTTTTCATTGCGTAAAATAGTAAACAACCAGGCTTTGGCAGAGGCTTCATTTTGCAGTAAATCAATACTTTTCCAGGCTCGCAAATAGGTATCCTGAACCAGATCCTCGGCAATATCAGCACTACGGCAGAGCCAGCAACTATAACGATATAAATCCGCATGATATAAACGCACCAATTGCATGTAACTGTGCTGACGCTGCTCTTTTTCTGGCGTCTGTTTTTTTACAGTCGCTTTGTCCGTTAACCACCACTTCACATTCGTTGTCCTTGTAGGCAAGACTGCCGTATCCGGTTTGGTCTCCGGTTGTGGCCGCTCACTATAGGACATAGACTGAAGAAAACTCAAGCTGCAGCCTCCTGTGTTGTTGCCACTCCAACGACTTTGCGGCTTAACCAATAATCCAGACTCAGCCAACGCCCTGCCCCGCAGACAACCAATACCAGTAACATAACCAAGTAAGTAGCAGCAAACTCAATGCCGTTGTTAAGCACTACGAATTTGCCACTGGAAACCAGCCAATCATAGTCAGGCTGCTGCTGCAAAATATCATTGACCCTCGTCAATTTATCCGGTGCCGCCATCACAGCTTCGTTATAAAGAACTGTGCCGTCTGCCAGCCAACTGGACGCATCTGCTATCGCCAGCCAGCCGTTTTTAGCGTGCACAGCTCCCATAGCCACCAGCATAGTGATACTTAATCCTAAAGCGGTCATCCGGGTGAATAAACCCAATAGCAGCGCTAACCCACCACCAAGCTCGAACAGAATCACCAGAGATAACATCAGAGCAGGAGCAGGCAACCCTAAACCCCAGTCCGGGTCAGCGAACCAATTTAAGGTACTGTCAAAGTTACGTAATTTAGTCCAGCCCGCCTGCATCATTACCGGGGTCAGGTATAACCTCAGCAACAACAAAGGAATAAAATCCAGTCGCTGCAGCTTCGTCACTAATTTTTGATAAAACAGGATACTTTGGTGTATCACAATCAGGCTCCGCATCATGCTATTGTGATAAGAGACAGGGGGATAGTGGGAAATCTTTCCTCTGACGAAGAAAAAATTACCCGGATCAATTTTTAACAATGCAAAGCATTGGCCCAAAGGGTGAGCGCCATGGATGGCTGCGAATAAAAATTGTCAGGAGACAATTTTTAACAACGCGAAGCGTTGGCCCGCAGGGTGAGCGCCATGGATGGCTGCGAATAAAAAAGCCCCCGCATAGGCAGAGGCTTCTGATGCCTGGGAATGTAGCTTAGGCTTTTTTCGATAAATCCAGCAGCAGCGCGTTTAAGCGGCTGACAAAAGTTGCAGGATTTTTCAGGCTGCCACGCTCAGCTAATAACGCCTGATCCAACAAGACTTCAGCCCACTGTTTAAACTGCTTTTCGTCCTGCACATCGGCAATATGTTTGACCAGTGCATGGTCCGGGTTCAGTTCAAAAATAGGTTTCACGTCCGGCACTTTCTGACCCACAGACTCCATCAGCTTGATCATTTGCGTGCTCATATCGAACTCATCAGTGACAATACAAGCTGGGCTGTCGGTTAAACGATGACTGGTTTTCACGGCTTTAACCTCGTCACCTAAAGCTGCTTTAAAACGTTCAGTCACAGCAGCAAATTGCTTTTCTGTTTCTTCCTGAGCCTTTTTGGTCTCTTCGTCATCCAGCTTGCTGATGTCCAGATTACCTTTGGCAATAGAACGCAGCTTTTTGCCTTCAAAGTCAGTCAGGTGCTGCATTAACCACTCATCAACACGGTCGGACAACAGCAGCACTTCAATGCCTTTTTTACGCAGTACTTCTAAATGTGGACTGTGTTTGGCCGCCTCGTAGCTATCAGCAACGATAAAATAAATCTCGTCCTGACCTTCTTTCATCCGGCTGACATAAGCATCTAAACTGACATTCTGATCGGCTGTCTCGTTATGAGTCGAGGCAAAACGCAGTAGCTTGGCGATAGTTTCTTTATTGGCGAAATCTTCCGCCGGGCCTTCTTTCATCACCTGACCAAACTCAGTCCAGAACGTCTGGTATTCGGTTTGGTCTTCAGCTTTGGCCATTTTCTCCAGCATCTTTAACACGCGTGAGGTACAGCCTTTACGCAGGCTTTGTGTCACTTTGGTGTCCTGCAGAATTTCACGCGATACGTTCAGTGGTAAATCGCTGGAGTCCAGCACGCCTTTGATAAAACGCAGGTAACTTGGCATAAACTGTTCAGCGTCATCCATAATAAAGACGCGTTGTACATAGAGTTTTAAGCCATGACGGGCTTCGCGGTTCCATAAATCAAAAGGTGCTTTTTTCGGAACGTAAAGCAGGCTGGTATAGTTGGTGTTGCCTTCTACTTTGTTGTGACTCCAGCTCAGTGGCTCTGTCCAATCATGTGAAATATGCTTGTAGAATTCCTGGTACTCCGTATCAGAGACCTCAGACTTATCGCGCATCCACAGTGCAGTGGCTTTGTTTACCGCTTTCCAGTAGCCTTCGGTTGCAGGAATTTTTTCACCCTCTTCACCATCGCGCTCTGGAGTCCCTTCTTGATACATCTCTACCGGAATACTGATATGGTCAGAGTATTTAGTGACAATAGACTCAACCTTCCACTGACTTAAAAACTCAGTTTCTTCGTCACGTAAATGCAGAATAATGTCAGTACCACGGCTTGCTTTGACGATAGGAGTAATAGTGTAGTCACCTTCACCTGTAGATTCCCACTCCACCGCTGAATCAGCTGGCGCACCGGCTTTACGGGTTTTGACTGTGACTTTGTCGGCGACGATAAAAGCAGAGTAGAAACCTACACCAAACTGACCAATCAGTTGAGAGTCTTTGCTTTGGTCGCCTGACAGCTGACCAAAAAATTCTTTAGTGCCTGATTTCGCGATAGTGCCCAAATGGCTAATCACTTCATCCTGAGTCATACCAATACCGTTGTCGCTGATGGTAATGGTTTTAGCGGCTTCATCCAGACTGATACGGACTTTCAGCTCGCCGTCATTGTCATACAGGCTGCTGTCTGACAAAGCTAAAAAGCGCAGTTTATCCGCCGCATCTGAGGCGTTGGAGACCAGCTCACGCAGGAAAATTTCTTTATTGGAATACAGCGAATGGATCATCAGCTGCAGAAGTTGTTTGACCTCGGCCTGAAAGCCGTGCTTTTGTTTTTGTACTGTTTCAGTCATATACAGCTCCTTATCTTTCGTGGAATGACTTTCAATTGTGCTGGCAAGGATATGGGTTTAATACCCGCAAATATCAAGGGGGCAATAGCGGCAAAACAAAGAACAAAATGGAGGAGCAGGCAAGTGGAGAAAGAATAAACAAAGCAACGCTGCAAGGACAAAGGTCCTAAGCAAAGGCATTGGAGCTAGAGCGCGGCGGCGAGCAAACGAGTCCCCATGAGCATAGCCGACTATGCGATTGGGGCGAGAGGCGCAGCCAACAAAGCTATAGCTTCAAGGACGAAGCTCAGATGGGTTTGCGGCCACTAAAGGCGTGCGACAGGGTAGTCCCGTCCACATACTCTAAATCCCCGCCCACAGGCACACCATGAGCGATACGGGATACATTAACCTGATATTTTTTACATTGCTCGGCAATGTAATAGGCTGTGGCATCGCCTTCCACTGTCGGATTGGTTGCCAATATCACTTCCTGCACCGAACCAGTACCCAGCTGCTTTTGTAATAAATCCAGACCTAATTCGGAAGGACCTATGCCATCAAGCGGCGATAACTGGCCCTGCAAGACAAAATAACGGCCTTTAAACTGGCCTGTTTGTTCTATGGCAAACTGATCAGAGGACGATGCGACAATACAAAGGCTTTGACTGTCGCTACGCCTCGGGTCTGAGCAAATAGCACATAACTCTGTTTCACAAAAAGTACGGCACTGCTGGCAATGCCCTACTTTCTCCATCGCTACCGCCAAAGCTTTAGACAACTGCATGGCCCCAGCCCTGTTGCGTTCCAGCAACTGCAGAGCAATACGTTGAGCAGACTTTGGACCTACACCCGGCAATATGCGCAAGGCATCGATCAACTGCTGCAGCAAAGGGCTGAATTTATTCATGCGTTTTCAGGCGACCTGTTAAAACGGCATCTTAAAACCAGGAGGTAATTGCATACTGCCGGTTACAGCAGCCATTTTGGCTTTATTGGCTTCCTCTACACGGCGTACCGCGTCGTTAATAGCAGCTGCTACTAAATCTTCAACCATTTCTTTGTCATCCTGCATCAGACTGTCGTCGATGCTGACACGGCGAACATTGTGGTTGCCTGTCATGGTGACTTTCACCAAACCCGCACCCGACTCGCCCGTAACTTCCAGATTAGCCAATTCCTGCTGGGCCTTTTGCATTTTATCCTGCATGGCTTGCGCCTGCTTCATGATATTGCCTAAACCGCCACCACCACCTTTGAACATAACTGTACTCTCTTTAAAAATGACTCTGTTAAACTGGCGACAAGATAATGACTTGAGCCGCAAAATACAAGACGAATTAGTTGACGATAATACTGTCCGGAACTATTTCCGCACCAAAGTCTTTTTGCAGCTGCACCACCCAGGGGTCTTGCTGCAACAACTGCTCAACATAAACAAAACGTTCCCGCTCGATACGCTGCTGAATCGCTACAGGGCATGTATCTACCCAAGGTTGATACTGAATATCCAGCTGAACCGTTTTATGAAAGGCCAAATTCAGCTCTTTAATAATTTCAGTACGCAGCTTTTCTTTGTCCAGATGCTGCTGGCTTTGACAGACCAGCAATTGCACTGTATCTCCTGTCCAGCTAATGGCACTGTGCAACAGATATAAGCGCAATAAACCGCCTAAGTTCAGGCTATCGACTAAAGCAGCCCATTCATCGACCTGAGCGGCAAGACGCACTGAAAAGTTTTCTGCTGTGATCACGCCATCAAAACGGTACTGAGCTTTAGATTCTGGTGCTGCTGTAACTGACTGTTGTTCTGGCACGGGCTCGGGCTGATGTTGCTGCTGAAATTCCTGCCAGGCCCAGTCGGCTGCAAAATCGGCATCCTCTATTGAGGTATCTGACGTATCAGGTTCATCCAGATAAGCGGACATTACCGGTTCTGGCTGTTCAGACACCACAGCAGCCATAACCGGACTATGCTGAATACCAGCTGTCGCTGTCTGAGACGGCTGATTCACCGGGGCTTGCTGCTGTAATACAGGCTGCTGTTGTAGCAAGGGCTGATGAACTGCAGCAGGAGCAGCTTGTGTTCTTTGTATAGCAGCAGGCTCTGCAGCCTTAGCTACAGCGGCAACTGGTTCAGACTTTTTTTCGGTCTGATTCTCCACCGCCCTATCGGCGCTCACAGCATCAACTTTAATGCCACGGCGCGCCAGAATAGAGGCGGCTATACCAGCGGGAGCCGATGGTTGTGTAACTGCAACTTCTGCAGGAACGTGCTGTTCTGGGAGTGTTTCGACTACAACTTCAGGCTCTGATGGCAATGATGCTGCCATATGCAGCTCAGGTTCTGGCTCTTTAGCTGCAGTTTCGGGTAAATTAAACTTAGCTTTGAGTTCAGCCGCATGCGACACAGGAACAGAAGCGCGCATGGCTGGTGTTGTATCAGCAGCTCCTGGCACAAAAGCCACAGCTCGTAATAACGCCATTTCCAGGCCTATACGTGGCTCAGGTGCAAAGGCCAATTCTTTTTTGCCTGAAATCAGTAACTGATAAAATAGCTGCAATTGCTCAGGGCTTTGCTGCTCTGCTAATTGCTGCACAAAAGCACTGTGTTCTGTCACCAAATCAGCGGCCTGCCAGTTAAACTGACTTAAGGCCGCTAAATGCAATAAGGCCAACATATCATCCAGCACATGAGCAAAATGACTGTGCTGCTGCACTAATTGGTCAAGATGCTGTTTCAGCGCAGCTAGATCCCGGTTAATCACCGCAGCTAACAGAAGCTCTGCCCACTGCTGCTCCAGATACCCCAACATATCGCGCACCAGCGGCACTGTGATATTGGCATTACTCTGGGCTATGGCTTGGTCAGTCAGGCTTAACGAATCGCGTAAACTGCCTTTGGCAGCACGAGCTAACAACGCAAGCGCATCTTCCGCTGCCGGAATACCTTCCTGCGCCAATACATAAGATAAGTGCTGTTTAATCTGCTCCGGGCTCAAGGCCTTTAAGCTAAATTGCAAACAACGGGACAATACGGTGACAGGCAGTTTTTGTGGATCAGTCGTCGCCAGCAGAAACTTCACATGTGGCGGTGGCTCTTCCAGCGTTTTCAACAGTGCATTAAAGCTGTGACGCGAAAGCATATGCACTTCGTCGATTAAATAGACTTTATAACGGCCGCGGCTTGGCGCGTACTGCACGTTATCCAGTAAATCCCGGGTGTCTTCTACTTTAGTGCGGGACGCAGCGTCAATTTCCAACAGATCAACAAAAAAGCCCTGATCAATTTCAACGCAGGCGCTGCAGACGCCACAAGGCGTGGAAGTAACACCTGTTTCGCAGTTTAAACTTTTGGCAAAAATACGGGCTATGGTGGTTTTACCGACACCACGAGTACCAGTAAACAAATAGGCATGGTGCAATCTGTTGTGATTGAGCGCATTGGTCAACGCCGTTTTCACATGATCCTGGCCGACCAATTGACCAAAATGTTGCGGTCGCCATTTTCTTGCCAGTACCTGATAACTCATGTCACTTGTGCCTATTTGTTTTAGCTTTTGTACCAGAAGCGACAGCCTTGTTGGCTGCGCGCTGTCACTGCAACGCTGGCTAGGTAGGAACTAATCGCCTGCAAACTCAACCAGACTGTAAAGGTTCAACCCAAGCTTTTCTAAACGAGCTTGTCCGCCTAAGTCCGGCAGATTCACCACAAAAGCAGCGTCTGTCGCTTTGCCGCCTAAACGCTCGACCAAACTGGTTGTTGCAGCAATAGTACCACCTGTAGCCAATAAGTCATCCACTAACAGCACCTTATCACCTGAGACTATCGCGTCTTTGTGAATTTCCAGTGTGTCTTCGCCGTATTCCAGCTGATAGGACTGCGCAATACGTTCACGCGGTAACTTGCCCGGTTTACGAACTGGTACAAAAGGTAAACCCATGGCATAAGCCAAAGGTGCACCAAAAATGAAGCCGCGGGATTCTGTGCCGACAATTTTAGTGAAGCCCTTGTCCTGATATTGTGCTTTAAAGGCGTCTATCACTTTGGCAAAAGCCTCAGCATCCAGCATCAGACTGGTCACATCGCGAAATAAAATTCCTGGTTTCGGGTAATCAGGCACCGCCTTGATCACCTGGCTTAATAAAGCAGAAAGAGATTCTGTCGTCATTCTCAGTTTCCTGATTTGAATTAATAAAAAGGGACAAGCCCTTTGCTTTCCATTGAAAATAGATAAAAAAACCGCCACAAGGCGGTTTTTTTGTCACTCGCGACACTTTAGCTGAAAAAGCGAACCCAGCTGATGATCGGTGGTAAACATAAACAAACCACAAATGCGACTATCAGTAACACTAATTGGCCAATACCAAAAGACTCTTTAAAATTTTCGTCTGCCATAATCTGAGCTCACTCGCTAAAAAGGTGAAACATGGTAATGAATTTTACCGCGCTTGAAAAGCATGCACTATGCCTTTTGCTGCAAAATCAGCCAGCATTTGCTCTGCACCACTAAATAGTTGGTCAGCAGTGAGCTGAGGTACATAAGGCTGCATCTGTGCCACCAGCTCAGCCAAAGTCATACCAGGTTGTTGGCCAAGCAACTGCAGTAACAAGGTCGTCAGTTGATTCAACGCAACAAAGGTAATTTCGTCTTCCTGATTACGATAAATCAGTAAAAAACTTACTTCAGGCTCTGTTGGTTGAAACTCAGCACAAATTTTATGCACCGGGTACTGATAAGCTTGCACCGATACCAGTCCAGACAACTGCAGAGCCTGACGTTTTACATCTGTCAGCCCAGGCCCACCTTGTGCTTTGCATGTTGCTAACTCAAGCTCAAGCCATTCGTAATGAGCCAACTCCAGCATAAATACAGGGTCATGGTTTTGAAGCTGGTACTGCTTTTGTAAAAAATCTAAAAAACTTTGGGCAATGGATAAAAAGAATGGATTCTCGCAGCGATAAAGCGAAAAAAATAACTTTAACTTCTGCTGCCAGGCCTGCTCCGTATATAAAGACTTCAATACAGGAAAAGCACTACTGACAAAACCGGACACATTGTTAAATAATAACTCCCGGTAGACATCCAGCCTTTCCTGCGTTACGTCGGCTGGCTTTTCATTCTGCTCTGGTGAGCACAGATAGGCGACAAACTGCTGTTGAACCTGCTGAAATTTCATATCAGGCCCTGCGTTTTATGGCTGAACCAGAGTGCAGAGAACGGATATGCTCAAGCTCCGCCTGTAACTGCTGCAAATCTGGGATATTAAAATCCCGCTCCAACAAAGTCGGAAATAGCCCATGATGCCGATAAGCTTCAGCTAACAAAGCCCAGACCGGGTCGGCGACATCAGCACCATGCGTATCAATCAGCAACTGATCGTGTTCACGGTAGTGCCCGGCAACATGACCATAAGCAATACGTTGAGTGGGTAAACCTTTTAAAAAGGCTAACGCATCGTAACCGTGATTGACAGAATTGACGTAAATATTATTTACATCCAAAAGCAGTTTGCAGTCGGCCAACTCTAGCACTGCATTGGTGAATTCAAGCTCAGTCAGCTCCTGACCGGGTGCTGCATAATAAGAGACGTTTTCAATCACTAAAGGTTGTTCAAGAATATCCTGCACTATGCGAATACGATCAGCCACATAAATAGCAGCGTCTTCAGTAAAAGGGATTGGCAATAAATCATATAGATGACCGCCGGCAGAACAATAACTTAAATGTTCACTGTAGAGCTTGATTTGATGTTCTTTTAAAAACGCTTTGATTTGACGAATAAAACCGAGATCCAGTGGATCGGGACTTCCCAGAGACAACGACAAGCCATGACAAATAAAAGGATAACGCTCAGTCAGCTGCCGGAATTTTTTTTGATAACTGCCACCATAAGGCAACCAGTTTTCTGGCGCGACTTCAAAAAAATCTATATCCGTGTTTTGCTGCTCCAGCACAGAGCTCAACATTTCACGGCGTAGACCTAAGCCACTTCAGATGGGACCAGACCAAAAAAAGGCATATCAGACATAAGTACTCCTGAAAAGCAGTCAGCCTGAGGATGCAGGCTGACTCATCAGCAGATTAGGCCATGCCTCCGCACTTGCCTTCACCACATTTAGCTTCTTTAGTTTTTTCTTTGTCTTTGGCGTCTTTTTTATCGCCGCCACATTTGCCTTCACCGCATTTGGCTTCTTTGTCTTTAGCTTTGTCCTCACCGCATTTGGCTTCTTTGGCTTTATCAGCACCACAAGAAGCTTCAGCGGAAGCTAATTGGTAACCCGCGTTTAACTGCTCAGCAGAAAACGGATTGGCATTTGCGCTTAAGCTCAGCGTAGATAAAGACCCCAACACTAAAGCACTGACAGCAACAGCAGTAGTTTTATTTGATTTCATAACGATGTTCCTTGTGGGTTGCATTAAGTTGCAAAGAATAGACCCGAATAGTAGTGAAAAAATTTCCTCCCTTTACCTTTTATTGATTTGCATCAGAGCAAGCTTTTCATTTAGGGACCACACTAGCTAAAAATAGCGGAGTTACTTACGATGAGCATAACACCACAAATAGTAGCGAAACAACGATTGGTGGCTGAGTTGTCAGAGCTAGAGCAACAGATCAAAGCAGAGTTACGTTCAGAACAACACCAACTTGGAACGGAACTTTTAATGGTTCTGGAGCAGCACTTGGTTTCATTTTGGCCTGATCTTACTAAAGGCCGTTTGTACTGGCCCTTACAAAAATCGATGTCCAGGTTAGAAGCTGTATTGGCCGCGTTAAGCCAGTTAGAACTCAATATGTATGGAGTTTGTGCCGATTGTGAAAAAAATATAGAACCCGAACGATTACTTCACGACCCTGCAACACAAAGATGCAGCAGATGTCAGTCCTTGTTTAAATAATAAATTACATTTTTTTACATAATAAACATTCTTCATCTGCTGACTTTTATTGTATTACATGTTCTGTAGCGCGCTACGCACTTCCTTTGAGCGGTTGATCTATCCGTTGACTTGTGTCAAAAATCATATCATTCTAGGAAACGTTCTAATAACACTAATTTTATATATTCTACTTTGTATACTAAAGGAGCCAGTATGTTACTAATGAAAACATCCATTGTGTTTGTTTTTTCTACACTTTTGTTAGCAGGATGCCAAACAACGCCGTCAACAAAAACTGCAACGGCAGTGAAAGAAGTAAAGCAAAGTGAGCAAGTCGCTGAAAGCAAAAAAGGCGAATACAGATGCAAAACTGAAACGACAGTAGGTACACGTTTCGGTAAAAAAACCTGCAGAAGTACAGCACAAATTAAACATGACAGCGAAAAAGCAAAAGAAGGTCTGAATCAAGTCAGAAATTGTGCTTATGGCGGTTCATGCTAAGAATGCAGTGTTGACTTTAAAACTGGCAATTTATCAGGCAGTTTGAGTGTAATTAGCTCAGACTTGCTCTGTTAGTTGTCAGCTTTATGTTGTTTGTTTCGTTCAAGTGAAATCTGCTCAACCCCTCCCTATTTTTTCCTTTAATGATCGTGTAACTAGCCCTTCATAGTAATCGATCTGCTTCATGCCGCTATAGAGCGATCGCTTTTTAACTTTCTCCATACCTAGGACTGACAGGTTTTATTCCTTTTATAAAAGCCCTTACCTGGCCATTTGCACGAAAGCTAGGACAACAAACCTCAATGCAGTTATTTGAGCATTCATGCCAGGTATTTATCATTATTGAGTAACGAAGCGTTGTAATTCTGTCTAGATCTCACCCAAACTGATTATCGCGATCTTCAGAGGAAATATCTTAACGTTGATAGTAAAAATCCACCTCCATAGGAGGTGGCTTTGCTTTAGGCCCCCTAGAAGGGGG